>JBCDJJ010000062.1:0-22471 GCA_038747915.1 Planctomycetota bacterium | reverse complement strand
GGTGGGTGGTGGGCGGGGGCGGCGGCCGCCCCCCGCCACCGGCTGACGAGAGCACCGCGACCTCGAGGGCGTTGAGGGCTCGGCGGGCGTCGCCGTCGCTCACTTTGGCCCAGTGGGCGATCGCCTCGTCGGTGATCTGGATGTCGAGGTCGCCGAACCCGCGCTCGCGGTCGGTCAGCGCGTGGTGCACCACCTCGGCTACATCGGCTTCACTCAGCGGCTCGAGCTTGAACAGGGTGCTCCGCGACACCAGCGCCGAGTTGACCGTGAACAGCGGGTTCTCGGTCGTGGCCCCGATCAGCGTGATCAGCCCGCGCTCCACATCGTCGAGCAGCACATCTTGCTGAGACCGAGAGAACCGGTGGATCTCGTCGAGGAACAAAATGGTGCGTTTGCCGCCGGTCTCGACGCGTCGGGCCGCGTCCTCGCAGAGCTGACGGATCCGCTTGACGCCCACCTGGGCCGCGTTCTCAGCGACGAAGACTCGGTCGGTCGATTCGGCGATCACGCGGGCGAGCGTGGTTTTACCGGTGCCGGGCGGGCCGTGCAGGATGATCGAGGTGAGTGTGTTCGCCTCGATCATGCGGCGGAGCAGCGGCTTCGAGGTCTGCCCGCTCTCATCGCTGCGGCCCACGATGTGCTGCTGCCCGACGAACTCGTCGAGTGTCCGCGGCCGCATCCGGGCGGCGAGGGGTTCGAGCGCCCGCTTGGCCTCGGCGCGGCGGCCGGCCCAGAGGTCATCGCTCGTCGAACTGGTGCCGAAGACGCTCATCGTTCGGGCAAGGATAGGGAGGTGAGGGCCGCACCATGGTCGCCAAGGGACGTACCATCGCTTTCGGTCTCACGTCCCCACGACACCCGAGGGCAAGTGCATGTGTGGCATCGTCGCGTATATCGGAACTCGCCAGGCGGCGGCCATCCTGCTCGAGGGGCTCAAGCGGCTTGAATACCGCGGGTACGACTCGGCGGGCGTGAGTGTGCTGAACGGCGAGCTGAGTGTGTGTAAATCGGTCGGCCGCGTGAGCGTGCTGGAGGACCGGCTCGAAGATGCGGGTGGGTTTACCGGCACGCTCGGGATCGCGCACACCCGGTGGGCGACGCACGGCGGGGTGACCGAGCCCAACGCCCACCCGCACACCGACGATCAGCCCAACATCGCCCTGGTCCACAACGGGATCATCGAGAACTACGCGGCCCTGCGGAAGTACCTGGCTTCCAAAGGCCGGACCTTCGTGAGCGACACCGACACCGAGGTGCTCGCGATGCTGATCGATGAGCTGTACGACGGCGATCTGGAGAAGGCGGTCCAGAACGCCCTGAAGGAGGTGACCGGGGCGTACGCGATCGCCGTGATCTGCAAGCGCGAGCCCGATGTTCTGGTGTGTGCGCGCAAGGGCAGCCCGCTGATCGTGGGCGTGGGCAACGGGGAGTACGTGGTCGCGTCAGACGCCTCGGCGATCGTGGCTCATACTGCCCAGGCGATCACGCTCGACGACTACAACGTCGTCAAGATCACCCGCGATGGCTTTCGGACCTCGACGATCGACGACATCGAGGTCACACCGAAGGTGCAGCAGCTCGAGTTCGAGCTCGAGCAGATCGAGCTCGGCGGGTTCGAGCACTACATGCAGAAGGAGATCTTCGAGCAGCCGGCGTCGCTCCGGAACACGATCTCGGGCCGGATCGACCATAAGGAGGGCAAGGTGGTGCTGGGCGGGGTGCTCGCTCACGCCAAGGAGCTGGTGAAGGCCAAGCGGTTCGTGCTGCTCGGCCAGGGCACCGCGCTGCACGCGGCGATGATCGGGCAGTACCTGCTGGAGGGGCTTGCGAAGTACCCCGCGGAGTACCAGTACGCGAGCGAGTTCCGGTACCGCAACCCGATCATCGAGGAGAACACGGTGGTCATCGCGGTGAGCCAGTCGGGCGAGACCGCGGACACGCTCGCAGCACTTCACGAGGCGCGCGACCGCGGCGCCTTCACGATGGGTGTGGTGAACGTGGTCGGCTCGACGATCGCGCGTGACACCGATGCCGGCGTGTACCTGCGCGTGGGTCCGGAGATCGGCGTGGCGAGCACCAAGGCGTTCACCGGGCAGGTGGCGGTGCTCACGCTGCTCACGCTCTTCATGGCGCGACGGAAGTTCATGGGCCCTGCGGCGTGCGCCCGACTCCTCGATGCGTTCGCCGCGATCCCCGACCAGATCGAGCGGATTCTCTCGGCAGCCCCCGAGATCAAAGCGATCACGGAGAAGTACATCGATCGGGAGAACTGGCTCTTCCTCGGCCGTGGTGTGAACTACCCGGTCGCGATGGAGGGGGCGCTCAAGCTCAAGGAGATCTCCTACATCCACGCCGAGGGCATGCCCGCTGCCGAGATGAAGCACGGCCCCATCGCCTTGATCGACGATGGCATGCCGTGCGTTTTCGTCGCGAACTCGGGTGATCAGTACGAGAAAGTGCTGAGCAACATCGAGGAGGTGCGGAGCCGCGGCGGTCACGTGATCGCGGTCGCGACGGAGGGAGATCAGCAGATCGGCAACCTCGCCCAGGATGTGATCTTCGTGCCCGAGTGCCCGGAGTGGATGAGCCCGCTGCTGACGGTTGTACCGCTCCAGCTCATGGCCTACTACGCCGCGGTGGCGCGCGGGCACGACGTGGACAAGCCGCGGAACCTGGCGAAGAGTGTGACGGTGGAGTGAGGCGGGCCACCGAAAGCGGTCCGTGGCCTTACCCAAGTAAGCTGACCTCTTGTTGTTCGATACGGAGGGCAGCGTGGCAGCGGACGATCCCGAGTCTCAGATCGATCTGACAGCCCGTCGGCCGATCGCCGCTCGCGGCGCAGCTTGGGCCGGATGGATGGCCGCGTCTCTCGGGAGCCGAGGTGTCACGCCCAACGCCGTCTCGGTCACAAGTGTGCTGATGGCTGGTGCGGGTGGTGTTGCGATTGGCGTGACGGCCGTGACCGGCAACATCGTTGCAGCGGTGTTGCTTGTCCTTGGTGTTCTGGCCATCGTCCTGCGGAGCCTGTGCAATTTGCTCGATGGCATGATCGCGGTCGAGGGCGGCCGCGCGACCGCATCCGGGCCGATTTTTAATGACCTACCGGATCGTGTATCCGACGTGGTGTTGTTCGTGGGTGCTGGATATGCCGCGAGTGTCAGTTTCCAGTGGGGCGCTACGCTCGGATGGGTCGCCGCGGTCGCGGCACTGCTCACCGCGTATGTGCGTGTGCTTGGGGCGACACTCGGGCTCTCCCATGACTTTCGCGGACCGATGGCCAAGCCTCACAGAATGGCGGTGCTTGGTGTCGCGTGTGCTGGTGCTGCGGTGGAGCGGTTGATGGTCGGATCGGCCTTTGCCGTATCGGCAGGACTCGTACTCGTCTTTGTGGGATGTGTTCTGACGACGGCACTGCGACTCAGTGCTGCGGTTCGTGTACTGGAGCACCGCGATGATCCGTGACGGGCTGGCAATGACTCTGAAGGTGATGTGCGGGTGTCATGCGCGGGGCTTGGAGCACATCATCGGCGATGCGCCACGTCTCTACTTCGCGAATCACACGAGTAATCTCGACGCTGTTGTTGTCTGGAGTTCGTTACCGCGTGGGTGCCGGCGCCGGTGCCGCGTCTTGGCAGCGGGTGACTACTGGCAACGGGGACCTGTTCGACGGCTCCTCGCCGAGCGAGCGTTCCGTGCGATCCTCTTCGATCGTGAGCATGTGACGAAGCAGAAAAACCCCGTGCGAGCAATCTGCGCGTGTCTCGGGGCCGGTGAGTCGGTCATCATGTTTCCGGAGGGGACGCGCGGGGAAGGAGCGGAACTCGGGCCACTTCGTCCCGGGCTGTGGCACATCGCGCGGCGGCTCACCGATGTCGACCTCGTGCCGGTATGGATCGAGAATCTGAGCCGCGTGCTGCCAAAGGGAGAGGTGCTGCCCGTTCCGATGGTGGTGGCGACAACCTTCGGCCCCCCGATCCGTCTTTTCTCGGATGAAGGCAAGGCTGTATTCCTCGACCGAGCGACGACCGCGCTCCGTGAGCTGCGGAGCGTGGGTCCATGAACGACCCGTCGATGGTCACGCTGCTCGCTGTGGTGTTCGGGGCGTTGGTGCTCGGCAGCATCGCCGCGGCGATCGTCGCGCGGACGGCTCGATCGGATCGGGGCCGATCCATGGCCCGCAATCTGGCGGCGCGGATGCGGTCGTGGTGGATCATGGCGGGGGTCTTTGTCGCCTCGGTTCTGATCGGCGGCGTCGGCACGATCGTGCTCTTTGCGGCCAGCTCGTTCCTCGCCTTTCGCGAGTTCATCACGCTCACCCCGACACGGCGGGGTGATCACCGCGCGCTCTTCTGGGCTTTCTTCTTTGTGATCCCGATCCAGTACCTGCTGGTCGCGCAGGAGCGCTACGGCCTGTTCTCGATCTTCATCCCGGTATACGCCTTCATCTTGATCCCGGCTCGGATCGCCGCGGCGGGGGAGACCGAGTCGTTTCTCGAGCGGACGAGCAAGATCCAGTGGGGACTGCTGTCGTGCGTCTACTTCGTCAGCCACGTGCCGGCGATTCTGACGCTCGATATTCCGGGGTCCGAGACGTCGAATGCGGCCTTACTGTTCTTCCTCGTGCTGATCGTGCAGCTCAACGATGTGTTTCAGTACATCGTCGGCTCGCTCTTCGGCCGTCGCCCGCTTGCCCCGCGGGTGAGTCCGAACAAGACGATCGAGGGGATGATCGGCGGGCTGGTTGGGTCGGTCGCGGTCGGGGCGGCGATGTCGACGGTCACGCCGTTTGGGGTTGCCGGTGCAGCGGGGCTGGCCGCAGCAATCGCTGTCATGGGGGTGCTCGGTGACCTCACTATGTCGGCCGTGAAGCGCGACCTCGGCGTGAAGGATTACTCGGACCTGATCCCCGGCCATGGCGGTGTGCTCGACCGCCTCGATTCGCTGACGTTCGCCGCGCCGGTGTTCTTCCACCTCACGCGGTACTTCTATTCCGGTGATGGAATGACAGCGATCGTCTAAGCGTGGTTGGGGCTCACCGCCGGCGGCGGAGACCGAGCGCGAGCGAACCGGCACCGAGCGGCAGGACACCGGGCGCGGGGATGAAGCTCGTGAAGAGCAGCTCACCGATCAGAGTATCGGTCGCGAGCGAATCCACCGGGTCGATCGAGAACGACACCGTGTCGGCCGCGGTGAGGTCCACGCCGGCCGCGGTGAACGCACCCAGTGAGAACAGCACAGGGAACGGCGCCGTGATGGTGTCGGCGAAGGCACGGGCGCTGTCGCCCGAGCCGGGGCCGTTCTGAGCATCCAACTGATCCGCGATGTCCAGGAACGTCTGCACGTCGTACCCCACCGCGACATCGGTGATGCGTACGGTCTCGGTGTGCGAGTCGCCGGCTTCGTCCTCGATGGTCAGTACGAAGTCGATCTGACGGCCGGGTCCGAGATCGGTGAACTCGACGATGAAGCCGAACAGCGTGTTCTGGCCGCCCTCGGTGAGGTCGGCGATGCCGCCGAGGCCGTAGGTCAGCGTGACGGTGGCGTCGGCACTGGCATCGGTGGAGAGGTCGAAGAAGCCGAAGCCGCTGCTCGAGGAGGCGCCGCCGGTCACCTGGGTGAGCGTGCCGTCGCGCTCGCCGCCGAACACACCGCTCAGGCCGGTTTGCGAGGACGAGTCCGCCGAATTGGCGCCCACATCGAGCGAGCCGAAGAAGCCCGCTCCGTCGAACTGGTCCGAGAATTCGTCGAGCGTGATCGCGGCGTGAGCCAACGACCCCATCGCGGCCACAGCGGCGGAAGACCACAACACATGTCGCATTTTGACTGCTTTCACTTGCGCGGTGAGAGTTTCAAATCCCTTAGCGGCAACAGCTTATGGCGAGTATCGAGCGAGTCAAGGCGGTCGTGAGGCTTCCTTGGTTGTGGTGCTGCTCGATCCGGTCGGGCGGCTCTGAGTGAGGCGCCGAGCCGGCTTCGCGCTCCGGTGAGCGCGGGGGAAAGCCCCCAACGAAGAAATTATTGGTGTGTTGGGAATATCCACGTTGCCTGCGGGCGTGCGGATTCGCACGTTGTGTGAGTCATGATGTGGTTCGCGTGTGAGCCACTCACGACGACTTCACCCTCATGGCCCGGTGTGACGATGTTCTCGCCCGACCATGATGTGACATCAAACGATCCGTAACTCCGACGTCCCCAACGTTGAGTGCGGGAAGCATCGGGCAGGCGGCGCACGGGCCGCCTGCCTTTTTTGTGCGCGTATCCCGGGGATGCTTGCCGTCGCGGCAATCTTGCCTCACGATCCGCCCCGGCATGTCCCACACCGCCCGCCTCCTCATCTCGTGCCCCGATGCCCGCGGCGTGGTCGCGTCGGTGACCTCGTTCATCCATGATCGAGGCGGGAACATCGTCGACCTCGATCAGCACGTCGACCCCGACTCCAACGCGTTCTTCATGCGGGTCGAGGTCGAGCGGGGCACGCTCGACATCGGGCCGGGCGAGTTCGACGAGTCGTTCGCACCGGTCCGCGAGCGGTTCCTGCTCAACGCGCGGTGCGAGTGGTGCGACCGGCCGAAGCGAGTGGCGATCTTCGTCTCTCAGGAAGATCATTGCCTAGCCGACCTGCTGTGGCGGTTCGGGCGGGGCGAGCTTGGTGGCGAGGCCGGCGGCGAGGTGGTGGGGGTGATCTCCAACCACGAGGTTTGCCGGGCCCAGGTCGAGGCCGGTGGACTGGCGTTCCACCACCTGCCGGTAACGCCCGAGACCAAAGCCGAGCAGGAGCGAACCGCGATGGCGCTCCTCGGCGAGCTCGATGTCGATCTCGTGATCCTCGCCCGGTACATGCAGGTGCTCACGCCGCGCTTCGTCGCGGCCTACCCGAGCCGGATCATCAACATCCACCACTCGTTTCTGCCGGCGTTCGCGGGTGCGAGGCCCTACCACCGTGCGCACGAGCGTGGTGTCAAGTTGATCGGGGCCACAAGCCACTACGTGACCGATGAGCTCGACGAGGGCCCCATCATCGCGCAGCGGACCGCGGGCGTGACACATCGGGACGCGGTGGCCGACCTCGTGCGCAAGGGCCGTGATCTCGAACGGCTCGTGCTCGCGGAGGCGGCGCGGGTGCACCTGGACGACCGCGTGCTCACACTCGGTCGGCGGACCGTCGTCTTTGGCTAAGACTCCATGAGTCGATCTCCGGGTGCCGTGGCACTCGCCGAAGGTGAGAACCACGGCACCCGGGCACACGACCGGAACAGGCGGTGGTGGAAGCGTCTCGCCCGCGCGAAAGACCGCCGGCACGGATGATCTGGTGTTCGTGGGAGCGAGACGCTCCCACCACCGAACCGTCGCTCGATCCGGCTTCTCGTTTCGCGAGTAGCCGGGTACCCGGGCGCTGGGTACGGCGTCGGTCACTCGGAGTGCTCGTGCCGCGTGCTCTATGATGCGCGGATATGGGTAAGAGGCACGCAGGTGGTGGTCGGCGTGGGGGCGAGGTCCCCGAACAGCTCTCGGTGCTCGTCGTCGGCGAGGGGGGACGGGAGCACGCGCTCGCCTGGCGGCTCAAACAGTCGTCGCGGGTGAAGACGCTGTACACGACAGCGACAGGCGAGCAGAACCCCGGGCTGCGAGCGATCGCCAAGAGCGTTGACCACGCGTGGTCGGTGAAGGAGCTCTACCGGCTCGAGCAGTTCATCGCGCGCGAGCGGATCAATCTGGTCGTGGTCGGGCCCGAGGCGCCGCTGGCTGGGGGTATTGTCGACCAGCTCACCGAGAGCCGGTCGATCGGTGAGGTGGAGCACGACTTCGCGGTCTTCGGGCCCACTACAGAGGCCGCGCAGCTCGAGTCGAGCAAGGCCTGGGCGAAACAGCTCATGCGGGCCGCCTCGATCCCGACCGCCGACGCCCGGGTCTTCCACGATGTGGAGGCCGCGCGGGCGTACGTCGAATCGCGCGAGGAGCCACCGGTGATCAAGGCGAGCGGCCTTGCCGCCGGCAAGGGCGTGAGCGTGCCCGACTCGATCGGCGAGGCGCTCGGTGCGGTCGAGGCCGCGATGGTCGACGGCGCGTTCGGCGAAGCCGGCCGATCGATCCTGATCGAGGAGCGGATGAGCGGACCCGAGGTCTCAGTCTTCGCGCTGTGCGATGGGCGGACGGTCGCGCTGCTCCCGAGCTGCCAGGATCACAAGCGGCTCACCGAGGGCGACACCGGCCCGAACACGGGCGGCATGGGCGCGTACGCGCCCACGCCGGTGCTGAGTGATCGGCAGACCGACGATGTGGTCCGCGAGATCGTGGTGCCGACGATCGATGCGCTGCGGCGGGAGGGCATCGAGTACCGCGGTGTGCTGTATGTCGGGCTGATGCTGACGCACGCCGGCCCGAAGGTGCTGGAATACAACGTGCGTTTCGGCGATCCGGAGTGTCAAGTGCTGATGCGGCTGCTCGAGGGCGACCTCGCGGCGCTGCTGTGGCGGTGCGCGACCGGCTCGCTCGAGGAGGCGCAATGGGGGATGAAGAACGACGCCGCGGTGTGCGTGACCATGGCGAGCCCTGGCTACCCGACAGGGCCGACCACCGGGCAAACGATCTCCGGGCTCGACGAGGCCGGTGCAATGCCCGGCGTCGAGCTCTTCCACGCGGGCACCGGGCGTCGCGGTGGCTCGATCGTCGCAGCGGGCGGGCGGGTGCTGAGCGTGACCGCGACCGCACCATCGATCGGCGAGGCCCGCGACCGGGCCAATGCCGCGTGCGAGTGCATCGGCTTCGATGGCGCCCTGTGGCGCCGTGACATTGCTCACCAGGCGATCGGCGCCTCGGAGCGTGCTGGGCGATGAGTGATTCGGGTAGATACGCCGCGCTGACTCACCGGAGACACCACGGATGACAGCGGTGCTCGTCGTGGGCCTGATACTCGCGTTGGGGTGGGCGGCGCTCGCCGTCGCGGCGTGGTGGATCAACTCGGCCACGCTCCGCGACACCGATGAGGTGCTGCTGCACTTCCTCCTGCGGTTCACGCAGACGTACACCAGAGTGCTCCACAAGGTGCGGTACGAGGGGCTCGAGCATGTGCCGCGCCGGACCTTCGCGAGTCACCCGCCGGGTGGTGGGTGGGTGAGCGATGACGAGCCGCCCATCATCGTGGTGTGCAACCACACCGCTGGGATCGACCCGCTGCTCGTCCAGTGCGGGATGCCGTTCGAGGTGCGGTGGATGATGGCGGAGGACATGCGGCTGCCGGTTCTCGAGTGGTTCTGGCGGGTCTCGCGTGTCATCTTCGTGGACCGCGAGCGGCAGTCGGGCACTTCGGTGCGCGCTGCGGTGGCGCATCTGAAGCACGGCGGGTGCATCGGGATCTTTCCGGAGGGGCACATCGCGCGGCCGCCGGAGACGCTGCTGCCGTTCAAGGAGGGCATCGGGCTGCTGGTCCGACGTGCCAAGGCGATGGTGCTGCCCGTGGTGATCTCCGGAACGCCGCCGCGCGACCCGGCGTGGGCGAGCCTGTGGCTCGCGAGCGAGTCGGTGGTGCGTTTTCTCCCGCCGATCAACTACGCGCACTCGAAGCTGAGCGCGGCCGAGATCCGCACGGACATCTTCGAGCGTTTCAAGGGGGCGACGGGGTGGCCTGAGGCCGAGCGGGTGCCGCAGGTCATCGACGAGCGGCTGTACGTGGTCGGCATGGACGGGCGGTACCACGATGCCGAGCAGATGCTCCAGCCGCTCGAGCCCGAGTTCGAGGCCCGGGTCGAGGCGATGAACGCGTGAACGGGTAGGGTGCCGCGATGATCGTTCGGCTGAGCGGTGTGCTCGACGCGGTGGAGGGTGGGTCGGCGATCATTTCGTCAGCCGATGGCTCGATCGCCCGGCGTGTGCTCGTGCCAGCGGTCGATGCGGCGTTGCTGACCGAGCGCCTCGGCGAACGCGTCACGCTGCACACGCTGGAGTACTACGAGGCGAGCGGCCAGGGGTCGCACCTCACGCCGCGGATGCTCGGCTTCGCCGCCGAAGCGGACCGCCGGTTCTTCGAACTGTTCACCACAGTCAAGGGCATCGGCATGCGCCGGGCGCTGCGGGCCATGGCGATGCCCGTCGCCGATATCGCGACCGCGATCGCGGCCCGCGACGTGAAGCGGCTCACCACGCTCCCCGAGATCGGCAAGCGGACCGCCGAGGCGATCGCGGCCGAGCTGCACGACCGCGTGAGCGAGTTCGCGGTCGCGTCGCCACCCGGTGCGGCGAGCGGCGCACCCGCCACAGCCGCAGGGTCGTCATCCGTCGAAGCCACCGCGGTCGCGGCGCTCATCCAACTCGGCGAGACACGCGTCGACGCGGAGTCGCTCGTGCATCGTGCCGCGTCAACGCTCGAAGACCCATCGGCCGACGAACTTCTCGCCGCAGCGTTCGCGATGCGATCGTGACCGGACCGACCCCGAGCCGTGTGCGTGAGCACGCGCGCCAGGGCCAGGAGCCGCAGAGCAAGAAATCAGCAAGGAGCGGATCAAAGGTCCGCATCTGCTGACCTGCTCTGCGGTGCGTTGTTGCCTTGAGTCTGGCGCCCGTGCTCGCGCACGCGGCTCGGATATGTCGCACCACTACGCGAGAGAGGCCGCCCGCACCCGCTCTATCACCGCGGCGCCGATCGCACCCGTCGTGTGCTTCGACGCCGGATCAAGGTCGGGCGTCAGGAGCCCCGCGTCGAGACACTCGGCTACCGCGGCCTCAACCGCAGCCGCCTCGTCCGCGAGTCCGAGCCCATCGCGAAGCAGCATCGCTGCGGAGAGGATCGTCGCGTAAGGGTTTGCTTTGCCCAGGCCCGCGATGTCCGGCGCCGAGCCGTGTACCGGCTCGAAGAGCCCCGGCCGGCTCGCGCCCATCGAGGCGGAGGGCGCGAGCCCGAGCGTGCCCGTCAGCGCCGCAGCCTGATCGGACAGAATGTCGCCGAACATGTTCTCCGTGAGCATCACGTCGAAGTGCGCCGGGTGACTCACGAGCCGCATCGCGGTCGAATCGACCAGGGCGTGCTCGAGCTCGACATCCGGGAACTCCTCCGCGAAGAGTCGCTCGACCGTCCGTCGCCAGAGGCGGCTGGTCGCAAGCACGTTCGCCTTGTCGACCGAGCAGACCCGTCCCCGCCGCCCCCGAGCGATCGTCCCCGCGAGCCGTGCGATCCGCTCGACCTCCGCACCAGAATACGTACACCGGTCGATAGCCTCCTCGTCGCCCTCGGTCTTCTCGCCGAAGTAGATCCCTCCGGTCAGCTCACGGACGATCGTCACGTCGGTGCCCCGCGCGATCTCCGGGCGGAGCGGGCTCCGGTCGATCAACCGCTCGTGAACCACAGTCGGACGCAGATTCGCGAACAGCCCGAGCTCGCCGCGGATCCGCAGCAGCCCCTTCTCCGGGCGGATCGCGGGGTCCACGCCGTCCCACTTCGGCCCGCCCACCGCGCCCAGCAGGATCGCGTGGCACGACCGGCACGCGTCGAGCGTCGCCGGTGGCAGCGGGTCCTTCGACGCATCCACCGCCGCGCCGCCGATCGCGTGCGTCTCGAAGGTGAACGCGTGCCCGAACCGCTCACCGACCGCACCGAGCACGCGGACCGCCTGCACCGTCACCTCGGGCCCGATGCCATCCCCCGGCAGCACAACAATCGTGAACGACGCCATACCAGCCTTATATCAGAGCCGCGGGCGCGAGCACGCACGCCCGACGTCCACGCGCCGGTTGCGATGAGGACGCTCCGAGTCGTCGGTCTCCCGGTCGGCCATACCGGCACCGAGCCTGGTGCGCGTGCTCGCGCCCGCGGCTCTGACTAGGTGCGCGCTGTTTCATAGGCCGCGATCGCCTCCTCCTGCCCCAACAGGAACCCGAGCTGATCCACACCCTCCAGCAGGCACCGCCGTGCGAACGGCTCGATGGGGAACTCGCAGAGCGTGCGCCCCCTGTGCCGCACCTCGCACGCCTCAACGTCGACCTCCACCTCTGGCCACGCCTCCGCACTCAGCGCGTCGTAGGCGGCCTCGGTGATCGTCGCGGGGACGATGCCGTTCTTAAGCGCGTTCGAGGTGAAGATGTCCGCGATCCGCGTCGAGAGCACGGCCTTCACGCCGATGCCACCCAGGGCCCACGCGGCGTGCTCGCGCGAGCTGCCGCACCCGAAGTTGTGCCCCGCGAGGATGATCCCGCACTCGGCAGCTTCGGGGGCATCGAGCGGGCAGTTCGGCTGCTGAACGCGCCAATCGGCGAAGGCGTGCTCGCCGAGCCCGTCGCGAGTCGAGGTGGTGAGGAAGCGCGCGGGGATGATCTGGTCGGTGTCGATGTTCGGCTGGGCGAGATGCACCGCCCGCGAGCGGATCAGGGTGATGGGCTCGTTCATGCGGCGGCTCCTTCGGGCGCCGGGGCGGTGGTGAATTCGTCGCCGCGCAGATAATCACGCGGGTCGGCCAAGCACCCCGCGACCGCGGACGCTGCGACCGTCGCCGGGCTCGCGAGGAACGTGCGCGCGCCCTGCCCCTGTCGGCCCTCGAAGTTGCGGTTGGAGGTGCTCACCGCGTACTCGCCGCGGTCGACCGAGTCGCCGTTCATGGCGATGCACATCGAGCACCCCGACTCCCGCCACTCCGCGCCGGCGAGCGTGAACACCTCGTCGAGCCCCTCGGCCTCGGCCTGCGCCTTGACACGCTGCGAACCGGGCACCACGAGCATGCGCACATGGTCGGCGACTCGCCGGCCGCGCAGCACCTCCGCGGCCCGGCGCAGGTCGCTCATCCTGCTGTTCGTGCAGCTCCCGATGAACGCGACATCGATCCTTTGCCCCGCCATCGGCTGACCGGCGCTGAGCCCCATGTACTCGAGTGCGCGGGCCTCGGCGTCGTCGCCGGTGTCGCTCGGCGTACGACCATCGATGCCCGTCGCTGCGGCGGGGTTAGTGCCCCAGGTGACCATCGGTCGCAGGTCCGCAGCGTCGAGATGCACGGTCTTGTCGAACGCGGCGCCTTCATCGCTCGCGAGCGAGCGCCATCGATCGAGCGCCCGCTCCCAGTCACTCCCGGTCGGCGCGAGGGCCCGGCCTTCGACGTACGCGAAGGTCGTCTCGTCCGGCGCGACCATCCCCGCTCGCGCGCCGCCTTCGATCGACATGTTGCAGATCGTCATCCGCTCTTCCATCGTGAGCCGGTGGACCGCCTCGCCGCGGTACTCGAACGCGTGCCCGGTCCCGCCACCCACGCCGACGGTTGCGATAATCGCCAGGATCAGGTCTTTCGCGAACACGCCGGGCGGTAGCTCGCCATCGACCTGGATCGCCATGCTCCTCGGCTTCCGCTGAAGCAGGCACTGCGTCGCGAGCACGTGCCCGACCTCGGAGGTGCCGATGCCGAAGGCGAGGGCGCCGAAGGCGCCATGTGTCGAGGTGTGCGAGTCACCGCAGACGATGGTCATGCCCGGGTGCGTGGCGCCCTGCTCGGGGCCCATCACGTGGACGATGCCTCGGTCGGGCGAGTCCATGTCGGCAAGTCGGATGCCGAATTCGCGGCAGTGGTCAGCGAGGGCCGCGATTTGCGACGCCGCCTGATCGTTGACGATCGGGAGCGGTAAGCCCGGTCCGGGCGCCGGGAGCGTGGGCGTCGAGTGGTCCATCGTCGCAAGCGAGCGGTCGGGCCGGCGGACGGTGAGTCCACGCCGCTTGAGCTCGGTGAACGCCTGCGGCGAGGTGACCTCGTGTACGAGGTGCAGGTCGATGTACAGCACCGCGGGCGCATCGGCGGACTCGGGCACCACCTCGTGGGCTGCCCAGATCTTGTCGAGGAGTGTGTGTGGCATGGTCATGTGTGTGTGTACCGCTTGAACTCGGTGGCGGAGGCTTCCAGCCTCCGTGGACATTGGCCAGCGTTCGCGGGGGGCAAGATGCCTCCGCGAACGGCTGAACTTGATTGTTTAGTCCGCCCCGTGGCCGGCGTAGGCGATGGTGGTGTCCTCGGCTCGCGCGTCCATGCGCACAAGGCGGTTCACAACGTCAAGAATGGCCTCGGCTGATGCCTCGATGATGTCGGTGCTGAGCCCACGGCCACGGTAGGTCCGGCCGTCGCGCGTCACATCAACGATCGCCTCGCCCTGCGCATCCTCGCCCGCGGTCAGGTTGCGGACCTCGAACTCCTTGAGCGAGAGCTCAACACCCGCAGCGAGGCGGATCGACTCGAACACCGCGTGCACCGGGCCATCACCGACCGCGGCCTCGGTCCGCTTGCCGCCCTCGGCGTGGGTGAGCACGACCGTCGCGGTCGCCTGCGAATCGGTGCCCGCGGAGGTGTGGAGCCGCTCGAGCTTCCAGGGGCCGTCGAGGGCCGCATCGTCTTCCTCGACGAGCAGGGCCTCGAGGTCACGGTCGTAGATCGACTTCTTGCGGTCGGCGAGTGCCTTCAGGCGTGGCATCAGCCCCTCGAGCGACTCCTCGGTGATGGAGTAGCCGAGCGCGCGCACACGGTCGCGCACCGCGTGCTTGCCCGAGTGCTTGCCGAGTACGAGCTGGCTCTTGTCGGCCCCGACCCACTTAGGGTCCATGATCTCGTAGGTTGCGCGGCTCGAGAGCACGCCGTGCTGATGAATGCCCGATTCGTGCGCAAAGGCGTTGGCACCGACGATCGCCTTGTTCCGCGGGAGCCGGGTGCCGGTGATCATCGCGAGCATGCGGCTCACACCGCACAGCCGCTCGGTCTCGATCGTGGTCGTCACGCCGTCGAGCGCCTCGCCGCGCATCCGCACGCCCATCACGATCTCTTCGAGCGCCGCGTTGCCCGCGCGCTCGCCGATGCCGTTGATCGTGCACTCGACCTGCCGCGCCCCGTTCTGCACCGCAGCAAGCGAGTTGGCCACCGCGAGGCCGAGATCATCGTGGCAATGCGCACTGAGCACGACGTGCTCGATGCCGCGCACCGTCCGGCGGAGCATGGCGAAGACCTCGCCGTACTCGTGCGGCACGGAGTAGCCCACCGTGTCGGGGATGTTGAGCGTCGTGGCCCCGGCCTCGATCGCCTTCTCAACGACCTCGGCCAAGAAGTCGGGCTCGGTCCGCGACGCGTCCTCGGGGCTGAACTCGACATCCTCGCAGTGCTCGCGGGCCCGCTCGACGCCCGCGACCGCGCGGCGCACAATCTCCTCCTTGGCCATCTTGAGCTTGTGCTCGCGGTGGATCGCGCTGGTGGCGAGGAAGACGTGGATCCTCGGCCGTGGGTTGTCCTTCACCGCTTCCCACGCCCGGTCGATGTCGCCCGACTGACACCGGGCCAGCCCCGCGATGGTCGGCCCCTCGATCCGTCTCGCGATCTCGCGGACCGACTCGAAATCGCCCTGCGACGCGATCGGGAACCCCGCCTCGATCACATCCACACCGAGCGCCGCCAGGGCCTCGCCGACGCGGAGCTTCTCGTGCGTGTGCATCGAGCACCCGGGCGACTGCTCGCCGTCCCGGAGCGTGGTGTCGAAGACGATCAGTTGATTGGGATCGGAGGGTGTGCTCATGGATCGGGTCTCGGGCTGGTGATTCGAGGTGTGCAGGTGACTTCGGTGTTTCGGGCGATGCGGTGCCGGAACAACACCGGCCCGCGGCGAGAGGGCGGGCTGGGTCAGGGGTGGGTCACACCCGTCAAGGAGATTCGTGGTTTGTCAGGACGAGTGCCGGCCGCCACGGCTCGCGTCCCGCCTCGTAAGGAGGAGGGCGCCGAGGGCGAGTTGGAGGGAGGGCCGAAACATGGTCGTATGGTGGCCACGGATCGTTCGGTGTCAAGTGGTTGGTGGGTGAAAGTGGCGAATGGTCCGCTGCGATCGGGCGTCTCAGGCTCGAGATCTTCGCTTTGGGCGATCATCCGGGGTGACGCACACCCGCCGCTGGTACCTTCTCGCGATGGATCTCGATGCGGCCTTCGCCAACCTCCTGAGCCCACCGATCCTGTTCTTCGCCTTGGGGATGCTCGCCCGGGCCGTGCGGTCCGACCTGGCGATCCCCGAGACCATCACCAAGCTATTCAGCCTGTACCTGCTCTGGGCGATCGGGTTCAAGGGTGGTGTGGCGCTGGAGCAATCCGGGCTGTCGGTTGAGGCGTTGGTGCCCCTGGTCGCGGCGGTGGTCGTCTCGTTTCTGATCCCCTTCGCCGTGTACCCGGTGCTGCGGGCCAGGTTCAACCACCACGACGCGTCGGCGGTCGCGGCGGCCTATGGGTCGGTGAGCGTCGTGACGTTCATCACCGCAACGAATTTTCTCGAGGCCTCCGGCATTCCCTACGGCGGGTACATGGTCGCGGCGCTCGCGCTGATGGAGTCGCCCGCGATCGTCGCCGCGGTGCTCATCCACCGGATGGGCGATCGGCGAGCCGGCCTCGGCACGGAGACCGGCGGGCTCAAGTCGGCGATGCACGAGGCGGTCGTCGGCGGGCCGGTGTTCCTGCTCGTGGGTTCGATGCTCGTCGGGCTCATCACGGGGCAAAAGGGATGGGAGACGCTCGAGCCGTTCTGCGATGACATCTTTCACGGCGTGCTCGTGCTGTTCCTTCTGGAGGCGGGTATGCGCGCGGCCAAGCAGCTCGGGCCGGCGCGGCGCGCGGGCGTGTTCGTCGTCGCGGTGGCGCTGGTGCTCCCCCTCGTGCAGGCGGCGCTCGGGCTCGGCCTCGCGCGGCTGGTGCGCATGGAGGTCGGCGATGCCTTTCTATTCGTGATCTTGGGCGCCAGCGCCTCGTACATCGCGGTGCCAGCGGCGATGCGGCTCGCGATCCCCGGCGCGAGCCACGGCGTGCTGATGCCGATGGCGCTCGCGATCACCTTCCCGCTCAACATCCTGGTGGGCATCCCGTTCTACCTCTGGGCGGTGCAGACCGTGTGGACGTTGTAGATTGATGGTGGGCGATCCCACCATGGAGCCTGCATGAGCTTTCCGGATCTGGTGAACGCGGCGCTCGGCCTACTCGGCGTGTATGTGTTGATCGGTGTGGTGTTCGCCGCCGTGTTCCTGGTGGTTGGCATCGGTGCCGTGGACCCGGTGGTCCGCGACTCGCCGAAGCGCACGCGGGTGCTCCTGGCGCCGGGGTGCGTGGCGCTGTGGCCGGTCCTGGCCATCAAGTGGCTCGGCGTGAAGAAGCAGAAGGAGCCAGTGTGACCAAACCCCACCGGCGCGCGCACCTGGTGATGTGGCTCATCGTGGCACCCATGGCGCTCGGCGCACTGGTGCTGGGCGTTCTCGCGCGTCCGTCGGTCGACCCCAGCGTGGGCATCGGCGAGCAGGCGAGCGAGGTGACCGAGTGACCGCGAAGTACGTCTGGGTCCAGTGGAACCGCCACAAGAAGGTCTACGACCTGCTGGTGGTCGGCGCGGTGGTGCTCTCGATCCTCGGGTTTGTGGGCGTGAGCGCGGTGCTTCAGCCGGGCACCGCGAACGAAGGGGCACCGACGCTCGTGATCCGGGCGCTCGGTGTGACCGCGATCGCGATGCTGCACGTGATCCTGGCGATCGGCCCGCTCGCGCGGCTCGATCGCCGGTTCGCGCCGCTGCTCTACAACCGGCGGCACCTCGGCGTGACGATGTTCCTCGTGGCGTTTCTGCACGGGTTCCTGAGCATCGGGTATTACGGCGGCTTCGGCGAGAACAACGCGCTCTCAGCGGTCCTCGGCGGGTACGGGTGGGGCGGCGGTGTGACCGGCGTGCCCTTCGAGTGGCTCGGGTTCCTGGCGCTGCTCGTGTTGTTTGTGATGGCGGCGACCAGCCACGACTTCTGGCTCGCAACCCTCGGCCACCGCGCGTGGAAGACGCTGCACATGGGCGTGTACGTCGCGTACGCCCTGCTGATCGCGCATGTGGGCTTTGGTGCGCTGCAGGGCTCGGTGAGTGCTGTCTATCCGGCGCTGATGGGCGTTGGCGTGGTCGGGCTCTCGGCCCTGCATGTGGCAGCCGGCGTACGCGAAAACACACGCGATGCGCGCACGCAGGCGGCCGACGGGGAGGGGTGGATCGAGATCGACACGCCGAGCGACATCGCAGATGGCGCGGCTCGCGTGATCTGCCCACCGGGCGGCGAGCGGATCGCGATCTTCCGCGACGGCGACCATCTGCACGCCCTCTCCAACGTGTGCAAGCACCAGGGCGGCCCGCTCGGCGAGGGGCGGATCATCGATGGGTGCGTGACCTGCCCGTGGCATGGGTACCAGTACCGCCCCGGCGATGGCCAGTCGCCGCCGCCGTACACCGAGAAGGTGCCAACCTACGAGCTGCGTGTCGAGGGCGACCGCGTGCTGGTGAAGCGCGAGCCGAACGCGCCGGGGACACCGACCCCCGGTGTGGTGATTCCGAACGCGGGCACCGGGGGTGCGTCGTGAGCGGTCAGGGCCAGCTCTACGTGGGCTACCTCCCGATGCCGCCGCGTGTGCGCACATTCGTGCGAGTTGTCGCGCCGGTGATCCTGTGGGGCCTGTTTGCGATCTCGGCGGTGTGCGCGTGGCACCTCCGCGATGTCGGCGATGCGGTGTGGGAGAGCGCCACAAGCACGTGGACGGGCACGGTGGTGATCGAGCCCTACCCCATGCTGATCACGACGGACGACTCGGGCGAGACCGTCGCGATGCCGGTGGTCTCGGACATCAAGTTCGGTGAGCACGAGCGGCTCGGCCCGCACGATGGGACGGTCGTCGAGCTCACCGGGTGGCGGCTCGCGCGCGAGCGGCGGGAGATGATCTCGCTGGTGCCCGACGACACCGCGATCCGCCCGCTCGGGGGCGTACCGAGCATGCCCGAGCGGTCGGTCGTGGGCGAGGTGGCGATCGTCGGCGAGCTGGTCGACGGCAAGTGCTACCTCGGCGCGATGAAGCCCGGCGACGGCAAGGCGCACAAGGCGTGCGCGATCCAGTGCATCGAGAGCGGGCTCCCGATGATGCTCGCGCCGGTGGACACGTCGCAGCCGCTTGTCCTGGTAACGGGGTGGCGAGATCAGCCCATATGGGAGGCCCAGATCCGCGACCTGGTCGCCCAGCCCGTGGTCGTCCGCGGGGCGATGAGCGAGATCGCGGGGCTCGGCATCCTGGAGATTGCCTCGGTCGAGCCGGCGCGATGACCTCCTCCGCGATGGTGTTCAACCAACCGAACGAAGCGGGCCTGCTCGTCGTGGTGCTGCGTTCGTGCGCCGGATCTCGCGGCCGCCTCCGAGTGCCGTGGAGGCGGTGCCGCCTTCTCCACGAGGAGCGTCCACGATCGTGGAGAAATCGTGTTGCGATGTCTCTACGGCACCCGGATGGTCCGTGGGCCGTGCGCTGATTCCGTGCTGCCCAATTCACTCATGCACCGGTGTGAATCTCGCTGACCGTGCTGCTGATGGTGGCGATCAAGCGGATCCGGTGGTTCTGAGCGCCGCGCGGAGGGACGCCGGATCCTGCACGACGAGCCGGACGAGCCCGCGATGCCGGTCGACGGACTCAACACCAGCGTGATCGACCAACTCGTCGACGAACCGCACCACGCCGGGGAATCGGTCGAAGCAATCATCCAACACGACCGTGGCGTTGGGATCGAGGTGACCGAGGACGGTCAGGACGTCGCGGCGGACACCGGCTTCGGTGTGATCGCCGTCGACGAAGGCGAAGTCGAAACGCCGATCCGCTGGCAACTCCTGCGACAGAACTTCTGAATCGCACTGCAGCATCTCGATACGGTCGCGCATGAAGGCGAACGACCCCATCGTGTGCTCGAACGCGTCGCGGGCCGAGCCGCCCTCGCAGGCCTCGGCGTACGACCGGCGGACTGATGGGTCGAACCAGGAGAACATCTCGGCCATGTGCGGCGAGGCAAGGTAGGCCTCGGTGAGCGCCTGGGACCACCGGTCGACGCACACCAGCGAGGTGCTCGCGGAGCGCTCGGCCAGGGCGGTGCAGATCGCGTAGGCCGACCGGCCGAAGAACGAGCCGATCTCGATGCACCGCTCGGCGCGCGCCTCGCGGACCGCCCCAGACAGGAAGTGCATCGAATCGAGGTGCATCCACCCCGGGATGCCGGGCTCGGGGTAGGTCAGGTTGCGCGGGGTGGTCATCGT
Organism: Planctomycetota bacterium; assembly: GCA_038747915.1. Lineage (GTDB taxonomy): Bacteria > Planctomycetota > Phycisphaerae > Phycisphaerales > UBA1924 > JBCDAP01. The sequence continues at coordinate 2,415 of JBCDJJ010000062.1, read as the reverse complement.
CACCGGTGGATCATCGGCTCGGATCGGTGCCCCACTCGAATGTGACGATCTCCCTTTCTTCTCGCCCGTCGAGTGAGTTGTAGAGCGCCAGCGCGGGCGTGTTGTCTGCTTCGGTCGCGAGCCAGACCTGTGCGCACCCGATCGATCTCGCATGGTCGAGCACCGTGCGTACCGCGGCGCGTCCGATGCCCCGCCGGCGGTGTGCCTCGAGCACGCCGACCTCGTTGATCCACATCGTCTCGGCCTTGTCGGGATGCACGTACGTCACACCGGACGCAAAGCCGACCAGGGCTCCGTCCAGCAGGACGCCCGCCATGTGGTGGCGGTCATCACCAAGGAACGTGTCGACGAGCGCAGGCTGGGCCGGATGATCGAAGAGATCCGGGTGGGCCTCGAGCATCAGCGCCGCATCGGCCCGGCTCAGCATGCGGGCCACGAAGGGCTGAGGTGTGTTCACCGGCGAGACTTCCCACGGCGCTGGGCCTTGCCCGTCTTCGACCCCGCAGCCCCCGGCTTGCCGCGCTTCCCACGCGTGTTGGAGCCGCTCTTGTGCTCCTCAAGCTCGCTCTTGTGGACGGTCTCGCGGCCCGCGAGATCGCCCGACTTCAGCCGGTTCACCTGGTCGCGCAGGCCCGCAGCCTTCTCGAACTCGAGTGACTGCGCCGCGTCGAGCATCTCCTCCTCGAGCTGATCGATCAGGTCCGCGACCGCGACCTCGGGTTCGGTCTCGCCGATGCTCGCGCGGGCCTTCTTGCGCGCGGCCAGTTCGGTCTCGATGCCGCGGCGGACGGCCTTGATGATGGTCTGCGGCGTGATGCCGTTGGCCTCGTTGTGGGCGGTCTGTTTGGCGCGGCGGCGTTCGGTCTCGTCGATCGCGGCCTGCATGGGCTCGGTCACCTCGTCGGCGTACATGATCACGGCGCCGTTCACGTTGCGAGCCGCCCGACCGATCGTCTGGATGAGCGAGGTCTCGCCGCGGAGGAAGCCCGTCTTGTCGGCATCGAGGATGCACACGAGCGAGACCTCGGGAAGGTCGAGCCCCTCGCGGAGCAGATTCACGCCGACAAGCACGTCGAAGCCGCCCTCGCGCAGATCACGCAGGATCTCGAGGCGGTCGAGCGTATCGATCTCCGAGTGCAGGTACCGCACGCGCACGCCCTGCTTGTCGAGGTAGCTCGTGAGGTCCTCGCACAGCCGCTTGGTCAGCGCGGTCACGAGCACTCGCTCGCCCCGCTCGATGCGGGCCTGCGACTCCCTGAGCAGGTCGAGGATCTGGTCGCCCGCGGGGCGGACCTCGACTGTCGGGTCGACCAGACCGGTCGGTCGGATGATCTGCTCGACCACCTCCCCAGCGGTGGTCTGGAGCTCGTACGGGCCCGGTGTCGCAGAGACGAAGAGCACCTGCGAGATGCTCCGCTCGAACTCCTCGAAGGTGAGCGGGCGGTTGTCGAGGGCCGAGGGCAGTCGGAAGCCATGGTCGACGAGCACCTGCTTCCGCTGACGATCGCCGTTGTACATCGCGCGGACCTGGGGCAGCGTGACGTGGCTCTCGTCGATCATGAGCGTCCAGTTACCGCGCCCGGCACCGACGTCGAAGTAGTCGAGGAGCGTGGCCGGTTTCTCGCCGGGCTCGCGGCCGTCGAGGTGGCGCGAGTAGTTCTCGATGCCGTTGCACACACCGACCTCTTCGATCATCTCGAGGTCGTACTTGGTGCGGGCGATGAGCCGCTGGGCCTCGAGAAGCTTGCCGTCGGACCGCAGCTCGGTCACACGCTCGTCGAGCTCGGATCGGATGGCGGAGAGCGCCGCCTCCATGCGGTCCTCGGGCATGACGTAGTGGACCGCGGGGAAGATGTGGAACATCGTCTCATCGGCGAGCACCTCGCCCGTGAGCGGGTCGATGAGGGCGAGGGAGTCGACCTCGTCACCGAAGAGATCGACGCGGCAGGCGAACTGCTCGTAGGCGGGGTAGATGTCGATCACATCGCCCTGCACGCGGTAGGTGCCGCGCTTGAAGTCGATCTGGGCCCGCTGATACTGCATGTCGGCGAGAGCGAGCAGGAACTGCCGCCGATCGAGCACCTGACCCTTCGAGACGGTGAACACCTTCTGCGAGTAGGCATCCGGCGAGCCGAGGCCGAAGATGCAGGAGACCGAGGCGACGACGATGGTGTCACTCCGCGAGAGCAGATTCGAAGTGGCGGCGAGGCGGAGCATCTCCAGGTCGTCGTTGCGGGAGGCGTCTTTCTCGATGTAGATATCGCGCTGGGGGATGTAGGCCTCCGGCTGGTAGTAGTCGTAGTAGCTGACGAAGTAGTTGACGCTGTTGCGTGGAAAGAACTCGCGGAGCTCTTCGTAGAGCTGGGCGGCGAGGGTCTTGTTGTGGCTCAGGATGAGGGTCGGCTTGTTGGTGCG
>JBCDJJ010000061.1:0-22492 GCA_038747915.1 Planctomycetota bacterium | reverse complement strand
CACCAGTGCGAACGCCAAAGCCCTTGAACACTGGCGGACAAGCCGCCAGTGGCACCCAAGTCCCGGAGTCGGTCGATCCACCGCTGAGACTGGCGAGACGAGTTGACTTGGTCTGCTCTAAGCCCGCTCAGCACACGCCGACGTTCTTCAAGTGCGGCACGCTGCCTGACCCGATCTCACTGAACTCTGGGCGATCGGAGCCGTGGCCTCACGCTCGCCGCCCGAACCGCCGTTCGAGTGCTCTGCCGAGCTTGCCGCTCGCCACACCCGCCACCTGGAAGAAGTCGCCGCCGATGGCCTCGACGGTGATCGGCCGCATGCCGCGGGGGCGAGCCTCGATCGTGACCCGCTTGTCGTCACTGGAGTGCCGGTGCAGTTGGTTCTCGTCGCGGAGGTGGACCTCGACGCGGGTCAGCCGCTCGCCGAGATGGCCGAGCGCCCGGGTGAGCTTGGTGCGGATGTGGGCATCGAGGGCGTCGGAGCTGGAGACTTGGCCGGTGTTGACGAGCAATTGCATGGTGGGGGCTCCTTTCACATGTCCTGCCGGATACACCGAGTCAATCGGCGACCTGGCGCGTGTCCTCGTGGTGCACCATCCTGGTGCGGCCTCTTGCTGGTGCTCATACGTCTCGGACGGCCTCGCGTTTCGCGCGAAAGAACGCCCGGAGCAACTCTCCACATTCTTCCGAACGAACGCCGCCGAGAACAGCAAAACCGTGATTCATTCGACCATCTTGACCGATTTGGTAGACCGAACGAACACCGCCGCCTTTCTCATCGACGGCGCCGAAGATCAGTCGGCCAATCCGGGCGTGGACCAGCGCCGCAGCGCACATCGGGCACGGCTCCAGCGTGACCGCGATCGAGCACCCGGTCAGTCGCTTACCCGCGACGCGGCTCATCGCACGCCGAATCGCGAGCATCTCCGCGTGGGCCGTGCCATCACCGAGCGCCTCGACCTCGTTGTGGGCCCGCCCGAGCGGCTCGCCCGTATCGGTGCGGTACACCACTGCGCCGACGGGCACCTCGTCGAGCGCCGATGCCCGCTCGGCGAGCCCGATAGCAAGACCCATGGCGGCCTCGTCGTGGGCCGTCAGCTCGATCGTCGTGCCCTCGCTCGTCACACGTCGTCCCCGGACTGATCGCCCCCGCTCCCCGCCACACGCTCCGCGGGCAGCACGCGCATCAGCACAATGCCCAGCTCGAACAGCGCGTAGAGCGCCGCGCCCAGCATGATCATGCTGAGCGGGTCCTGCGGCGTGAACACCGCGCCCGCGACCGCGCACCCCATCGCGACATACCGGCGGTACCCCGTCAGATCGTGTGGCTCCAGGATGCCCACCCACCCGAGCAGCAGCATCGCCACCGGCAACTGGAACGCGATCGCGAACACGAAGCCGAGCGTGAACACCAGGCTCACGTACTCACCAATCCGGTACTCCTGCGCGATCACCCCACCGCCGCGGCCCGGGAAGCCGATGACACCCCTCTCTGTCTGAAGCCGCAGCTCGTTCAGTTCGTCGTTGAACCACATCTGTCCGTGCGGCACACCAAACGGGTCGCCCTCAAGCATCGGCACGTCGGGCAGCACGAGCCCGGGTGGTAGCTCGATCTGCTGCGGTGTCTGCTTCACGAGCGAGGATCCGAGCCCGATCAGAAAGACCAGCGACACGGGCAGCAGGACCGTGTACAGGAACACCGCGCTCAATACCGTCATCACCGCCGACATGGGCAGCAGCAGGTGCACGAACCGCCGCTCCGCCCTCATCAGCCCCGGCGCGACGAACAGCCACACCTGATAGATCACCCACGGCAGCGTCACGAGCACGGTGACGATCGCCGACACCTTCATCCACGCCACGACCGTCTCGAGCGGGTGCGTCGCGAGCATCCGCGTCGGCTGACCCGCGGCCTGCAGAGCTCGCCTCACCGGGCCGGTCAGAAACGTCAGCAGCTGCGGCCCGAACGCCAGGCACAGAGCGAACACCGGCACGGGCACGACGAGCGACCAGATCACACGCCGGCGGAGTTCCTCCAGGTGGTCGCCAAGCGGCATGATCCGCGGGTCCTGACGAGCGGGCTCGGGCATGGCGGCGGAGGATACGCCCACGGGCCCGGCTTGAAAGGCCCGGGCCCGAATGCCGAAGATGTCACACGAAAGGGGTGCGCGGATGGATACCGGTCTTGTGGTGATGATCTGCGTGGCCACGGCATCCGGCGCCGCGATCGCGGCCGCGGCCATCGGCCTGCCGCTGCTCAACGACTACCTCCAGACGCGCCAACGCGAGCGGACCAAGCGGGAGATCTCCGCATACGTCGCCGAGGGCTCGATCTCCGCCGAAGAGGGCGAGCGATTGATCCGCGCCGACGAGTTCGAGACATCCGAGCCGCCAAGTCGCGAACAGCCCGCCGAGCGGGAGTAGATCTCATTCATGCCGTCGCGACCGACTCTCAACGATCGCGACATCTCGATGCGCCCTCGCCCGGAGTTCGAGCGTCACGAAAAGCGGCCGACGCAACACCTCCACGCCGACCGCTCGGTGTGAGTCAGGCGCGACGCCTACGCACCACAGAGACCCCTGCGATGCCGAGGAGTGCCACCGTGCCGGGGCTCGGCACCTGACTGAACGTCTGACGGATGAACGAGGCATCCGCCACGCCGTTCTGCTGCGGCGCGAACAGCAGGAAGTCCTTGACGATGTTCAGCGATCGGACACCATCGAACTCCAGCCGATCCTCGAGCCGCCACGTCTCTCGCGGGAGCCCGCCGTCCGCGAACACGGTCTTTTCGCCGACCAGCGCACCCGTCACGCCGTCGATCACGGTCTCGTTGACCTCGGCGATCGAGCCGTCGACGGCTGCGAAGCCGTTGAACTGAAGAATGTTGTCCACGATGAGATACCCGGGGTCGGGGTGGATCACCGTGACGTCGTACTCGAGCGTGAAGCCCGTCATCATGAAGTCACCCGGCCGATCGGCCAGCTCGAACAACAGATCGAAGCCGCGCCCGAACAAGCCGAAATCAACTGGAACGATGAACAGCTCCCCGGGAAACACCGTCGCCGACGCATAGAACTCGATGTCAAACTGCTTGTCATCGACGATGAAGCTGTTGCCGAGAAGGTCGGCGATCGTCTTGTCTCCCGCCGAGATATCGATGACCGCCGCCTGAGATCCCGCCGCGAGAACGACGCAGGCGAGCCCCACGAACGAAGGCGCATACATCGCTGCACCCCTTTCTGTGCGTGTGACACGATCGGCCGCCCGCCGACGCCCGGCAGGGCGCGCCGACCACGAGCATGCCCCCGAGTTCGACGCGGTCCAATACAGAGATTACTTTATGTAAGTTTTTTCATACATCAAATTGTATTATCTATTAAATTCTAATAAATAGAGAAAAGGCAGAACAAATTCATAATCGGAATTAGGGGTTCGGGCACGCCGATCAGCCCCGTCGCACGCTCGATGCCCGGACTCGGCGAGCCCGAGCGGGGCACTCGGCGCAACCGGTGGCGGCTGCGGGCGGCACGGTGTGAGCGACACCCTCGTTGACCGGTGTCACCATCGAGTAGGTATCGAGCCGCCCACCGACCGGGCCCAAAGCCGATCAGCAGCGAGGCGGAGCCTTCGGCGTCGGTGTGACGTCGGAGCAGACTTTCGCGCTATCAAGGATAGACTGCTCCCCCGCCCATCCGCACCCCGAGGAGCCCCCATGCCCGCCGACCCCTTCAATGCCCACAAGACGCTCGAGACCCCCGCCGGCACGTTCACCTACGCCGACTTGAACGCCCTGAAGGCCGCCGGCGCGGGCGACCCCTCGACGCTCCCCTACTCCATCCGCGTGCTGCTCGAGAGCATGCTCCGCAATCTCGACGGGTTCGTGGTCACCGAAGAGCACGTCCGCGGCCTCGCCACCTACGACGCCACGAAGGTCGACGGCCGCGAGATCCCGTTCCTCCCCGGTCGCGTGGTGCTGCAGGACTTCACGGGTGTCCCCTGCGTGGTCGACCTCGCGGCCATGCGCGACGCCATGAAACGGCTCGGCGGCGATCCGCAGCTCATCAACCCCGAGGTCCAGTGCGACCTCGTGATCGATCACTCGGTGCAGGTCGACGCTTTCGCCAAGACCATCGCACTCACCATCAATGCCGAGAAGGAATTCTCACGCAACGGCGAGCGGTACGAGTTTCTCAAGTGGGGGCAGCAGTCGCTCAGTAACTTCCGCGTGGTCCCGCCCGCGACCGGCATCGTCCACCAGGTCAACCTCGAGTACCTCGCCAAGGGCGTGCTCACCAAGCCCACCCCCAACGGTGCGCACGACTGGGCGTACCCGGACTCGCTCGTCGGCACGGACTCGCACACCACCATGATCAACGCCCTCGGCGTCGTCGGGTGGGGCGTGGGCGGCATCGAGGCCGAAGCGGTGATGTGCGGACAGCCCGTCTTTATGCGGACGCCCGAGGTCGTCGGCTTCCGGCTCGTCGGCGCCCTCCCCGAGGGCTCGACCGCGACCGACCTCGTGCTCACCATCGTGCAGCAGCTCCGTGCGCACGGCGTGGTCGAGAAGTTCGTCGAGTTCTTCGGCGATGGTCTCGATTCGCTCACCATCCCCGACCGCGGCACCATCGCCAACATGGCGCCCGAGTACGGCGCGACGATGGGCTTCTTCCCCGTCGACGACCGCACCCTCGACTACCTGCGCTTCACCGGCCGCACCGACGACGAGGTCGCCCTCGTCGAGGCCTATTGCAAGGCCAACATGCTCTACCGCCTGCCCGATGCAGCACCGCCGGTGTACACCACCGTGCTCGAGCTCGACCTCTCGACCGTCGAACCCTCGATCGCCGGGCCCAAGAAGCCGCACGACCGCGTCACCCTCTCGCAGTCCAAGCCCAACTGGCGGCGGGAGCTGAGCGAAACGTTCAAGGCGTCGCCCGATGACGCCGCCGTGCCGGTCTCGATGGACGGGCACTCGTTCGAACTCCGCAACGGCTCGGTCGTGATCGCCGCGATCACCAGCTGCACGAACACCTCCAACCCCGATGTCATGCTCGCCGCGGGCCTCGTCGCGCGGAACGCCAACGCACTCGGCCTCACCCGCAAGCCATGGGTGAAGACCTCGCTCGCGCCCGGCTCGAAGGTGGTGACCGACTACTACGAGAAGGCTGGCCTCACCGACGACCTCGAGGCCCTCGGCTTCCACACCGTGGGGTACGGATGCACCACGTGCATCGGCAACTCGGGCCCGCTGCCCGAGGAGATCGAGGCCGCGGCGGAGGGCTCCGACCTCGTGCTGTGCTCGGTGCTCTCGGGCAACCGCAACTTCGAGGGCCGCATCTCGCCGTACGTGCGTGCCAACTGGCTCGCCTCCCCGCCGCTCGTGGTCGCCTACGCGATCGCCGGCACGATCGACATCGACTTCGCGAGCGAGCCCATCGCCCAGACCGCCGACGGCAAGGATGTCTTCCTGAAGGACATCTGGCCGGGCCTCGACGAGGTGCGTGCGGTGCGTGAGCAGGCGGTGACCTCCGAGCAGTTCCGCACCAAGTACGCCGATGTGTTCACCGGCAACCCGCAGTGGAATGCTGTGCCGATCAGCGAGTCGGAGCTGTACCCCTGGCCGAGCGAGAAGGACTCGACCTACATCCAGAACCCGCCGTTCTTTACTGAGATGAGCGAGGAGGCGCCGTCGGCTCAGCCGATCCGCGGCGCCCGCGTGCTGTGTCTGCTGGGCGACACGGTCACGACCGACCACATCTCGCCCGCCGGCCCGATCGCCGAGGAGTCGCCCGCGGGGCAGTACCTGATCGCCCAGGGCGTCCGCCCGCAGGACTTCAACGCGTACGGCACCCGCCGCGGCAACGACCGCATCATGACCCGCGGTACGTTCGCGAACGTGCGTGTGCGCAACCAGATCGCTCGTGAACTCGCCACGGGCGACATCCCAGAGGGCGGGTGGACGCGCGACTTCACGAAGGGCCCGACCCTCGGCGAAGCACCGGTGAGCTGGATCTACGACGCCGCGCAGAACTACAAGGCCGCGGGTGTGCCGCTCGTGGTGGTTGCGGGCATCGAGTACGGGACCGGATCGAGCCGCGACTGGGCCGCCAAGGGCACGAAGCTGCTCGGCGTGAAGGCGGTGATCGCGCAGAGCTTCGAGCGGATCCATCGGTCGAACCTGGTGTTCATGGGCGTGCTGCCGCTCGTGTTGCCCAAGGGGCAGAGCGCGGAGAGCCTAGGGCTCACCGGCGACGAGACGTTCGACCTGGATCTGCCCGATCCGCTCGCCCCGCTGTGCGCCGTGCCGGTGACGGCGACGAAGCCCGACGGCTCGACGATCGAGTTCACCTGCACCGCGCGTCTCGACACGCCGGTCGAGGTGGAGTACTACCGCAACGGCGGCATCCTCGACACGGTGATCCGGAAGAAGCTAAACGAGGCGAAGCAGCCGGCGTAATCGCCTCGAAAAAGGGGTCAGGTGGTGGGAGAAGATGTGGAGCTACGCGATCGGCTGGCGACATCGCTTGTTGCGGAGAGTGCTCATCCGTCACGGTTTCACACCGGAGCCACGCTATGCGGGCTCGACAAGCACGCCAGCACGCCGCAGCAGTTCCGCATTCCGCCAGCGCTCCCGCCGGCGCGTCATCCAGCGAACACCCGGAAGCCAGGTGACGAACCCCAGTAGCATTTTCAGCACAGCACGAGCAAACATCAGCACGCTGAACCGGAAGACAAGATGGCCGTCACGGCCCTCGATAAGATCGCGTGATCGGAGCATCGTCTCGGTCTGCGCCGCTCGTATCTGATGCAGAAACTCGAGAAATGTTTGATCTGTTGCATCGCGCTGCATCGGCTCGAAGCCCTCGTAGCCCATCAGCTTGAAGTGCGACTCCACTACCTCGCGCGGCGACGCCGCCCCATTGAGACGCCGCACAATCTGGAAGTCGTGTGACACCCCCTGCCATCCGGTCAACGTTGAGTATGTGCGAACGAGATCGGGTGACGCGGACGATGCCTCGATCCACGAATCGAAGCCCGTGTTCTGATTCTGCAAATCAACTTTGGAGATCGACCCCCACAATACGCCGCCGTCGAACTCCCAGGCAGTGCCCCAGACGCTCCACACCTCGCTTGTCATCAGCAGGTACCACCCGCGCTGGCGCACCTCGAGTTCGTCCCCCGCGATCCGTGCATCAAGCTCAGCGAGCCTGTGCGCCACATCGGCCGGTGGCTCGAAGACCCCCGCCTCTGCAACGCGAATCGCCTCGGCATCCACGGGTATCCGCGTGATGCTCGCGACGATACGGCACGCGAAGACCACAACGTTCAACACCAACATCAGACCGAACGCAGCGGCGAACCTCGTGGCAAAAGATAAGTGATCAAGCACGATGAAGAGGACGAGCGGTGGCACGCACACGACGACGATCGAAACAAGCTTCCACATGTGTGTCGCCCTTCAAGACATCAGCATGCACGTGCTCGGATCTTCGTCCTCACCGGTGCGGTCGCGGCTGATAATCCCCGCATGCATACGTCGAACAGCGGTTCAGTCACACCCCGCTGCGCTGAGCACGCCCCACTCCGCCACATCGAACGCATCGAACACACCGCCCGGCAGTGCCAGCACCTCGCCCGCGGTCGCCTGAGCCCCGCCCGGCGACGCCGCGGTCAGATCGTCGCCGTCGATGTCACCGTCCTGATCCACATCTGCGAGGCACGGGAACGCTGCGTCGATCAGCACCTCGGCGATCACCGCGTACCCCCCGTCGGTCGGGTGGATGTTGGGCTCCTGCAGGATGAAGTCGATCTCGGTGATGCGGGTGAGCGTGGCCTCCTGGCCATCGATGGCCTCGAACACGCCGTCGACAAAGATAAACCCGAAATCGGTCGCCGCGGTCTCGAGCCTGGCATTCAGCAGCGCCGTCACCTCGTCGGTCGACTCGGCGAGGTGCGCCCCGAGCCCCTCCGCGCCGCTCGGGTCGAGTTCGGGGTGATCGAGAAAGAGCGCGAAGGGGTTGTAGTAGCCCACCACGTACACCTCGGCATCGGGCACCGCGTTCGCCACGATCGAGTACACCGCCCGCACGCTCGCCTCGACACTCGGCAGCTCCGACTGCACCGCGGTGACCTGTGCTGCAGGTGACAGCATGCGCAGCGCATCGAGATCGTCGAGCAGGTCGTTGACGCCGATCTGGATCGTCACGAACCGCACCGGCCGCCCGGCCGACTCCGCACCGGCCACCCGCACACCGAACTCCTCCGCCTGTGAGCGCGGAAACTCAACGCTCAGGTCGTAATTTTCGTTCAAGAAGACGCCGAACGCACCGAAGGTTGAAAAGTCCGAGGCCTCTTCGCCCGGGATCCCCAGGTTCACGAGGGTGATGGGTTCGCCGAACTCGCTCTCGATCCTGTCGCGAAACGGGCCGACGTATCCCGCCTCGCCAACGCTGCGCCCGGGGATACCGAGTCGCTGATACCCGAAGGCGAGCGAGTCGCCCAGCGCGATGTACGTCGACTGGGCCACAGCCGTTGAGCCAATCACGCCCGCGCCCACACACCCGATCAGCCGCTGGGCTCGCATCGCCACCTCGTCTCATCAAAGTTGTGCGTCGAACAGCTCGTCCATCCGCCGCCGCAACCGACCCAACCGCCCGCGTAGTATCACGTGCGATGAGCACGCTGGCCACGACCGAGCCCGATCGGCGTCGTGCCGATTGGCCGCTGATCATCGGGCTCGGCGTGAGCCTGGTGGCGCATCTGGCGCTCGGGCTTGTCGTTGCGCACCGCGAACACCTGTTCCCACGCGGCGGGGAGCCGGCGACGCTCGCCGCTGTCCAGCCGATTCGACCGCCGCAGGAGCGTGTACCGCTCGGCGGTGACCGGCCGAAGGTTGTCACGGTGTCGTGGATCGGTGCCGAGGAACTCATCGAGTCGGCTTCGCCCGATCCGAGCGAGGTCGATCAGGCCAGGCAGGAGCGCGACCCGGCCGAGGAGCAAGGGCTCACCGCCGCCGCTGCACCACTCGGCTCGCCAACACCACCCCAACCCATGCTGGCCGAGCGTGTGATCGAGGGCGAGCAGCCGCGCCCTGGCGCCGAGCCGACACCACCGTCTCCCGACCCGTCGGACGCCGAGCCACAAGAGCCGGTCACACCGGAGCAGGCGCTCGCCATCGCCGCCTCCACACCCTCGCCGGCGAGTGAGGCGTCGGATGCTCAGCCCGAGACTCCGGAAGACCCACGCGAGCCCACCGACACACCGACCACCGAGACCACGGATCAGGTCGCCGACGCCGATCAGCCCCGAGACGAATCAGCCGAGGAGCCGGGCGAGCAGCCCGATCCGACCGAGATCGTCGCATCGCTCACCGACGCGGGCGACCTCGCAGCCGAGCGCCGAGCCGACGCCCCACCGACGAGCGGCGTCCAGTCGCCCCAGTCCGCAGCCTCGCCGGAGTCGTCGCCGCAGACACCGACCAACGAGACCTCGGCCCCGGTACAACCGGCCGCCACACCGCCCGCTGCTGCACCCCCGCCGGGTAGCCCTCAGACCGAGCCCACCCCCACACCGGCGCAGCCCTCGGACCGCGAGACCCCCTTCGCGGCTCGCAAGCGGGCACCACGGGTCGTGCCTGGCCAACAGGTCGAGTCACAAGGCCTGCGGATCCAAACCACCGCTGTCCACCACAGCTCCACCACGTACGCCACGGGCCGTCACCGCGGGCGCCAGCTCGTGGTCCGCATCCACTTCGGTGCCAACGGACGGCCGCGCCACGTCGACATCCTGCGCAGCAGTGGAGACGCCTTCATCGATCAGGACTACCGCATCACCATCCACCGCGAATGGCGCGCTCGTGGGCCTGCCATCGATGAACTCCCAAGTTCCTCACCAAACGCCTCGATTCCTGTCGAACTTCGAATCATCCGATGATACAGTAATAAATACGGTAAGACCGGAGTTCGCACGCTCGAACAAGGAGGCGACATGAAGCTCAGCAAGCGATCCGTCTACGGGCTTCAAGCAGCAGTCCGCCTCGCGCGACGCAACGGTTCCTCGTACTTGCAGTCGCGGGAGATCGCGGAGCACGAGAAATTGCCCGCAAAGTTCCTCGAGTCGATCCTGCTCGCGCTGCGGTCGGCCGAGCTGCTCGAGTCGAAAGTGGGCGCCGGCGGCGGGTACCGACTCGCCCGACCGGCCGACCAGATCACCATCGCGCAGCTGCTCGATGCCCTCGACCACGAGGAGCAGGATGTGCCCGCTGAAGTCGCCGAGACCGACGGTCAGTTCGCCCTTGTCGCGGTGAACGAGCGCATCGAGTCGGCCATGAGCGATGCGATCGGCTCGCTCTCCCTCACCGAGTTGCTCGAGCTTTCTGAGGAGAAGCAGCAAGGAAGCCGGGCGCCGATGTACTACATCTGAGCGCACGGGCCCAGCTCGATTTCCCCGGTCCTGCCTCTCCACCGCGGCGTCGAAAGCCGATACAACTCGTATCGATGCGCCTCCGTACCCGCCATCTCGCTTTGCTCTTCGCGTTCGTCGCACCGACACCCGCGGGCGGGCAGGAACTGGTCGACGCGGGCGTCGAAGACCTCGACCTACTCGCGGTGAGCCTGCGGGTCGAGCTGGCGTCGCCCTTCCGCGCCGATGCCGATTTCTCGCGGCTGTACGAAGACCCGAGCGACCCGGACCGCCTGATCCGCCGAGATGGCGCGATCACCGTCAGTTTCCCGCGGTCGCAGTACGTCTTCCTGGGTGGAGCAGCCCTCCCGGTGATCCCCGCGGACGCGGTGTTCTTCATCGGTGATCGCCGCGAGGCCGCGTCCACCGAGTTCGCCGAGCCGAGCACCCGTCTCTCGCCCATCAAGCTCACGATCCAGCCGCTTGCCCGCCGCGCCGGCGAGCCACGCCCCCCCGCTCTGCCCGAACTTGTTCGCCCGACGATCACCGAGGGACGGGTCGTCGCGGATGAGGCCCGGCGGCGGGTGCGGCTCCGGGAACTGCGGCACCACCTCGGGCCGGCCTGATGCGGCGCGTACAGTGATGCTGTGACCGCCCCCGCCACCATGCACGCCCACAGCAAGATCGAACCCAAGCCCGGCACCGGTGAGGCCGTGCCGTCGCCCCGGGCCATCGCTGAGCGCGTGCTGCGCACCGAGGCCGAGGCCATCGTTGGTGCGATGGATCGGGTGGGCCCGAGCTTCGACACCGCGGTAGAACTCTTCGTGTCGTGCGAGGGCGCGGTGCTGGTGAGCGGCGTGGGCAAGAGCGGGCTCGTCGGGCAGAAGCTCTCCGCCACGCTCGCCTCGACCGGCACGCCGAGCCACTTTCTCTCCGCAGCGGAGGCGGCCCATGGCGACCTCGGGCGGTTCCGCCCCGGCGATGTGGGCCTGCTGCTGAGCTACTCAGGAGCGACCGCAGAGGTCATCGCACTCGCTGGTCAGCTGAGCGCTCAAGGGGTGCCGTTCGTCTCAATCTCGCGTGATGAGGGAACACGTCTGGCGAAGCTCTCGACCGCGGCATTGACCACAGGCGAACTCGAGGAAGCCTGCCAGCACAACCTGGCCCCGAGCGCGAGCACCGCGGCCATGATGGCGCTCGGCGATGCGCTCGCCCTGGCAGCGAGCGAGCACCGCGCGTTCTCGGCCGACGACTTTCATCAGCGGCACCCCGGCGGCGCACTCGGGGCTCAACTGCTCCCCGTGGAGTCGGTGGTGCGCTTCCGCGCGGGCGAGAACCTCGCGCCGCTCTCGGATCGGCTCACCGTGGGCGAGGTCATCGTGGCGGGCTCGACCCCCGGTGTGCGATCAGCGGGCGCCACGCTGCTGGTCGATGAGCACGGCCGGCTCACCGGCATTTTCACCGATGGCGACCTGCGCCGACTCATGGCCCGCGTCGCCACCAAGGGCGGGCCATCGCTCGAGCTGCCCATCGGCGAGGTGATGACACGGACACCCGCTGCCCTTGGTGTGGGCGACCGCGTGCGCGAGGCCGTCCGAATCGTCCGAGAACGCCGGATCGACGAGATCCCTGTGCTTGACGCGAACCGGTGCCCCGTCGGCTTGCTCGATGTGCAGGATCTGATCGCGCTGCGGGTGCTCGATGAGGGCGACGCTACGCCGTCGCCACCTGCCGGTAGTTGATCACCAGCTTCACCGCTCGGGGGAGCAGCACACGCCCGCGGGACAGTTCGGGCGACGTCGCGGCCGCCTCGGGTGGCAAGGCGATGCGCGACTCCGTCGAGGCGACGACCGCACCGGACGGCATTAGTGCCGCCGCTGTGAGGACCATCGCTATGGAGCAAAGCCTGCGCATCGGGCGCCCTTTTGAAAGGATCTGCCCGAATCATTCCATCCCCAAGAGCGGTGAGGAAGTGCTTTCACTGAAGTAAGCGGATGCTCACACCGGATGGCACCGGACGTTGCCGCTTCAACCGCATGCACGGGTTCTTCCCGGACGATCACCCCGCGTCGAGGAGCGTCTCGATCTGCGCGGTCACCTGCGGGGCGGTGGGGCTGGTTGCCGGCTGGAACCGGGCGACCGGCACACCCGAGCGGTCGAGCACGAACTTGGTGAAGTTCCACTGCGGCTCGCCGCCGATCGGCTCGGGCAGCGCCGCGAGCTGCTCGAACAGCGGGTGCTTCTCGTCGCCGGTGACCGCGATCTTGGAGAACATCGGAAAGCCCACGCCGTAGTTCACGCGGCAGAACTCGGCGATCTCCTCGTCGGACCCCGGCTCTTGCCCACCAAAGTCGTTGGCTGGGAAGCCGAGGATCACGAGCCCGCGGTCGGCGTAGGTCTCGTGGAGCTCCTGGAGCGCGTCGTACTGCTTCGTGAACCCGCACTTGCTCGCGGTGTTCACGATCATCACGACGTTGCCGAGGTACTGCGTCAGATCCACGGATTCGCCGGTGATCGAGTCCATCGAACGGTTCAGCACGGTGGTGGCTCCGGTGGTGGTGCTCGCGTTGGCGTCTGCAGGATCCGATGGAGCCTGCGAGCTGCTCGATGGTTCACTGTTGCACGCGGCCAGTCCCAGTGCCATCGCGGCCGACGCGGCCCACATCACTGATTCCGTTGTCTTCGTCATCGCTCGTCTCCTCGCGTGTGCGCTCGATCTGCCTGCGCCCGTGGGGTCGTCATATGCGAACATAGCAGCATGCCGGTTCGCATTTCACGCACAGTCCGATGCATCATCAACCCCAGCGACGGTCCGGACTCAGAACGTGGCGTGAACGGCTTCGCGGGCAAGCCCGCGATGCGGGGGCTCGGGCGGTACTACGAGCTCACGCTGGTCGCTGAGGGCAAGCCCGACGCGACAACCGGCTACCTCATCAACATCAAGGCCATGGACCAGGCGGTCCGCGAGGGCGCCTTGCCGACGCTCGAGCGGGCCTGCCGCGACACCCCGGCGATGGACCCGGCCTCGCTGCTCGCGCCGATGCTGAGCGGGGCCATCGCGGCCCTGGGCGGCCCAGCACACACGCTCACCCTCTCGCTCACCCCCACCTACCGTCTGACCATGCTCGACACCGACCGAGACCACGTGCTCATCCGACAGCAGTTCGACTTCGCGGCTGCCCATCGCCTGCACGCACCGTCGTTGAGCGATGAGGCGAACCGCGACACCTTCGGTCGGTGCAACAACCCGAGCGGGCACGGGCACAACTACCGCGTCGAACCGGCGGTCTGGGTGCGCACACCGGGCGAGGATGAGGGTGAGACGCGCTTCCCGCTCGATGCGCTCGAAGCGGTCGTCCACGAGACGATTATCGACCCGTTCGACCACACGCACCTCGATGTCGACCGACCAGAGTTCGCGGGCGGTGCGCGGACATCCTCGGTCGAGAACATCGCCCGCGTGTTCTACGAGCGTCTGCGGCCGGCGATCGATCGGGCGTCGGGCGGTACTGGTGAACTCGCCTGGGTGACCGTGTGGGAGACCGATCGCACGAGCTCGACCTATCCCGCCCAGTCGATCGCTGCCGGTGTGTGAGCTGTGCTCACCGGGCGCCCGGGTGAGCCTGGGTGGCTACTCGGGGACCTCCTCTGCCATCACGTCGGCGATCAGCAAGAGGTGGTCGGTCGCGGCGCTGTCCTCCGGGGTGAGCCCGAGGCGCCCCAGCATCTCTTCGTTCATCGATCGTGTGTCGACGGTGAGCGCGCGCGAGTGGTCGAAGCCCTCTCCGCCGAGCACCGCTAGGTCGAGCTGACCGGGTGGGAACTCGCTCTCGGCGTTCACCCACGTCATCGGCGAGAGCGACTCGATCTGACGGGGCCGCAGCCACCGCATGCCGTGGCCCTCCGCGAGATCGAGGGGGCGCCGCGAGCCGACGAGGTTCCAGTCGCCGATCACGAGGGTCGCGTCGGGCTGGATGCCCTTCGCTGCCATCGAGTCTTCCAGCTCGCTCATGATCTGCTCGACCTGGTCAACGCGGCGTGTGTCCTCCTCGCTCCCCGCGTGCCCGCAGCACTTGAGGTGCACGCTCACCACCGCGACGCGCTCGCCCGCTCGTGTCGTCACGAGCAACGCCGCGCCCGGGGCGCGCGAGCCGAGGTTGATCGGCTCGGCCTGCAGGCGGGTCACGACCGCGGTGCCGCGTCCGGTCTTCTCGATCGTCCACGATTCATCGCCGAAGGCACCCACGAACGCCGAGTGGATCTCCTCCGATGGTGTCTCGAACTCTTCCTGGAGACAGAAGACATCGGCCTCCGACATCGTGAGCAGCCGCATGAGCGGCTGCTGGCGCACGCGGTGGACCAAACCGCCCCGGAGCGTGTTGAGGCTCGCCACGCGGAGCGCCGCCTGCTCCGGCCGCTTGAGCGACACGGGGGGGACCCGCTCGTCGGACACCTCGCCGAGGACCATCGTGATGGGCTCGCTCAGCGTGTCGTCGCCTGAGAAATCGATGGTGACGACCCCGCCGGGTGCCGCGCCGATCGCGGCGAGATCGAGCGAGACCTCGAAGCGCCTGGCGGCGTACGTCGGGGCCGAGCGGTAGCCGAGGAGGTCCCACCCGACCTCGCGCTCGACGCCATCGCTCTCGATGGTCCATGTTCTGGCGCGGAAGTCGACGATGGCCATCTCGCCGCCCTCGACCTCCGCTGTGAGCACCAGGTCGCCCTCGGCGTCGGGGCCGGACTGCAGATTCGCCGCGCGACCGATCTCGAAAGACACCGAGACGGTGACGCCGTCGGTGGTCGTCCACACGCGGCCAAGGTCCCACCCGCCGCCTTGGTGATCGCCCTTCGGGTCGACGAGCGTCGGCACGACCGACCAGTCGTCGAAGAGACCATCGATCACCACGGGCTGCGCGGACAGCCCCAGTGCGATCGCTCCGATGACCGCGGACGCACCACACCGCACCAGATCCATCATGGGCTCGTCACTCCGGAAGCAGGGCTGCGAGCCGCGCGGCCAGACGCGCGTTGGCCTTCACGAGCTCGATGTTCGCCTGCAGGGTCGCACCGCCGGAGAGTTCGTGCAAGCGGCCGAGGACAAAGGGTGTGACGGCCCGGCCGACGACCTCGGCATCCTCGGCCTCGTGCTCGGCCCGCTCGATCCAGCCGGCCAGTTCGCTCGGATCCAGCTCGTGCTCGGCGGGAATCGGGTTGGCGACGACCACGCCCCGCCCGCTCCGTGCCAGATCCTCATCGAGAAACCGTGCAAGGTCGGCCTCATCGTCGCACCGCGCATCGGTCGTGCCTGCACCGTCACGCCGCGTGTAGAACGCTGGGAAGTCATCGGTGCCGAAGCCGACGACGGGGACACCGAGCGTCTCGAGAGCCTCGCGCGTGGCGGCGACATCGAGGATCGACTTGACCCCGCTGCACACCACCGCGACAGGGAATCGCGCGAGCGCGGTGAGGTCGGCCGACACGTCGAGCTGGCACCCGTAGTCCTTATGCACACCGCCCAGGCCGCCGGTCGCGAAGACGCGGACACCCGCTCGGGCAGCGATCTCCATCGTGGCGCTGACGGTTGTGGCGGCATCGGCGCCCCAGTGCGCGAGCACGCCGAGGTTCGCGGTGTTGGCCTTGGGCACGCTGGTCCCGCGCTCGAGGAGGTGCGCGAGCTCATCGTCGCGCATCCCGACAACGACCCGCCCCCTGCGCACACCGATGAGCGCCGGCTCGGCGCCGTTCTCGCGGACCGTCTCGCACAGCTCGCGATGGAGTTCGATCGCAGCCTCGCGCGGCACCCCATGCACGAGCAGCGTGGTCTCGAGCGCCACCGCGTGCGCCGGGTTGTCGAGCCGAAGGTCCGCCTGCACATCGGCAGTCTACGCCGACAGCACACCGAACAACCGACAGGAGCACACCGTCACACACAGATCGCCCAGCGCACCGCGCGAGGCACCGGCTTAGCTCGCCATGCGGTCGATCCCGAGCGACTTCATTTTCTTGTAGAGCGTTGTGCGGTTGATCTCGAGCTGCTCGGCCGTCTCGGTGCGGTTCCAGTTGTTCGCGCGGAGCGCCCGGAGGATGATCGAACGCTCGGGGTCACGCATCGCGTCGGCGAGCGACATCGGCCGCCATTCTTCATCCTCGCGGAGGCGCTTGCGGCGTCCGAGGCCGGTCGAGGACGACGCCTCCTCGCCGAGCCGCACATGCTCGGGGAGGTCGTTCACGGTGATCGTGGGTGAGGTCGAGAGCACAACGCACCGTTCCACGATGTTCTGGAGCTCGCGCACGTTGCCGGGGAAGTGGTACCGCTCGAGGGCCTCCATGGCCTCGCGATCGAAGCCCACCACCTGTTTGGTGTGCTCGACAGCGTAGCGATCGGAGAAGTGCCGGAGCAGCATCGGGATATCGCCCGGGCGATCGCGCAGCGGGGGGAGTTCGATCATCACCACGTTGATGCGGTAGTACAGATCTTCGCGGAACCGCCCGTCGACGAGCATGTCCTCGAGCGGCTGATTGCTCGCGAGGATCACACGCACGTCGACCTCTCGCGTCTCGGTCGACCCGACGGGCTCGAAGGCACGCTCCTGCAGCACGCGGAGCAGTTTGAGCTGCATCGCCTGGCTCGCCGAGTTGATCTCATCGATGAAGATCGTCCCGCTGTCCGCTGCGGAAAAACGGCCCTGCTTGTCGGCCTCGGCGCCGGTGAAGGCACCTTTCACGTGGCCGAACAGCTCGCTCTCGAGCAGGGTCTCGGGGATCGAGCCGCAGTGCAGCTCGACGAACGGGCCGGCGGCCCGCGGCGAGAGGTCGTGCACCGCGCGGGCCACGAGGCTCTTGCCGGTGCCCGACTCGCCGTACATCAGCACCGTCGCGCTGCTCGGCGCCGCGGCCCGCACCATGTCGACCACCGTGCGCATCCGCGGGTCCTGCCCGACGAGGCCCCGTAGGCCCTGCGACTGGCCGAGCTGATCTTTGAGCCGGCGGTTCTCGCTCAGCAGCGCCCGCTGCCGCAGCGCCCGATCCATCGCCTGCTCGAGTTCGGCGTTGACGATCGGCTTGGCCAGGTAGTCGGCCGCGCCGGCGCGGATGGCTTTCACCGCGTCGCTCACGCTCGCGTACCCGCTGATGAGCACCACCGAGACGTCGGGGTGACGTGTGGCGACCTTCTCGAGCAGCGAGAAGCCGTCCTGCTCGGGCATGTTCACGTCGGAGAGCATCAGCTCCACCGGATCGCCGGCGGTTTCTGCCTCCGCGAGATGCGCCAGGGCCGACGCGGGGTCGACCGCCCAGTGCGCGTCGTACCCGCGCGCGGAGAGATACTCGGCGAGCGATCTGGCGAACACCCGATCGTCGTCGCAGACGAGCACCCGCGCCCGAGGCGGCGTGCGAACCACGGACATCACCCCTCCCTCGCTCCCCTCGACACCTCGGCTGATCCGACTTCGGTGACCGGCACGTGCAGTGCGAAGACACACCCTGCCGTGCCGTCCTGGCGGTTGGTGAGCGTCACCTGGCCGTCGAGCGCATCGACGATCTCCTGGCACAGCGCCAGCCCGATGCCCATGCCCTCGGGCTTGGTCGTGAGCCCTTCGTGGAACGGCGAGCGATCGGCGAGTTCGACCGAGAGGCCGGCGCCTTCATCGGTGATGGTCAGCACCAGCACGCCGCTCTCAATCCGGGCACGGATACCGATGACCGGTCGGACGCTGCCGCCGCCGTTTGACGCCTCGACCGCGTTGCGGAGCGCGTTGCGGACCACGGGGAAGATCGGGATCGGCCGGTAGCGCGTCAGCTGCGCATCGATGTCCACTGCGAGGTCGATGCCGCTCGCTGAGGCGGCGGGCCGGACGAGTTCGACCGCGTCCCACACGTTCTCGCGCAGGCTCGCGCCCATCCCGGGCATGGCCGGCACATCGGTCGATCCGGCCCGTGCCGAGATCACGAGCTCGGCGAGTTGGTCGAGCCCGGCCTGGGCGGTCTGGAGCGAGGCGATTGCGGGCTCGAGGCCGCGGGCACCGTCGGCATCGAGGTGCAGCCGGCCGAGTTCGACCGCGCGGCGGGTGCCGTCGACCAGCCCAGCGAGCTCGTGGAGGAAGCGGCGGATGTCCCGCTCGATCTGCGACGCCGCGGCCACCGCGCGGTCCTCCAGGGCCGACGACGCCGGGGGCGCGGGGATCTTCGAGCGCGGAGGCATGCGGGTGCTATCGGGCCTCCTGCCTCGCACATGAACCGCAGCCCCGCACCGGTGTTGCAGATGGTCCGATTGTGCGGGCAGACCACACGGTCCAGAAACGCTGTGGGCTGCCAGCGTGGACGGCACCGCCCGTGTCGGCGAGGATCCGCCGATGCCCGACCGTGTGATCACCGTCACCCTGAACCCCGCCATCGACAAGGTGCTCGAGGCCAAGAACTTCGCGGTCGGCGATCACACGCCCGCGCACCGGATCGGCTCGTACCCGGCGGGCAAGGGCATCAACGTCGCCAGGGTGCTGGGCGTGCTCGGGAGTCGGTGCATCGCGACGGGGTTCGTGGGGCGGGACGAGCTGCATCTCTTCGAGAACGAGCTCGAGCGCCGGGCCGCGGGGCGTGTGGTCATGCAGCTGCTCGTGGTCCGCGGGCGGACGCGTGAGAACATCACGATCGTCGACCCGATCATGGATACCGAGACCCACATCCGCGATGAGGGGTTCACCGTGCAGCCATCGGATGTGAAGCGGATCACGTCGAAAGTCGGCATGCTCGCGAGCCCGGGTTCGATCGTCTCGATCGGGGGTTCACTCCCGCCGGGTGTCAGCCTGGGTGACCTGCGAACGCTGCTGCACGTCTGCCACGACCAAGGGGCTCGTGTGATCATCGATACTTCTCGCTCGGCGCTGGAAGCCCTGCGGGGAGAGCCGCTCTGGATGGCCAAGCTCAACGCGGAGGAACTGGCCACGCTGGCCGATCAGCCGACCGATTCGAGCGAGACGTTCATCGAGGCCGCGCGGTCGGTCGCGACGCGGTACGGCGGCCATGTGGATGTGGTGGTCGCCACGCGCGGCGCCGCCGGCGCGGTGCTGATCTGCGAGGAGGTCGAGCTGATCGCCCGGGTCTTCGTGCATCCCGGACGAATTGCGAACACCGTTGGTTCTGGCGACGCCATGCTGGCGGGCATCTTGCACCAGTATGTGCAGGCTGGCGATTGGTCGGCATCGCTCAAACTGGGTGTGGCGACTGCAACAGCGAACGCCGTTTCAAGACAACCAGGCGAGATTGATCTTGCCGATATCGCCGAGTTCCGCGATGCGGCCTCGATCGACGAGATCAAGCGCGCTCCTGCTTGAGTGTCCCGACTGGCCGGGATAAGTTGTCGGTTGTGCCGGGTGGTGTCCGCCCGGCGACTGGTGGCCTGCTCGGCGGCCGGGGGCGTGGTGGCCCGGACCGTCGCCGAGACGAGAAAAGGTGAGATATGGCAACGCCCGGTCGCGGTCCGTCCGCGCGGCGAGCGGCGTCGAGACGCCGCGCCGCTGAAGTGGTGATCTTCGTGGCCGGTGCGTGCGCCGTCAGTTGGTCGGCGTTCACCGCCAAGCGCGACGCCCCACCGCCGACGCTTGCAGCGATCGAGCCGGTTGGCGCGGAACTCGGCGCGGCATCCGTGCAGGCGATCCGCCGCGCCGCGCCATCAGACCCGCTCGCGACAACAAAGATCGACGCCGCGCCGAGTGCCGAAGCGCCGATTACGGATCCCGGGGTGCGTTACTTCAACGGCCGTCCGGTGCGGCCTGTGCAACAGCAGTTCATGACTGTCACGGCGTACTCGCCGGATCACCGGTCGTGCGGGAAGTGGGCGGACGGGATTACGGCGTCCGGCCGGTCGGTCTGGACCAACGCGGGCGAGCTCGTGGCGGCCGATCCGCGCGTGCTGCCCATGGGCTCACTCGTGAGTGTGCCGGGCTATGCCGGCGAGCGCATCGTGCCGGTGCTGGACGTTGGCGGGGCGATCAAAGGGGCTCGGCTCGACGTGCTCTACCCGACTCACGGCCGCGCCCTGCGGTGGGGCGTGCAAGATCTGCGGGTCACGGTCTGGGAGTACGCCGACTGAGGCCGCGATCGCGATCGCCCGCCTATTGAGCGGCTGTGGTCTCCGTGTCGGCCTCGACACCGATGGCCTCGAGCTGGATGGCGTCGATGCTGAGTTCCATCGCGGCATAGGGGCCAATGAACTGCGGATCGTCGAAATAGCCCGGCTCGCGCCGCTGCGGATCCACTCGGACGGTCGGCCGGACCACCGCGCCGAGCAGCCAGAGTTGATGACCGGGCCGCTGCGCCACGATGTCGGCGAGACGATCGGGCACCCTGACATCGAGTCGGCGCTGCGAGAAGGGCGCGCCCGTGAACGGATCGATCACCTGGAAGCGCAGCTGCACACCGGGGCTTCTCGGCGTAATCCACTCGAGCGCGACGACCCAGGCGACCGGGCCGCGGAACACCTCGTGTCGTGGCTCGCTCAGCTGCGCCCACCGGCCGAGCTCGGCGAAATACCGCGTCAAGACCCCATCGTTGGGCGTCCCCGTTGGTGGGGTGAGCGAGGCCTCGTAGTCGGCCTGCAAGGCCGCTGCGAGATGGCTCGGTGACGCGAGCGGGCCCTCGGTCTCGAAGATCGCGGGATCGAGCGCGGTCGTCGGTGGGGGCGCCTGGGCCGACTGGTTCGCCGGCGCGTCCGGTGCCGCCCCGCCTGCGTTCATCCCTCGGGCCTGCTCGCGGAGTGCCGCGTTCTCGGCGCGCAGCCGCTCGGCCTCGAGCTGCAAGTCGGCGATGATGCGCTCGGCCTCGCCGAGGTCCGCCCGCAGCGCCTCGACCGCCGCGGTGAGTCGCTCGATCTCTTGTCGGAGTTCCATGGGCACGGTGGTTTCCACCGGCTGCGCACTCTCGCGATCGGCCTGCGCGGATGCCGAGGTCGCGATCACGATCGCGGCGCTTGCTGCGAGGCCGCTCAACGCACCCTGAAGGATTCGGATCGTTCTGGTCATGGTGTGCCATAGAGTACCGGCGGTGACCACGGAGAAACCATGCTGATCCGCCCGGAATCGGGAAAGCCCTCGACGGCCGACGAGTTGCTCCCGGCCGCGCTCATGCGCCGGCTCGAGCGGCTCGATATCCGTTCGACGAAACTCTTCCCGGGCAAGCTCCAGGGCGAGCGTCGGTCCAAGCGGCGCGGGCAGTCCGTCGAGTTCGACGATTTTCGTCGGTACACACCGGGGGACGACCCACGTTTCATCGACTGGAACGCCTACGCCCGCTTCGGCAAGCTCTTCCTCAAGCTCTTCCTCGAGGAAGAAGATCTCGCGGTGCATGTGGTGCTCGACGCGTCGGCCTCGATGGATGCGGGCCTGCCGAACAAGCTCGGCTTCGCGGCGCGCCTCGCAGCGAGCATCGGTCATATCGCGCTCGCCAAGCAGAACCGGCTGAGCGTCACCATCTTTGGTCACCCCGGGATGACGCGGCCGGCGCAGCTCCCCGAGCGTCGCGGCCGGCACCACACCACGCGGCTGCTCCGGTTCTTGATGGACGAGGCGCTGCCCATGGCCGAGCGCGGGTCGCGCTCCGGGCCCGAGAGCGGGCCGACGGGGCCCGACGCCGAGTTCGAGCCCACGGTGCGGGCCATCGGTGCCGGTGGGCGCACCAAGGGCGTGGTGGTGATCCTGAGCGACTTCCTGTTCGCCGAGGGGTACGCGGGCGGCCTCACCGCGCTCGCTGCGGCCGGCTCGAGCTTCGATGTGTACGCCGTGCAGACGCTCGCCCCGGCGGAACTCGACCCGCGCGCCGAACTCGGGGCGGACGGCGGCCTCGGCGGCGACCTGCGGCTCACCGACATCGAAACCGGCGGCACCGCGGAGGTCACGGTCTCGGCGGACCTGATCCGTGCGTATCGCCGACGCGTGGACGCCTACCTCAACGATCTCAGCAGCTACTGCCTCGCGCGGGGCATGCGACACATCGTGGCGACGAGTGACACCACGATCGAATCACTGCTGCTCGGCACGCTCCGCAAAGCGGGGGCTGTGGGATGAACCCGCCTGCAGCCCAAGCCTGTCGTCCGGCTTCT
>JBCDJJ010000060.1:0-23074 GCA_038747915.1 Planctomycetota bacterium | reverse complement strand
TGGGGGGGGTGGGGGGTGCGTCTCCCCCCCACGGCCGGGTACCCAACATCTGTGGGTGCATGTTCATGGGAGCGTCTCGCTCCCACCACCGTGTTCCGTGATTCGATGGCGCGCGATGCTAAAGGACTGGTGTGGCGTGGGCATCCTCGGGTTGTCGTGTGAGCTGCGAGCGCCTTGCCTCGGGTTGAATCTGCTCGGGACAGCGGCCAACGAGACGCCACGGGCAATTGTGTTGCGGTCCGAGAACTCTGCGCGGCACGGTGTGTTCGTGGCCGTGCTCGGTCCCGAACGTGACGCTACCAGGGAGCGCGATGCCGACAAAGATCCGGCATGATCGTGTGCCGCGCTGCCTTATCAGCAGTCCCTCCAGGTGGAAACTCCCTCAAACTTGGGTGTTTGAGCGCAGAACCAGCGGGCGATGTCGCGGGCCTTCGTGAAGTTGGTCATCCATCACGACGATGCATCCGACGTCTACGCAGACCAGCCGGTCGGCCCGCGCCCGTACGAAGGAGCACGCGATGAGCACAGAAGCCGCTGTCGAGTCCCGCCCCACGTCCACGCCCCCAGCGCTCGAGAACGACACCGCTGCGGATCTGTTGCAGCTCGTCACGTTCGTGGTTGGCGGCGAGGAGTACGCCGTTCCGATCCTCTCCGTGCACGAGATCAACCGCATGCTCGAGTTCACGCGGGTGCCTCAGGCGCCCGAGTTCGTCGAGGGTGTGATCAACCTGCGCGGCCGCATCATCCCGGTGGTTGACCTTCGCCTGCGCTTCGGGCTGCCCGAGCAGGAGAAGACCAGCGACAACCGGATCGTGGTGGTCGAGGTCAGCGGCCGCGTGATCGGCTTCACGGTCGATCGCGTGAACGAAGTGCTCCGCATTAGCCCCGAGATTGTCGATGCCGCCCCCACGCTTGCCCGAACAGGTGAAGCCGAGTACGTGTCGGGTGTCGGCAAGCTCGAAGACCGCCTGCTGATCATGCTCGATCTCGATCTGCTGTTTGGCCAGGACGAGCTCGATGCGCTCGACGAGACCACCCAGGCTCTTTGACCACGCCCGGTTCAAACCGCGCGGCCAAGACGCCGCGCTCAACACTCTTCGAAAGACACACGAATGCCGATCACAGTCAGCGCGATGTCCGATCAGGAGTTCGAGCAGCTCCGCGACATTATCTACGAGCGCGCCGGGATCTCGTTCCAGACTTCGAAGAAGTACGTGCTCGAGAGCCGGCTGGCACGCCGGCTCGAAGAGCTGCAGATGGAGTCTTTCACCGAGTACGTCGCCTTTCTCACGATGGGCCCGTACCAGATGGAAGAGTTCCAGGAGATGTTCAACCGGATCACGATCAACGAAACGTCCTTCTTCCGCAACAGCCCTCAGCTCGATGTGTTCGAGAACGTGGTCTTGCCCCAGGTGCTCGAAGCGAATCAATCCACCAAGCGGCTGCGGGTCTGGTCGGCCGCGTGCTCGTCGGGCGAAGAGCCCTACACCATGGCGATCCAGATCCACCGCACGCTCGGCGTCCGCCTCTCGGACTGGCGTGTCGAGATCCTCGGCACCGACATCTCCGAGAAAGTCCTGCTGCAGGCCGCGACCGGCGAGTACAGCTCCTTCAGCTTCCGCTCGGTCGATCCGCTCATCACGCAGCGGTACTTCAAAGAGTCTGGCGGGGTGTACACGCTCGACCCGACCATCAAGCAGATGGTCAACTTCGAGACCCTCAACCTCAAGGACACCATGGCGGCCCGCCGGCACGGCCGGTGGGACGTGATCTTCTGCCGCAACGTGATGATCTACTTCGACGACGACATGCGGCAGCGGGTCGTCTCGATGTTCAACGAGCAGTTGAACGATCACGGCACGCTCTTCATCGGTCATAGCGAGAGCCTGCGGGGCATGGATGTCCCGCTCGAGCCGATGCCCGTCCCACAGGCGTTCGCGTACACGAAAAGTACGGGAAAGACCGGAGGCTGACCTGTGAGTGCCGCGTTCGACGACGAACTGATCGGTGAGTTTCTCACCGAGGCGAACGAGCTGATCGAGCAGCTCGACGGCGATCTCGTGACGCTCGAGACCGAGCCCGAGACACCCGGACTGCTCGACCAGATCTTCCGCGCGCTGCACACCATCAAGGGTGCGGCGAGCTTCCTCAACCTCTCGGAACTCATCGAGTTCGCGCACGCCGCCGAGGATGCGCTGAACGCGCTCCGCAAGGGTGAGGCCGCCGTCGATGACCGCGTGACCGATGCGCTGCTGCGCAGCGTCGACATCCTGCGCGGCCAGCTCGACGCCATGGGCGCGGGCGAGCCGATGACACCGGGCCCGCCCGAACTCATCGATGTGCTGCACAAGATCGCCGAGGGCAGCGCCGCGGCGCCGTCGGACGCCGCCGCGGAGACGGAGACCGCCGCGACCCCCACCGGCGATGTCGACCAGGCCGGTCCATTCGGCGGCCAGGTTCGTGTCCTCAGCCTTCCGCCTGAGAAGGCGGACCTCGTCGAGTTCATGGCCGACGATGTCGCCGATGTGCTCAATAAGCTCGACGCCGCGCTCGAACTCGTCTCCGACGAGACTCGTCTTGCTGAGGCGGGTGAGCTGCTCGAAGAGCTCGGCGAGCCCACGCGCGCCACCGCCGACTTCTTTGACTTTTCATCGCTCGCCAAGCTCGCGGATGTGTTCGCGACGGCTGGTAAGGCGTTGACGTCGCTCCCATCCTCGGCCTCGGTCGAGATCGTGCTGCGGCTGCGAGCCGCGAGGCTTCTCGTCGACGCGATCGCGGGTGAGCTCGCCGAGGGGCGCAGCATCGAGTGGTCTCTCGAGAAGTTCACGCTGCGCGTCGATCTGGCGTGTGGTGGCGACCAGGCAGACGCCGAAGACGCCACGTCGCACGATGGCACACCGGAGGGCGTGCTGGCGAGCGACGAGATCGCGGTTGTGTCCGCGGACGCAGCACCCGATGCGCCGGGCGATCATGACGAAGATGTGACGCTGGGCGAGACGGTCGAAGCATCGGCCTCTCCCGCCGAGGCGGAGTCTTCGTCGCCGCAACCCGGTGCCGATGCGGCGTCGACCGATGACACCGCCGGCTCGACAGCCACGGCCGCCGTGCCGCCCGCGCCGACACCGCCGGCCCAGAAGCCGGCCGAGTCGGAGGGCGGCGCGAGCAAGTCGGGCGGCATGGTCGAGCAGACCGTGCGTGTTGAAGTGGGGCGGCTCGAATCGCTGCTCAACCTCGTCGGCGAGATGGTGCTGACGAAGAACCAAGTGCTCGGGCATGCCCGGCAGCTGCGCGAAGCGAGTCTCGCCCAGGAACTCCGTGAGCAGATCAACACGGTCGCGAGCGATCTCGATCGGCTCACCGGCGAGCTGCAGATGGGTGTGATGCGCACCCGCATGCAGCCGCTCAGCAAGTTATTCGGCCGCTACCCGCGAATCATCCGCGACCTGGCCCGCAAGACGGGGAAGAAGGTCGAGCTCATCATCGAGGGCGGGGATACCGAGGTTGATAAGTCGGTCCTCGAGCAGCTCGGTGATCCGCTGGTCCACATGCTGCGGAACAGCGTGGACCACGGGGTCGAGTCGCCGCAGGATCGGCTCGACGCGGAGAAGCCCGAAGTCGGCACGATTCAACTGACCGCCGAGCACCAGGGCGGCCACGTTCGCGTGACCATCCGCGACAACGGGCGGGGCATCGACCGCGAGAAGATCGCCGGCAAGGCCGTGGAGCGCGGGCTGACGACGCCCGAGCTCGTGGCCCAGATGAGCGACAGCGAGGTCTTCAAGTTCATCTTCGCCGCGGGCTTCTCCACGGCGGTCGAGGTGAGCGACCTGTCCGGCCGCGGCGTGGGGATGGATGTCGTCCGAACGAACATCGCGAAGCTCGGTGGTCAGGTCAACGTGATCTCGACGCTCGGCGAAGGCACGACGATGGAGATCCTGATCCCGCTGACCGTCGCGATCATGCCCGCGATGCTCGTCGGCGTCGGCCGCGCGTCGTACGCGATCCCGATCATGTCGATCCACGAGATCGTCCGGAACGAGTCGACGGAGACCGAGTCGGTCGGCGGGACGGCGGTGATCCGCCTGCGCGAGGAAGTGCTGCCACTCATCGATCTCCGCCCGCTGCTCAGCGGTTTCCCCGAATCAGGCGGTCCGGCGGAGGATTCCGACGATTCGGACGCCTCGTTCGCGGTTGTTGTCGGTGTCGGCGAACAGAAGGCCGGTCTGGTGGTCGATCGACTCGGAGGTCAGCAGGAAGTCGTTATCAAGCCGCTCGAGGACGAGTTCGTCTCGGGCGGGTGTTTCAGCGGTGCGACGATCTTGGAGGACGGGAGCGTGAGCTTCATCCTCGACGTGATCAAGATCGTCCGTGGACATGATTCGAATCACGTCGAGGCGGCGGCCTCGGCGACAGCGTAAAGCGTAACTTAGGAGTGCCGCCTGTGGATCCCACATACCTCGTCCCGTTCATTAAATCCACCACGACGATGTTCGAGACCATGTTCGCCCTCCCTGTCGAGATTGGCGAGCCATCGATCAAGAAGGCCAGCCCGGTGTCCTTCGACGTCTCGGGCATCATCGGGTTCTCCGGTGACATCACCGGCTCGGTGATCCTGAGCTTCCCGAAGGCCACGGCACTGCGTGTCACGCAGCTCATGACCGGCGAAGACCTCACCGATAAGCCCGACGATCTCTCCGACGCCATCGGCGAGCTCGTGAACATGGTGGCCGGCGGCGCCAAAGCCCAGTTCGAGGGCCGGCAGGTGGGGATCACCTGTCCGTCCGTTGTGCTCGGCAAAGAAATCACGGTCCACACGCAGAGCGACATCCCCTGCATCTGCATCCCGTGCGACTGCGACTGCGGGAACTTCACCATCGAACTGTCGGTCCGCGAGACGGCGCAGGCGGGTGCCTCGTCCTCCGCGAACGCCGCCGCTTGACCAACAGGAGCTCTTTGTCATGAAAATCATGCTTGTGGATGATTCGAAGACGATGCGGAATATCCAGAAGGGCATCCTCGCCCAGATGGGGTATACCGAGATCGAAGAGGCCTGCGACGGACTCGACGCCATGTCGAAGGTCGGTGGCTTCGAACCCGATCTCATCCTGCTCGACTGGAACATGCCGAACATGGATGGCTTGACCTTCGCGAAGGAGTACCGCGCGAAGGGAAAGAAGGTCCCCATCATCATGGTGACAACCGAGGCCGAGAAGGCTCGCGTGATCGAGGCGATCAAGGCAGGCGTCAATAACTACGTTGTCAAGCCATTCACCCCCGACATCCTGGGCCAGCGAATCGACGAGACGTTGGCGCGTCTCAAGGCGGCATAACCGCCGACAGCGCCGCTGGCCGACCGCCGTACTCCGACGAAGGCGACCGGCTTCATGGCATCACCGGAACGACACAAAGGGCTACCGCGGGTCGCGGTTCTCGCTGAGGCGCTCGGCGCCGAGGTGGTGTTCCCGGAGGATGTCGATCCCCAAGCACTTGCGCGCGAGGTGCTGATCGCCGCCGCCTCCGAGGCCGGCGTGGCGATCGATGAGCGCGTTCAACGCTGCATCGATGAAGCGCTCGAGTCGTACCGAGCCGGAGCGGGTGGCTCGATGCGCGTGCCGATCGCGACCGCGGAGCACCCCGTCTCCGGCGAGGATGGCCGGATCGAGTGGTGCGTGGACGAACCCGGTTCACCGACCGAAGAGTCGTCCGGCGAGCCTTCGGACACCGAGAACGGCGGCGCGGTCGATTTCTACAGCCAGAGCGCCTTCGTCTTCGTGAAGGAAGGCGATCGACTCGGACGCCTCTTCCCGGCCCCCGCGGGGGAGGACGGACGCGATGTCAGAGGCAACGCCATCGCCGCTAGGCACGGCCGCGAGGCATCGCTCTCGATCGACGACTCGATCACCCGCCAGCCGGATGGCTCCCTTTTCGCCAATCGAGATGGCGTGCTCTGCCGCCAGCGTGATAAGGCATTCGTCAAGGATCAGCTCGTCGTCGAGGGCTTCGTCGACTTCTCGAGTGGGAATGTCGACTTCGATGGGTCGGTGATGATCCACCGCGGAGTGCGCGACAAATTCGAGGTCCGCGCGACCGGTGCCGTCGAGATCGGCGGGCTCGTTGAAGCGGCGCACGTTCAGGCCGGGAGCGATGTCCACCTGCAAGGGGGGATGGCCGGCCGTGATCAAGGGACGATTTCCTGCCAGGGATCGTTGACCGCCAAGTATCTCGACTCGATCAAGGCGGATGTCGCTGGCGATCTTGTCATCAACAAAGAGTGCATCTCCAGCCACATCAGTGTTGTCGGCAATGTCGACAGCCCGGCCGCGTCCGTCATCGGCGGCGAGCTCGTCGCGGGTGGACGGGTCGAGATCGCAGCGCTGGGCAGCGAGCGCGGCACGGAGACCCGCATCGAGCTCGGGGCGATCCCGGGGCTGGCCGAGAAGCTCGCCGACCTCGACGCGCTGCTCGAAGAGGTGGGCACCCAGCACGAACACGATCAGCGAGAACTCGAGCGCCTGACCCAGCCGGGGCGAAAACTCGCGCCCAACGAGATCGAGCGGCAAACCGAACTCAGCTTCTCGGTGCACGCCGCGCAGCAAAAACTCGATCGCGCGCGTCAGTTACAGAAGGAAATCGACGAAAAACTCCACAAGCACCGCGTGGTGGAGCTTGTCGTGAATCGTGTGCTGCATAACGGCGTTGTCATCTGCCTCAATGATCGTGAGTACGTGCTCCAGAGCGACCACCGCGGCCCGCTGACGGTCGCCGAGGATGCGCGTCACAGTCCTGTCATTCGTCAAGGAGATGGGTACGGCGTCTCCCTCGCTGCGGTGTCCGAGCTCCGGGCCGCCGCATAAACCGACCGTCCTAGTGAGAAGTCACATGCGAGTTCTGATCGTCGACGATTCCGCGTTCATGCGTAAGGCCCTTCGCTCCGCCCTCGATTCCGATCCGGATGTCGAGGTCGTCGGCTTTGCGCGCGATGGCGAGCAAGCGGTCTCGATGACCGCTGAGCTCAAGCCCGACCTCGTCACCCTCGATGTCGAGATGCCGGGCGTCGATGGCCTCACCGCGCTCCGTCGCATCATGCGCGACTGCCCGACCCGGGTCGTCATCATCTCGAGTCAGACCCCCAAGGGATCGCAGGCGGCCCTCACGGCGTACAAGCTCGGCGCTATCGATGTGATCGCGAAGGATGCCGGATCGTCGCAGAGCGGTGACATGTCCGGCGCCGGTCAGCACCTCAGGCGATTGATCGCCGGCATCCGCGCATCGAGCACGTCGTCCACGCCCGCGTCGAAGGCCACGGCTCGGTCGTCCTCGCTCGAGCGCATCGGTGATGCCGGTCCGTTCAGTTGCATCGCGGTCGGCTCGAGCACCGGCGGGCCGCCCGTGCTCGAGAAGCTGATCGTCGCGGTGCCCGAGTCGCTCTCGGTCCCCATGGTGATCGCGCAGCACATGCCGGTCGTCTTCACCGCGTCGATGGCGGAGCGGTTCAGCACCATCTGCGCCCGGCCGGTCCGTCACATCGAGGATGGATGCACGATCGACCCCGGAACAGTCCACATCTGCCCCGGCGGCTCGAACACGCACATCCAACGCGCGGGCGGAATCCTCCGCGCCACAGTCAACCGGTTGCCCGAGGACACCACTTATTTCCCATCGGTCAACGTGCTGTTCGACACCATCTCCAAAGCGATCCGGGGCTCCGTGCTCGGCTTCGTGCTGACGGGCATGGGCGAGGACGGAGTGATCGGCGCCCGTGAACTCGTCGACCGGGGCGGGACCATCGTGGCGCAGAACGAGTCGTCGAGCGTCGTCTACGGCATGCCCCGCGCGGTGGTCGACAACGACATCGCGAGCGGTGCCGGCGACCCCGATCAGCTCGCGTCCGTGCTGGCACGGGCGGCCGCATCGGCCCGCGCCCAGGCGGCATGAGCGAGCTGCGCGTACCCTGACCGCGTGCTGAGCTTTCGAGAGGTCGAGGTTCGCTACGCCGAGCGACGCGCGCTGGATCGCGTGAGCTTCGATGTCGCGCCCGGTGAGATCGTCGGCCTGCTCGGTCCGAACGGTGCCGGGAAATCGACCGCGATCGCTGCCGCGACGGGTTTGCTCGGCCCCGATGCCGGCACGGTCCGCATCAACGGCGCCGATCCCAAGAGCCCGCGCGCCCGACGCCCGCTCGGACTCGTGACCCAGCAGATCGGGCTCTACGAGGATCTCACGGTCCGGCAGAACATCCGTCTCTTCGCATCCCTCCCGGGGTGCGAACGCCGCGCGATCAACGCCTCGATGCACCGGGCCATCGAGCGAGTGGGTCTCGCCGACCGTGCCACCGACCGCGTCGGCCGCCTCTCGCTCGGGCTCAAACGGCGGGCGCACATCGCCGCATCGTTGGCGCACGCGCCGCGGCTGCTTGTGCTCGACGAGCCGACCGCCGGTCTCGACCCGCACGCGCGCGCCGCGGTGCTCGAGCTGGTGCATCAGCTCGCGGCGGACGGTGTGGCGGTGCTGTTCACAACCCAGTTGTTCGACGAGGCCGAGCGACTCTGCCATCGCGTGCTCATCCTCCACGGCGGGCGCATCATCTCCGAGCGGTCGGCGCGCGACGAACAGCTCGGCGAGCTCAAAGCCGGAGAACTCGAACGACTGTTCATGCAGCTCACCGCCAACGGATCGCGGTCATCGTGATCCGCACCGCCCTGCTCATCGCGATCAATGACCTGCACCGCCTCGTGCTGGACCGGACGGCGCTGGCCTTCACGCTCCTGTTCCCACTCGGCTTCGGGCTCTTCTACGGCATGGTGGTGTCGGAGGTGGCCCCCCCGCACCACGCCACGGTCGCGGTCATCGGTGGTGACTCGGGCGACGCCTCGCTGGTGCGAGACGAGCTCCTCGCTCACCCCGCGATCGAGTTCGCCGAGCCCGGCGAACCGGCGGACGCGGTGCTCCGTCTCCCCGACGATCTCACGCTCCCGAGGATGGGCACTCCGGGGGAGCTGCCACAGACGTTGATCAGCGTGGAACTCGATCCGCGGCGGATCGCGGAGGGGGCGATCGTCAAGTCGGCGGTGCGGGCAGCGTCCTGGCAGGCCACGCTGCATCGAGATCTTCCCGCGTCGCGCGATGTC
This sequence comes from Planctomycetota bacterium, assembly GCA_038747915.1. Classification (GTDB taxonomy): domain Bacteria; phylum Planctomycetota; class Phycisphaerae; order Phycisphaerales; family UBA1924; genus JBCDAP01. The sequence goes on along the minus strand of JBCDJJ010000060.1, from coordinate 13,946 downwards.
GCGGGCCAGCCTCCGGTCCGTGTGGAGCTCACCTGGCGCGGCGGCGTGACGCCGCCCGAGTCGGGCTTCTCGCTCAGTTTTCCGCAGGCGGTGGTCTGGGCGGTGCTCGCATGCGCGGCCACCTTTGGGGCATCGATGGTCGCAGAGCGGCGGGCCGGAACCCTCGCACGGCTCCGAGCCGCCCCAGTTGGATTCCACGCGGTCATTTTAGGGAAGGCCCTGGCGTGCGCCGCGGTCGCTGGCACGACCGGCCTTGCACTCGCAGCGATCGGCACGATCTGGCTCGGCGTCCCGGTCGCACATCCGGCCCAGGCCGGTGCGGCCCTGATTGCCGCAGCGATCGCCTCAGCGGGGCTCATGATGCTGGTCGCCACGCTCTCGTCTCGGCGCGCGGCCGCCGGCCAGATCGCGTGGGCCATCGTGCTCGTGCTGGCCATGAGCGGCGGGGCCATGCTCCCCGTGGCATTCATGCCCGAATGGCTTCAGCAGGCGGGCGCCCTGAGCCCGGCGCGCTGGGCGATCGAGGCGCTCGAAGCTGCCACCTGGCGTCGGTCCACCTGGGCGGACCTCTCGCAACCCCTGACGCTGCTGATTGGTACGGGCGTGGGCGGCTTCGTGGTCGGGCACGCGATCTTCGCGCGGAGCACGGCTCGGCTCTGACGCCGCCCGGTCGCCGACCCCAGATGAAGTGGTCGAGTCTGCCTGCTACAGTCCGCTTCCGCCGTTCTGCGTCGATCTGTGCCCGGCCCCATCGGGCGAGTGCTGCCCGGACCGGGCGCGTGTATGAGGAGAACTCTGATGGACCTGCTTCGCCGTCTTGCTGCGATCGCCGCCTCGGTCGCCACCGTCTCTGCTGCGTCGGCTCAGAACGCCGAGGCACCGGCTGTCGAGCCCGAGCGCCCCGTGGTCGCGGTCGAGACATCGGCGGGCCTGCTGCTGATCGAGCTTCACCCCGATGCGGCACCCACCACCGTCGAGAACTTCCTCGGGTACGTCGAGCGCGACCTGTACGACGGAACGATCTTCCACCGCGTCGTCAAGGACTATGTGGTCCAGGGCGGCGGGTACGAGCCCGACATGACGCCGCGGCCGACCACCGAGCCCATCATCAACGAGTGGCCGACCGGTCTTGGCAACAGACGCGGACACGTCGCGATGGCCCGCACCGGTGGCAACGTCGACTCGGCCACGAACCAGTTCTACATCAACCTCTCCGACAACCGGAATCTCGATGTCGCCCAGCAAGATGGGAAGGGCTACGCCGTGTTCGGCGAGGTGATCTCCGGCATGGCGGTCGTCGACTCGATCGGCGGGGTCGAGGTCGGCAACCGCGAGGTCGATGGATACCTCACGCCGTTCCGCAATGTCCCGGTGGAGCCGGTGGTGATCACCGATGTGCGGATGGCCTCCGAGTCCGACCGTGCCGCGGCCGTCGCCGAGCAAGAGGCAGCGGCCCGCGCCCTCGCCGAGCAGCGTCGCCAGGAGCGCATCGCCGAACTCGCCGAGGCCTTCTCGGTGCTCGAAGGTGACCTTGGCATCACCCGCGAACTCGGCGACTTCACCGACTCGGGCATGTGGGTCTACGACGTGGTCGAGGGCGAGGGTGACTCACCGCTCGAGACGGACGAGGTCGTGATCCACTTCAAGGTCTGGGACGAGACCGGTGAACTCCGGTTCGGCTCCCACGGCAACGCCTTCGGTGAGCCGATGGAGATGGTCGTCTCCATCCCGCGCATGCAGGGGTGGACCGAGGGCCTCACGACAATGAAGCCCGGCGGCGAGCGCTGGATGGTGATCCCCTCCGACCTGGCGTACGGCGACACGGCCCGTGGCGGTCTCCCCGCTGGCAGCGCCGTGATCGCGACCGTCGAACTGCTCAACGACGAGCAGCAGGCCGAGAACCGCGCCGCGTTCGAAGAGTCGCAGCAGCAGTACAACAACTCGATGCTCTCGATCGCGCTCGAGACCGCCGCGGCGCTCGGCTACGACATCGAGGGCGGCGAGACCAAGGAAGACGGTATCTGGGTGAAGACGCTCGAGGCTGCCGACGAGTCCGCCGAGCCCATCACCGATGGCACCGCCCGCGTCCCGATGACCTTCCGCATGTGGACCGCGGAGGGCTTCGAGGGCCATACCTCGGAGCAGCCCAACGGCCCGCAGTACATGCCGCTCGCGATCTCCACGCTGCCCGGCATGGAGTCGGGCCTCGAGGGTGTGCGTCCGGGCGAGCGTCGACTGCTTATCGTGCCCTACCAACTCGGCCTCGATCGGCGCGGCGACCGGCTGATCCCCCCGTACTCGACGCTCATCATGGACTTCGACGTGCTCACCGAGGACGAGGTCGCCGCCTTCGATGCTGAGTTTGAGGAGCAGCAGGCCCTCGCTCAGCAGGAATCGTTCAACGATGCGCTCACCCTGCTCCGTGACCGCGACCTGCCTGTCGACAACGGCGAAGACCTCGGCGACGGACTGTGGAAGCTCGTCCTAACCGAGGGCGCCGGCGAGCCGCCGGCCGCGACCGACCGCGTGCGTGTGCATTACCGCGGTCAACTCACCGACGGCACCGAGTTCGACAGCTCCTACTCCCGCGGCGACGAGGGCACCGAGTTCGGGCTCAACCAGGTGATCCAGGGGTGGACCCGCGGCGTAGCCACCATGGCACCGGGCGAAAAGGCGTGGTTCATCATCCCGCCGGAGCTGGCGTACGGCCCGCGCGGCACCGGTCGGATCCCCCCGAACTCGACGCTGCTCTTCGAGGTGGAGCTGCTCGAGGTCACTCAGCGTGCGGAGGAGCCGCCCGCGGTGGCACCCGCGGACGCGGGCATGGCCGAGCCGGCCGAGCAAGAAGAGTCAGAGTGACCGCACGGTGATCGCATACCCATCGAGGGGGCCACACCGGTGATGGTTCGGCTCTCGAAGATCTACACCAAGACCGGTGACACCGGCACGACGATGCTCGGCGACGGCAGCACGGTGCCCAAGGGCACGCTCCGCGTCGAGGCGTACGGCACGGTCGACGAGGCCAACGCAGCGATCGGCGTCGCCCGCGCCGACCTCGACGACGCCCACAACGTGATCGACGATGCGCTGGCGCGCGCACAAAATGATCTCTTCGATGTTGGCGCCGATCTGTGCGTGCCGCTCGATGCAAACGAGAAAGCCGGTGAGCGACTCCGTGTGACGCCCGAGCAGGTGGCAGCGGTCGAAGCCCAGATCGATGCGTTCAACGAGCCGCTCGAGCCACTCTCATCGTTCATCCTCCCGGGCGGCTCGCGTGCCGCAGCGTCGCTCCACCTCGCCCGCACCGTCACCCGGCGCGCCGAGCGGCTCGTCGCGCGTCTCGTGCTCGATGATCCCGACCGCACCAACCCCGACACCCTCGTCTACCTCAACCGGCTGAGCGATCTCCTGTTCGTGCTCGCACGCGTCGTCAACCGTGCCGGCGGCGGCGATGTGCTCTGGATCCCTGGTGCGAACCGTGACCCCGCGTGAGCGTGCGGCCACGCCTCGTCGCCGCGTGCTCGCGCTCACCTCACCCGTCCTGGCGTTGACGGTCGCGGGGCCGGTGGCGGGAGTGCTCTGGTCGGCCATGCGCGGGGCCGACGGTGGTCACGCTGCCACAGCAATCGTCGGCCGAGTCGGTGGCTTCGAGACGCTCCGCAATCCGCTGCTCGGTGCGCTCTCGATCCTGCTCGCGGTGCTGGTGGCTCTGCCCGCGGCGCGGCTCGGTCGTCCGATGGTCGCGCGGCTCAGCGCGGGCCTCGTGCTCGCCTGGGCGGCGCTCGTAAGCGGCCGCCTGGACGAGCTCATCCGCTCGGATGCCACGGCCATCGCGCCGCGCCTCATCCTCGAAGGCGCGATCGCCTCGCTCGCCGCGTTTCTTTGGTTCCGCGCCGCGCCCCCACACCGCGTCCGCTCGGGAGGGTGGCCAGCCCTGGCGCTGAATGCCCTGGGTGTGGCGAGCGGGCTCGTGGTGGCGCACATCGTTGCCACGAGTGCGCTGCCGGGCCAGGGGTTCGCAGCGGCCTCGATTGGTGCGCTGAGCTGCGGCGTGGTGCTCCGAGTCACCGGACGCAGCGCGCTCGCGGTGGCCTGGATGCCACTTCTGGGTTCTGTGGTCGGGTGGGCGCACGTCTCGGTGATGCTCGGCCCGGGGTCGAGCGCCGCGCTGGGCTCACCAGCGGGTCTTGTTGCGGTCATGCCTATCGACTGGCTGGCTGGGGCGTTGGTGGGCGGGTCCTTGGCGTGGTGGTGGGTCTCCACGGTGGAGTCCGAGCCCGTGGTCTCACCCGCCCTGGCGGCTCGCCCTACAGTGAACGCCGAGGCGTGATCACCACCTACGCTCGCATCCGTCCGCCAGGGCGTACGAACCCATAACCCCCACGAGACCGAGACCCGAAGATGGGCACCACTGCCACCATGAGCGACGCCATCCCAGACGTTCAATCCTCGCCGGACCGCCGGTCGATCGCGATCGACAAGGTCGGGGTGAAGAGCGTCGCCTTTCCCATGACCCTGAAGACGCGCGATGGCGGCACGCAGACCGCCACCAGCTCGGTCAATATGTATGTCTCGTTGCCCCACCACCAGAAGGGCACGCATATGAGCCGCTTCCTGGAGGTGCTCGGTGACGTGGGCCAGCCGCTCACGCCCGACTGCGTGCTCGAGGTCGCTCGCGAGATCAAGGACAAGCTGGACGCCGAGGATGCGCACATCGAGGTCGAGTTCACTTACTTCATCCCCAAGTCGGCGCCGGTCACCGGGCGAACCGGGCTCATGGATTACAAGGTGAAGATCACCGCGGAATCCAACAATCACGAGGACTTCGTGCTGACCGTTGGTGCCCCCGCGACGAGCCTGTGCCCGTGCTCGAAGGAGATCTCCGCCTACGGTGCGCACAATCAGCGGTGCTTTATCGAGGCGTCGGTCCGCTTCGAGGGCGAGCTGTGGATCGAGGACCTCGCCGAGATGCTCGAGCGTTCGGCGTCGTGCGAGGTCTACCCGCAGCTGAAGCGTCCGGATGAGAAATTCGTCACCGAGGCGGCCTTCGATAACCCCAAGTTCGTGGAGGACATCGTCCGCGATCTCGCGATCACGCTCGACACGGACGAGCGAGTCCGGTGGTACACCATCAGCTCGACAAACTACGAATCGATCCACAATCACGACGCGTACGCCCAGCTCACCCGCGATAAGCGGGACGCGTGAGCGGTCGTCTCCGCGCTGCCGGCGACGACTCTATTCTCAGCTCGGTGACTCCCGTGCTCGAGTGCTTTGCGCTGGGAGGAGATGTCTTCGTGCTTCAACGCGGCCGAGCGCCGGTGGTTCGGTGCGGGGATGTCGTCCTCAAACGTGGCGGCGATGAGGCGTGGCCAGCGGTCGCGCCGTGCCTGTCGGAGATCAGCCCGCGGGACGTTCGCCTGGCGCACCCTGTGCGCGCAACGGACGGCCGGTGGATCGTGGATGGTTGGTTCGCGACACGCTTTATCGAGGGCGAGCCGGGTGTCCGCGGCCGCGAACGGGAGGCGCTGGCGGCATGCCGCGCGATGCATCGCGCGCTGAAGCGGGTGGCCACGCGTGAGGCCGAGCACGTGCTGCGTGGGTCGCAGCGGGATGCCTGGCGCGTGGCGGACGCGATCGCATGGGGAGAGGTGCCGATTGATGCCCACCTCGGCCCACCGGTCGCTGACCGGCTCGAACAGCTCCGGGTGCCCCTCGAGCCGATCGATCTCCCCGATCAACTGATCCATAGTGATCCGGGCGGCGGCAATCTCCTGTTCGCACCCGGCCTCGCGCCCGGCTTCATCGACTTCTCACCCGCATGGCGACCGGGTGAGTACGCGTCCGCGATCCTGCTGGCCGATGCGGTCGCGTGGGGCGGATCCAACCCGGAGGTGATGGTGAGCGGGCGAGATGACGAGTCGTTCGATCAGCTTGTGCTCCGCGCGGTGTTGTTTCGGGTGATCGTCGGTGGGCTGCGCGAAGGGGAGCTCGGCTTCGAGGGTGAGCGCCGGGCGTATGCAGCAGTTCTCGAGGCGATCGGGGTCCCCAGCGATTCGAGCTAGCACCTCTCGTGTGTGCCCGGGTGCGGTGGTGGGAGCGAGACGCTCCCACGGCCGGGTGCCGGGGCTCAGTCGGCGAGAGTTCGTGGGAGCGAGACGCTCCCACCACCGGGTGTGATCGCCCGGGCACACGGGTTGAGGTCCCGCAGGTCCGCGGGTGGTGGTGCGAGGGTATTTTTCGATCGATTCCGGTGCGGGGTGTCGCTCTCGCGGTGACCGACGGCCGAAGCGACCCCCTCGCCGATATGGGGGTCAACAGTTCTGGTCATCCGCCCGATAATGCTCTGGTGCTGCGAGAGGCTGTTCCGAGCATGTTTCACCGCCGGCTGATTCTGCTGGCCGCCGTCGCGTTCGCGGGCTTCGGCCTGCTTGCGGCCCAGGCTGCGCGTCTTGGGATTGCCCAGGGGGCCGAGGCGCTCGATGCCGCTGAGCGACGGCTCGTCCATGAGCGGTTCACGCCAACCGTGCGGGGCTCGATCCTCGACCGCAAGGGCCGGGTGCTGGCCCGCGACCGAGCCGCGTGGGATGTGCTGGTGGACTACCGCGTGCTCACGGGTGAGGCCGACTACTCGCGTGCCGCTCGGGCGGCGCGCGAGCGGCACCGGTCGGACTGGTCGGCGGTGGGGCGGCGTCAGCGGGAGCGATGGATCGAGGCCGAGCTGCCCGCCTTCGAGGCCGAGACCGCGGCACTGTGGACCACGCTCGCGAGCGCCTTGGGCACCGACGCGGAGGTGCTTCGGAACCGCGGGGTCGAGATCGTGCGCACGGTCCAGCGTCGCGCCGGCACCCTCTGGGATGTCTGGTACGAGAACCGCCGCGCCGAACTCAACCGCGAGCGGAGCACCACCGTCGACCTCGAGCTCGCCGACGTCGCGCGCCCGATCGAGGAGATGCGTCAGCCGCACGTCATCGCACGCGGCCTGACCGCCGAGCAGCGTCGCGCGGTCGCGCGGCTCGCTGAACGGTACGACGGGCTCGACATCGAGCCGAGCGGCGTGCGCGAGTACCCCTACGAGACGATCACCGTTGCGGTCGAGCGCGACACGCTCCCCGGCCCGCTTCGGGAGCTCGGTGAAGGGGCGATGTCGATCACCCTGGAGGGTGTGGACACGCACATCGTCGGGTGGCTGCGCGCGCACACGCGTGAAGATGTCGACGGGTGGCGGGAGCGCACCGATCGCGATCGGCGCCGCGCGTTCCGCCCGGGAGACCTCGTGGGTTCGAGCGGGTTCGAGGCGGTGCTGGAAGAGCGGCTCCGCGGCTCCCGCGGGCTCGTCGAGACGCGCCGGGACACCGGCGATGAATACTCGCTCCAGAGCGTGCCGGGTGAAGACGTTCGTGTGACCATCGACATCATGCTCCAGGCCCGCGTTCGCGCCGCGATGAGCCCCGAGCTTGGCCTGGGTCTTGCACAGCCCTGGCACGGCGGTGAGCGTGCCGAGGGCGACCCGCTCGCCGGCGCCGCCGCGGTGCTCGATATCGAAACCGGAGAGGTTCTCGCGCTCGTGAGCACGCCGAGTTTCTCTCGCGAGCAGCTGCAGACCGACAGCGAGTCGCTCTTCGCCGCCGGCGGCCCTCAGGCGGGGGTCAACCGAGCCATCCAGTCGCCGTACCCGCCCGGTTCGGTGATCAAGCCTGTGATTCTGAACGCCGCGGTCGGTGCCGGCGTGCATGCGGCGCACCACCGCATCCGAGACGACGGTCACCTCCTGCCCAACCGCCCCGACATCTTTCGTGACTGGTACTTCCGCCGGTTCGGGCTCACGCACTCCGGCCTGCTCGGCGGCCCGCTGCGCGGCGACGAGGCGATCGCCCGCTCGTCGAACATTTTCTTCTACACGCTTGGGCGTGCGCTCGGCCCGGATCGCATCGTGGACTGGCTCGCTCGCTTCGGGGTTGGCGGTGAGCAGCCCGCGACCGCTGAACTCGGCCTGGCGTCCTTCCCCGGTGTCGTTGGCCCCGACGCGCTCGAGCTCGGCGAGGCGATCCTCGTTGGGATTGGTCAAGGGCCGATCGCGTGGACGCCGGTGCATGCGGCCGATGCCTACGCCACGATCGCCCGGCGCGGCGTCCGGGTGTGGCCGCGTCTGCTCGCAGACCAGACGGTGCGCGGTGAGGATCTGCAGCTCGACCATCATGCGGTGGAGATGGCGCTCGACGGGCTGGACATGGTCATCCACTGGCAGCACGGCACCGCGCGTGCCATCCCGTACCGAGATGGCCGGCCCGAGCCGATCTTCAACGTGCCCGGTGTGCGGGTCTGGGGCAAGTCGGGCACCGCCGAGGCCGCGCCGCGCACGCTCGCGACCGGCGACGGCGAGCCCGTGCGGATCACCGGGACGCACGCGTGGTTCAACGCGCTCGTTGGGCCCGAGGGTGGGCGGCCGCGGTACGCCATCTCGGTGGTTATGGAGCACGCGGGCAGCGGGACGCGGGTGAGCGCACCGATCGTCAACCAGATCATCGGTGCACTGGTTGGTGAGGGGTACCTGTGAGGCCGCCGCCGGGCGAGGTGGTCGGCGACACCGCGGCGCTGCCGGGCTACGCGCGCCGTGCGGACACGGATCAGGGTGCGCGTTCCCGGGCCGGCGCCAAGACCACGGGCCGCATCGCGCTGCTTAATCCGGCCTGGATCACGGTGGCGGCGTCGCTCGGTCTCGTAGGCGTCGGGCTGACCGGCATCTCGCTCGCGTCCGGGCTGTCGGGATCCGGGCTGACGCCGCTCGCGGTGCGTCAGGCGACGTTTCTGGCGCTCGGCGTCGGTGTGGCGAGTGTGGCGGCGATCTTTGATTACCGCCGGCTGTCGCGTCATGTCCACTGGCTCGCGATCGGCACGCTCGGGCTGCTGGTGTTCGTGCTGATCCCCTTCATCCCCGAGTCGATCGTGCGTCCGGTGAACGGCGCACGGCGGTGGATCAATCTTGGCGTGGCCGACTTTCAGCCCTCGGAACTTGCGAAGGTCGTGTTCGTGCTGCTCGTCGGTGCGTGGCTCCGCTTCCGCTCCACGCAGCGGACATGGCTCGGCCTCATGGCCCCAGCGTTGATGGCGGTGGTCCCGATGGGGTTGATCCTTGTCGAGCCCGACCTCGGGACCGCGGTGCTGTTCATGCCCGCGCTGGTGGCCATGCTGGTTGCTGCCGGAGCGAAGCTCGCGCACCTGCTCACGACCTGCGCGATCGGCGTGGTGTTTGCTGCGAGCGTCGCGGGCACGAGCCTGTTGCTCGCGCAGGCGGACCAGTACCCGCTGCTCCGCCCGCACCAGGTGGAGCGGATCCAGGCGATGCTCGATGTGTACCGCGGCGACGAGCGTTTCGTCGATGGTCGCGGCTTTCAAGGCCGCCAGGCGCGCATGCTCGTGGGTGCGGGAGGCGTCGCGGGGCACGATGAAGAGCGTGCCCGGGCGCTCGTGCATTTTTCGAGTCTCCCCGAGCGGCACAACGACATGGTGTACGCCGTGATCGCGAACCGATTCGGCGTGGCCGGCGGTGTGGGTGTGCTCACGCTGTACGGGCTGTGGATCGCCGGTGCGTTGTGGACCGCGGGTCGGTGCAAGGACGCGTTCGGGCGGATTATGGTCGTTGGGTTCGCCGCGTTCGTCTTCACGCAGATGTCGATCAATATCGGGATGACCATCGGGCTTTTGCCCATCACCGGTATGACGCTGCCCTTCGTGAGCTACGGCGGGTCGAGTCTGCTGATGGCCTGGCTCATGGTCGGTCTTGTGATGAGCGTCGCTCTCCGCCGGCCCAGCAAGCTCTGGCGGGAGAGCTTCGAGTTTGGTCGCTAGCGGCTGGCTCGGAACCCACTTTGTCCTCGGTGCCGTGGTCTGAGCGAGGCGAAGGCCACGTAACGACAATGAACGTGTCGAGCGGCATCCTCCAGACCACAGCACGTCTTCGCACGCGGTGCGCTCACCCGCTCGCCGGTACGTTGCCCGGATGGGCAAGACCTGGAAACGTGAGATCGAGTTCGTCACCGACGCGGCTCCCATCGACCCGCCACCGGCGTTCTTCGAGCTCTGTGAGCGATTCGGCCTGGCGCTGGACGACGCCGAACTCACCCAGCTCGCGCGGTATGTCGCGCTGCTGCTCGCCAACACCGAGCGTGTGAACCTGACCGGCGTGAAGGACCCCGCGGAGCTGTGGGCGCGGCACATCTTCGATGCGCTGACACTCCTTGCGGTGCTCGCCGAGCTTCCCGACGGATCGACGGTCGCGGATGTGGGCACCGGCGGGGGGTTGCCGGGCATCCCGATCGCCGTCTCGGTGCCTAGCGTCGATGTGATCATGGTCGAGGCCACCGGGAAGAAGGCGGCGTTTCTCGAGATGGTGATCGCTCAGCTCGGGTTACCGAACGCGGGTGTGGTGTGCGAGCGAGCCGAGGATGCCGGTCGCGATCCGGCGCTGCGCGAGCGGTTCGATGCGGTGACGGCCCGTGCGGTTGGCCCGGTGCGTGTGATTACGGAGCTGTGCGCACCGCTGTGCCGGGTTGGGGGCGTGCTGGCGCTGGTCAAGGGCGAGCGTGCGTCCGAGGAACTCGCCGAGGCGCGGGCGGCCCTGCACGCGCTGCATGTGACCCACGAAACGACGATGCCGACCCCCACCGGTCGCCTGATCGTGCTGAGTAAACCGCGTCCGACGCCGCGCGCGTACCCACGCCGCCCCGGCGAGCCGAAACGCAGCCCGCTCTGATCGCTCGGCCGACCGCGGTGAAGGGCGGAGGGAAAAGGTCGTGATCCGTGTGCAACGCGTCCGTGCGCGGCGCACCTCAGCCCTTAGGCGGTACACACCGCTGAGAGACCACGCTCTAGACCAACGACTCCATTCGAGAGGATTGAGACCATGCGCACAGCACTGGCTATTGCTGCGATCGTCGCTGCTTCTGGTTCCGCCCACGCGGTGATTACCAACGGCTTTGTCGAGACCTTCGCGACCGGTACGGGCGGCTTCGGCTCCGGCGGCGGCCTCGGCGGCACCGTGACCTCCCAGGCTCCCGCGGGCAACAACCCCGATCCGTCATTCGGCGGTGCGAACAACGGTTTTCTGGAGGTTGATTCCACCGGGAGCGCCGGCGCCCAACTCGCCACGCGCGCCATCAATCAGCCGCAGTACACGGGCAGTTACCGCGACGCCGGTGTCTCCACGATCAGCTTCTGGCTCATCGACACCGATGAGCTCGACGATGCGGTGATCCGCGTCGGCATCGGCCGCCAAAACGCGAACTTCTGGGTGTCCAACCGCTCGTGGGATGTCGACGAGTTCTGGCAACGTTTCGAGGTGGACCTCGTCCAGGAGCAGTGGACCCAGATCATCGATAACGGCAACTGGACCGACAACTTCGAGGACGCGGTCTCGAACGCCAACGTCCTTCAGTTCCGGGCCGATGCGGCCATCGGCTCCCGCGGCCCCGACGCGATCGCGGGCAGCTTCGGTGTGGACAACATCGCGTTCATCCCGGCACCGGGCTTCGGTGGGCTCGCAGCGGTTGGCCTGCTCGCAGCGGCTCGCCGGCGCCGGTGAGCCCGAGCACATCGATTCTTCGCTGAGGCAATCCTTCTTCCATCGCGCGGTCTCGCCGAAACGGCGTGGCCGCGTTCTTTGATGGTGCGCGGGTCAGGAGTTTCATTCGGATGATGTCAATTCAGCAAAAAAAAGATCTTAGATGTCGCAGGAGTGGAATGGGTACGGGTCACCGTTCTGCATCGAGTACGAGTAGGGCTCGATCGGTGGGAATCGCCCGGGCGTCGTGCATCGGGTGCTTGCGGTACCGTGGTCGCCTCGCAGCAAGAGGAGGCGGCCATGAGCGATGTGCGCACGATCGGTGTTGTTGGTGGTGGACAGATGGGCGGTGGTATCGCGCAGATCGCGGCCCAGGCGGGCATCGAGGCGCGGGTGTTCGATACCTCGCCCGATCAGCTCGCGCGGTGCAGGGCGACACACGAGAAGCTGCTCGCCCGCGCCGTTGAGAAGGGCCGGATGGAGCAGGCCGATATGGAGGCCGCGCTCGGGCGCCTGAGCTACGTGAGCGACTTCGGCGGGCTCGCGGGCGTCGATTGGGCGGTCGAGGCGGTGGTCGAGGACGCTTCGGTGAAAGCCGAGGTGTTCTCGAAGCTCGCTGAGGCGCTGCCCGATGAGGAGGTGGTGCTGGCGAGCAACACGTCGAGCATCTCGATCACGCAGCTGGCGGCGGGCGTGCCGGGTTCGGCGTCCCGCGTGGTCGGCATGCACTTTTTCTACCCGGTGCCGGTGATGGGGCTGGTCGAGATCATCAAGGGTCTCGAGACGCCGGACGCCGTCGCCCAGCGCACCGCGGCGCTCGCCGAGCGGATGGGCAAGACGCCGCTCGTCGCGAACGACCGGGCGGGGTTCGTGAGCAACCGCGTGCTGATGCCGATGATCAACGAGGCGTTCTACACGCTGATGGAGGGTGTGGCGGAGCCGGAGGCGATCGACGGGATCATGAAGCTCGGGTGCAACTTCCCGATGGGCCCGCTGCGGTTGGCGGACTTCATCGGGCTCGACACGTGCGCGAACATCATGGAGGTGCTGGCCGACGGGCTGAACGCCGACCGGTACCGACCGTGCCCGCTGCTGCGGCAGTACGTGACAGCGGGTCGGCTCGGGAACAAGACGGGGAAAGGGGTGTACGACTATTCGGAGGGATGAGAGGGATGATGGGGAAGTTTAGGGCAACACCGCCGAAGTGGCGGAGACAGATCTACATGTGGGTGCTGCTGTACGTCCCCACCGGTATCGCATCGATCTTCTTGATCGTGGCCGTACTGGGGGGCTTACGCTACCTGTTGCACAAGCCGTTGCTGGAGATTGATTACATCAGCCAACTCAACGAAATGTCTCGAGCCGAGCGTGGCGTTGGCCAGGGCGAGTTCGGTCGAGATGTGCGTGAGTCTGTCTTTGCAATCGTAGATCGAATCGAGCAGATTCAGGCAGAGGCCAAGTCCACGGTCCATTCGGATGCGGAGGTGGATCACCTACGCCGATACGGGCTCGATGGCGGCTACCCGTTCTCGTTCACGCTTGATGGCGCGGAGAACCATTCCGTTCAGCGGTATCTTGAACTGCTCGATGAACAGTTGATCTCTCGGCACGTCCGTGAGATTGCGAACAACCCGGATATGTACCTCGATGTGAGCACATCGAGTTTCCGTCCGTTGAGCTTGAGAGATCGGCCCCGCTCCGTACTCAGTGAGGTGCGCAGACTTGTACGGCACGAATCTGGACGAGCGTATCAACAAGCGATTGAAGGTAACCCGGATCGTATGTTCGAGCACTTGGGGACTGCGTTTCAGTTGGCGGAGATGGTCGGAAGTTGTCCTGGTATCAAGCACGGCATCGTTGCCCTTGGATGTCGAAGCGACATTCTCGAATCGATACGTCGTACAGCTATCGATGGGAATCTGCCCTCTCACGAGATTACTCGTCTCCGCGAATGGCTCGGCTCGATCAGCGAACCGGACCGACTTCGCATACTTGAGGGTGAGCGCCTTGTCGCGCGGAACGATCTTCAAGATCGGTTGCTTTTCGAATCCGATGAGTGGGATGCCGATACACGCCGAGCCTTCCGCTTCATGGTGAATCAGAAGAAGGCCAACTCAGCAATCGATCGTATCTTTGAGAGGGTGAGCGAACTCGCTTTCGATGGTCTGCACGGGCAAGAAGCGGAGGAATTTAAGGCGGAGCTTCGCGAGGGCTTGCCACTGTTTTCGGGATTGTTCTTCGAGTTGTACATTCCCTCGGCACTCGCTTGCATCCGATTCTGCGACAGATCAACTACCGACATCGCGGGTACACAGCTTCTTCTGTTGATTGAGATCTTCGAACATGATCGAGGCGAGCTGGCAGCTTCGCTCGATCAGCTCGTCCA
>JBCDJJ010000059.1:0-23313 GCA_038747915.1 Planctomycetota bacterium | reverse complement strand
GGGGGGGGCGCGCCCCCCCCCCCCCGCGGCAGCGGGCGGGGGTGGGGCTGTGTGGGGGGGCCGGCGCCCCCCCCCACCACCGCAGTCCGGCGACGCGAAGACGCAGGGTGCTCCATGCGGGCTACGGCCTCGAGTACACCAGCTCGAGCGGCGGCTGATCGGCGGACCAGACGATGCACGTGAGGCTCCCGTCGGAATGCTGCTGCCACTGATACGTCGTGAGTGTTCCACTGAAAGGGTGCCCAAGCTGGCCGTAGCACGCCTCCTCGTAGACGAGCGCATCGTCCCGCCACTGCACAGCGCGGACATTGCACACCCGCTCCGGCACATCGTTGACCACGATCTCGACGGTTCCGTCCAAGCTCCGGTGAACAATTTGAGTGAGTTCACCGTCGTACACCCAATCGCCGCTCAAACGGTCAATCATCGGATGCTCCGGCACACCAGGATCATGCTCGATCCAGTCGTGCGGGGCTGCAGCTCGAATGCGTTCGAAGAAGGCACGGTCCGTGGAGCCCGTGGCAGACGGCCAGAGCTGGGAGCCGGTTCGGAGATCGAACTCGCGGAACGATCGGATCGCTGCCTGTTGGCCGGTCCCCATGGGGTGCATCTCGGCGACCATCAAGATCGCTGTGCCGGAGTCGGGATCGAACGCGTGGATGGCTTCGACCCAGATCTGCTCCAACGAGAGACGATCGAGCTGCGTGCTCGTGAACTGGGCGACCTCGCTCCATTCGTCAGCCCTCGTGGCGGCGCGCCGCATCCACACCAGCGAGTGAAAGTCGAAAGATGTCGTTCCTGGCTCGGTATACGGCCGTGTGACCGTCTGCATCAGCATCAAGCGGTCCCAGCCCGACGCCGATGTCACCCTCTGCCCCTGTTCGATGTGGCCGGCGACACCGGGATCACACCCGACCGCGGTACACAGAAACACCGCTGTGATCGCTCCAAGAACGATCACAGCGGCGCCGGCATGTCGAATCGGCGTCGAGCCCCTGCGGCTCACCTCATCCCGCCTTGGTCACCTCGGCCACGAGGTTCGGGGGGAGCGGGCGGTACTCCAGCGGCTCCATGCTCGACGTGCCGCGGCCCTGTGTGAGCGAGCGGAGCGTCGTGGTGTAACCGAACATCTCGCTCAGCGGGACCTCGGCCGTGATCACGCGGACCACGCCGCGCTCCTCTTGGTCGGTGATCATGCCGCGGCGAGAGGAGATGTCGCCCGTCACGGAACCGAAGTACTCGTCCGGCACGGTGATCACGACCTTCATCACCGGCTCGAGCAGCGTCATGCCGGCCTTGTTGCACGCCTCGTTGAGCGCCAAACGGCCTGCCTGCTCGAAAGCCACCTGCGACGAGTCGACCGGGTGGAACGAGCCGTCGATGAGTGTCGCCTTGATGTTGATCAGCGGGAAGCCCGCGAGCACGCCGCTCTTGGCGGTGTTGCGGATGCCGACCTCGACCGAGGGGATGAACTCCTTGGGGATCGAACCACCGACGATCTTGTTCTCGAAGGCAATGTTGTCGTTGAACTTGAGCTCGGCCTCCTCGGCCTGCTCCGCGGTGAAGGGCTCGAGGTTGATCGTGCAGTCGCCGAACTGACCGCGGCCACCGGTCTGCTTCTTGAAGGTGCCGCGGATGTTCTGGGCTGTGCCGGAGATCGCCTCGCGGTAGCTCACGCGGGGCTTGCCGACCTCCACGTTCACCTTCATCTCGTTGGTGATGCGGTTCTTGATGATCTCGAGGTGCAGCTCGCCCATGCCCGCGATGATGGTCTGGCCGGTCTCGTCGTCGTAGTTGGCGCGGAACGAGGGGTCCTCGCGCTTGATCGCCACGAGGGCGTCGCCCAGCTTCCGCTTGTCGTCGGCTGTTGCCGGCTCGATCGACATGCTGATGACGGGGTCGGGGAAGGTCATCCGCTCGAGCACGATCGGGTTGTCGATATCGCAGAGCGTGTCGCCCGTGGTCGAGTCTTTCAGGCCGACGACCGCGACGATCGAGCCGGCCTTGGCCTCGTCGAGCGCGTTGCGGTTGTTGGCGTGCATCTGGAAGATGCGCGAGCAGATCTCCTTCTTGCCGTTGACCGGGTTGAGCACACGGGTGCCCTTGGTGAGGGTGCCGGAGTAGACGCGGCAGTAGGTCAGGTCGCCGTGGGTGTCCGAGACGACCTTGAACACGAGCGCCGAGAACGGCGCGCTCGGGTCGTGCGGCCGCGTCATCTTCTGCTCGGGGTCCTTCGGGTCGATGCCCTCGACGTCAGACACCTCGGTGGGAGCGGGCAGGAAGTCGATGATGCCGTCGATGAGCCGCTGCACACCGATGTTGCGGAGGGCCGAGCCCGTGAACACCGGGTTGCACTCGCGGGTGAGGCACCCCTGACGGATGGCGGTTCGGATTTCCTCGTGCGTCGGCTCCTCGCCCTCGAGCACCTTCTCCATGAGCGCATCGTCGAAGTTGCAGGCCTGCTCGATCATCTCCTGGCGGTGCAGCTCGGCGAGTTCGGCGACCGACTCGGGGATGTCCTTCTCGGTGACGTCCTCGCCCGAGTCACCCTCGAAGTAGTACGCCTTCATGAGCACGAGATCGACGATGCCCTCGAGCTCATGGCCCGCGCCGATCGGGATCTGCATGGCGATCGGATTCGCACCGAGGCGGGTCTTGATCGAGTTGAAGCTGAACTGCCAGTCGGCCCCGATCTTGTCCATCTTGTTGATGAAGCACATCATCGGGACCTCGTAGCGCTCGCCCTGCCGCCACACGGTCTCGGACTGCGCCTCGACGCCCTCCTTGCCGTCAAAGACAGCTACACCACCGTCGAGCACGCGCATCGAACGCTCCACCTCGATCGTGAAGTCGACGTGGCCGGGCGTATCGATCAGGTTGATCTCGTAATCCTCGCCGAAGCGTGTCCACGGGCAGGTCGTCGCTGCGGACGTGATCGTGATGCCGCGCTCCTGCTCTTCCTTGAGGTGGTCCATGGTGGCGGTGCCCTCGTGGACCTCGCCGAGCTTGTGGCTCTTACCGGTGTAGAACAGGATCCGCTCGGTGGTAGTCGTTTTGCCCGCATCGATGTGCGCACAGATACCGATGTTGCGGATACGAGAAAGGGGGATTTCCTTGGTAGCCATGGGTGCGGTCTTCCGTCTCGGATGAGGCCCGTCGTACATGTGGGCCGGTGGGTCAATGAACTCGCGTGGAACGGCAGTGTGTGGGTGAATCGTCACGCCGAGGCGATGGGGCCGAACACTGGAGGGCATGGCCCGGAGCGCCGGCAGCGGGACGAAAAGGAATGCTGTGAGGAGTGCGGCGGACCGCGCGTGGTCGATCAGGACCGGGCGCGGACCGTGTCGTCGTCGTCTGAATTGGCCGAGCTGCTCATGGCTGGGCGCTCCAACGCGAGGCGGGCGGTCGCGGGCGTCCTTCGCCCTCGGGCCGGCCAGGGCCCCCTTGGGAGCCGAGCCGGTCGACCACAAGCCGTTGCTGTGACTGATCGAACGAGCGACGGCGCAGCGACGCCGCCGGTGTCATGCTAACGCGTGAATGGGCATGGTCAAGCGAGGATTCTTCGGCAAGGGGCCAGATTCACAAGCGGAGCCGAGAGCACCGGTGACCGGCACGGGCCGCTCGATCACTCGGTGTCGCCCGGATCTGGCGCCGCACCACTGATCCGCTCGAGTCGGCGGCGTGTGCGGTCGTCGAGCTGCACGAGCGGGTCGAGGCGGAGCAGGTCGTTGTTGCGCAAGGCCTGCCGGGCGGCCTCGGCGGCGTCATCGGCCCTGCCGGGGTGGGTGGCGAGAAACCGGGCGAGCGTCGCCGGCGGGCGAACCGCGTAGGGAGCGCGAGCGATGGCCTCCTGGTACATCGCCTCCGCCGCATCATCTGACCCCGAGAGGCCCGACCGTGCGAATACCTCGGCGGCACGGAGCCATGCGGTCGAAGCACCAGACGTCGAAGCGGCTCTCTCCGCCGCGGCGACCGCTCGCTCGGCGGTCTGCTCACCGTGCAGGTGAGGAAAGAACGAGTAGAGCTCGATCAACCGGCGGCGTGCGAGGTCGGTGCCCGGCATGACGCGTGCCGCGCGATCCAGCTCGGTCTCGATGAAGAGCGCCCGAGCACGGTGCATGCTCGGCTCGACGTACAGCTCGAGCGGTGACCCGATCTCCTCGAGCACACCCACCACGCGTGGACGGCTCAAGAACTCGGTGATGACGGATCGGTCCACCCCGCCCGAGGCCTCGATCGTCCGCATGACCCCGAAGACCCGAGCCATCGTGGCGGCACGCGCGAGGTGGTGTTCCCACGTGAGCGCCCGAGTCGCGGCGACGGCTGACACCACGGCGCACAGGGCGACCACCGCGCCCGCGACACCCTGCGGTACACGACGGACCGACGCGCGGGGCAGGCTCGGAGCCGCGGCGAGCCCGATGACCGCGAGCACCCACGACGAGGACTGCGCACGCACCGGTGTCATCTCGATCTGCGCGTGCGCAATCAGCACGAGAGCCGCGGCTGCCAGTGCGAGTTGGACGACACCGAGGTGGGTGCGCGCAAGCTCCGCGATGGCCCAGGCAACCGCCAGCGCCGCGATGAGCCCCAGGGCCACGAAGACCAGCAGATCGGGCGAGCTCGTTGGCGACTGGCGGAGAATCGCCATCCCACACGCGGCCAGCAGTGCGAGCAGCGCGAAGCGGCGCGGGGTGGCGGGGTCGAGCGAGTCATCGACATGCCGATCCGCGGGCGTGCGCCCGCGGCTCGTGTCGGGGCCACCCGTCGTGCCTGCGCGCTCATCTTCGTGACCAACGAGCCGCGGGCGCGAGCCCGCGGACCGCCCCACCCACACCGCCCAGACCGCCAGCATCACCGCGAGGGCCACCCCACCCACGCCCAGTGTTGCGATCCAATCGAACAGCACCGAGTGCGGCGAGGCCACATCCTCGGGATTGATCGGCACCTTGTGCACCACGTACGCCTTCTGGAAGCCATCGGGCCCGACGCCGAGCAATGGATACTCGGCCATGATCCGTGACGAGGCAACGAGATAGTGCCAACGGAAGAGCAGGCTGAGCTCGGTGAGGCGTTCGCCGATCAGGCCGCGCGCCACGACCGCCACGAGCGGCAGCGCGATCGCTGCGAGGGCGAGCCAGTGCGCACGGGAGCGGAGGCGATCGAAGAGGGTGCCACCGGCGGCTTTGTCAAGGGTCGATCCTGCCAGCCATGCGATGAGCATCGCGAGCCCGCCTCCGAAGAGGGTCATCGCTGTGCCGCCCTTGCTGTGCGTCATCCAGAGGGCGAGTGCGCACGCTGCTCCGGCAACCCCAAGGATCACCCGCGGCTTTGGCGGACCACGGCGTGCCAGCACGGCGAGCACTCCGAATCCGACCGCGCACGCCCCCACCACCGACGCGTACACGTTGGAGAGCCCGAACCATCCCACCGCCTCACGCTGCATGAGGCGACGTTCGAAAGCGAGGGCTTGCGACGAACCGAGCTCCAGGCCCTGCGCGCGCAGCGACTGCTCACGGTCTTTTCGATACTCGGCGACCGTTGAATCGTGCTGCACCGTGTAGTCATGCACGCCGCGGGCGACGTGAACCGTCGCGATCGCGAGCACCGACGCCACCGCGGCCGTCCAGAGCGCACGGGGGGAGGGCTGTCGCGGGTCGAGATGCGTGAGCGCCCACGCCGAGGCGAGGGCGGCGAGCCATGCCGAGCCCACCCGCATGTTGCCGAGCGAGCCCGCGATGTCCGCCGCTGCCCCAAACGGGCGAAACACCAGCCCATGCACCAGAATCGCAACGCCGCCCGCGAGCAGGAGCACCCCCGTCGCCCACCGGATGCGCGGCGCAGTCGTCACGATCAACGCGACACCGACCAACGCCAACGCGTCCAGGGCGAATGCCATCGACGGGAGCAGCGTGGTCTCGGGCAGATCCACCTCGAACGGTGAGAGGTCCCAGTAGGGCAGCCGCGGCTCGTTCATGAGCGTGCGCACGAGTGCCGGCACCACGACGAGCGCGAGGCCCGCCCACCGGAGCCATCGCCCAAGGCCCGCCACCCTGGCCGAGCCGGGGGGGACGGCCGCCTGCACATCCGCCGTCACGTCGCCGGCTCCCGTGTCCGCGAGCCGAACTCGAAAACCGCCATCGCCGCGAGGATCACGATCACCTGTCCGCCGCAGAGCGCCGCGAGCCACGCGTCTTCGACCGCGGTGAGCAGCACGCCCGCAATGCCCGTGACCGCTGAAAGCGCGTACACAACCACGAGCGTCTGCCGCACGGTCAGGCCGCGTCGGCGCAGCCGGTGCGAGAAGTGCTGCTCGTCGCCCACCATCGGGCTCTTGCCTTGGCTGAGCCGCACGACGGAGACCGCGACCAGGTCGTAGAGCGGGACGGCCAGCACGCATAACGGCATAAACACCGCGTGCCACCCGCGGTACTCATCGACACCCTCCCACTGGGTCAGTGTGCCGATGCTCTCGAGTGGCACGCCGGCCGCTTCGAGTGCTGCGGCGGTGTCCGTGAAGTAGGTGGTGCGGACAGTCAGAAACGCGAGCAGGAAGCCGATGACCAGGCTCCCCCCGTCCCCCATGAAGATCTTGGCCGGTGGCAGGTTCCAGACGAGGAACCCCCCCACCGCGCCGATGAGCACCGCAAGCGTGGCGGCGATGAACCACTGCTCGCCGGTGATCGCGGCGACGAGGAAGAGGGCCGCTGCGACCACAGCGGTGCCGCCGGAGAGACCATCCATGTTGTCCATGAAGTTCATGGCGTTGGTGACCGCGACAAACCATAAGGCGGTGAGGCCGATCGAGGCCCACGCGCCGCCGAGCGGGGCATCGAGGAACTCGAATAAGCGCGTGTCGAAGAAGATCGGGAAGACGAGACCAAGCCCGAGCATCACGCCCAGTTTGGGAAGGGCGGGGAGCGGACGACGATCGTCGACGACGCCGACGACGTGTAGCACAAGCAGACACGCGATCAGGGTGACACCCATCGGTATCCGATCGGAGACACCACTCTGAAGCTGTTCTTCGGCCGAGGGCAAGCCATCTGGAAGGGGTGCATGGGTTGCGAGAGCGATCGGTGCGAAATGGATGACGAGCCCCGCAAGGATGCTTGCGAGGATCGCCACACCCCCGATGTTGGGCACGCGGCGGATCATCGATTTGGCGTGCCCTGCCGAGCCCTCGGCATCGAGCGCGTTCAGTCGACGGCCGACGAGCACGCACAGCCCGGTCAACACAACAGAGATCGCGAACGTGATGCCGCCTGTTTCGGCGATCGGGCCGAGCATCGTCACAGTCTATTCGTGTGTGCCGGGCACGCCGACGAGTCGTGCATCGCCCTCGAGTGGGATGTCACCGCGCATGTGCATCTGACGCAACGCCTCGTAGACCACGATGGCGACACACGAAGAAAGGTTCAACGAGCGCTCGCCCGGCGCCATGGGCACCGTGATCAGGTGATCGGGGTGGGCCGCTCGGATCGACTCGTCGAGCCCGACCGACTCCTTGCCGAAGACCAAGCGGTCGCCGCGCGCGAACGACACCTCCCACAGGCATCGGTCGGCCTTTGTCGTGAAGAAGTAGTGCGCGGGTTGACCCCCGGTCGGCGCACAGTGGACTCGCTCGTACGCCGACCAGCTCTCGTGCTCGGTGCACTCGACGCGCGGCCAATAGTCCATGCCGGCACGCTTTAATGCCTTGTCGTCGGTATGGAATCCCAGCGGATGCACGAGGTGGAGCGCCGCGCCGGCAGCGATGCACGTTCGGCCGATATTGCCCGTATTGTTAGGGATTTCCGGCTCGACCAGGACCACATGCAGCGAGGGTGCTGTCATGTTGGTGAAGATAAACACATTTGTTGCGGATCGAAGGACCGATAGATTTCGAAGCAGCTCTTATGACCATCACCCCCGTCACCCCGCCCGCCTCGCTCACCCAACGGAAGGCGTCGCTGCGCACCGAGACGCGGTCGCGGCTCAGTGAACTCACCGCGAGCCTGTGCGAGGCGGAGTCCAACGAGGTGTGCGGTCTGGTGCGCTCGCTCCCGAGCTGGCAGCGGGCCGAGCGGGTGCTGCTCTACGCACCCATCATGGGGGAGCACGGCGCCAAGGCGTTGTTCCCCGAGTTGGACGTTCGGCCGCTGCTCAAGGCCGCGTGGGCGAACGGGCGGGTGGTCTGCCTGCCGGGGATCGATTGGGACCGCGGCGAGATGCACGCGGTGACCGTGAACGGTCCGGACCCGACGCTCGAAATCCGGCGGCACGGGGTGCCCGAGCCGGTGGGCGGCGAGCGGATCGAGCCTCGCACGCTGGATGCGATCATCGTGCCTGGGCTGGCGTTCGATGATGATGGCGGCCGCCTCGGCCGCGGCGGCGGGTTCTACGACCGCTTCCTGGGAGAAATCTTGCGGGCGCCCTCGCTGACCAAGCCGATGCTCATCGGTGTTGGATTTTCGGTGCAGCGGGTCTCCTGGGTGCCCCGCGAGCCGCACGACATCGTGCTCGACGCTGCGGTGATCGGCGGCACGGGCGTGATCCGCTCGTGCGAGATCGCGGCCACCGAGGGGCATCGGCCCGGCGCGTACGTGCCTCGCCCGTTCCTCGGGTGACATTTGAGATCGGGAGTGTGAGCGATGACCTTGCCGTCGCAGTCAGCGCGGAGTGGTATGTCAGGACCGCGGTTCTCCGGGGGGCGTCGTTCGCGCCACCGTCGGGCGTTGCCGCGGCTCGCGGGCGGGCTTCTCGTCCTCGCCGTCATCGGCGGTGGGTACTGGGTGCTCTCCTCGGGCGGGGCCGACCGGGCAACGGCCGACGATCAGGCGAACAGCATCGCCGCAGCGCCAACATCGAATGAGCCACGCAGCCCAGTCGCCGACCGCCGCGAGGCGCCGAGTGTGATCGGTGCGAACTCGGCCGGCACCTCGGCGACCGAGACCCCACCGCGGATTGATCCGCGTGTGCAGGCGCTGCGCCGGTCCGCTGCAGCGAGCGGTGCGACCAACGCGCCGAGCCCGGCACCCGAGCCGCTCCCGGTACCCGCCGAGCCCGTCGCCGAGCCGGAGATCCAGACCATGCCGGTCGCTGAGCCCCCACGCCCGCCTGCGCCCACTCGGGCCGGGTCGCTTCTCGCGCGTGGCGAGGCCGAACTGGCCTCGAACCGGCCGATCTCAGCACGAGACCTGCTGAACCGGTCGCTGCACGACCCGGCGGCGACAGAAGGTGAGCGGACGACCGCGCGCCGGCTCCTGTCGGAGGTCGCGCACCAGACCGTGTTCGAGCCGCGTGTGATCCCGGGCGACCCGATCGTCACGAGCTACCAAGTCGGGCCCGGTGATTCGCTCGCGGGCATCAACCGCGATCTCGCGACCGGGCTCGACTGGCGGTTCATTCAGCGGATTAATCGCATCGCCGACCCGCGGCGGATCCGCGTCGGGCAGACCCTCAAGGTCGTTCGCGGCCCGATGCACGCGGTCGTAAGCAAGGACTCGTTCCGCCTCGATCTGTACGCCGACACGCGTGATAGCGACGGCAACCGCGTGTACCTGCGATCGTTCGATGTCGGGCTGGGCGAGTACAGCTCGACCCCGCTCGGCTCGTGGGTCGTCCGCGAGCGGAGCAAGCTGATCAACCCCGAGTGGGTGAACCCGCGCACGGGCCAGAAGTTCGAGGCGGATGACCCGGAGAACCCGATCGGCGAACGCTGGATCGGGCTCGAGGGCACCGACGAGCAGACCAGGCTGATGTCCGGCTACGGCATCCACGGCACGATCGAGCCGGGCTCGATCGGGCACGAGGCCTCGATGGGGTGCGTCCGGATGCTGCCCGATGATGTCGCGATGATCTATGAGCTGCTGATGCCCGGCGCGAGTGAGGTTGAGATCGTCCAGTGAGTCCTGGAGCGCTCGAGTCAGTCGATCGCGATCGATCGACGAGCTCGCGTGACGATGCGCCGTGTCGCTGGGTCATCGCGCTTGTCGAGCCACGCGTCTGTGAGTTCGATGACCCAGTCGGGCCGATCCTTTGCGGCATCGTTGAGCCAGTTGGCGACCGAGTCCTGAACGTACTTCTGAGGGTCCGCCTTGAGCGGTTCGAGCAGCCGCAGCCCACGGGCAGGGTCGGCCTTGAGCTCGACGATGTGAGAGCACCACACCCCGCGCGGCCTGGTCGCCTCGGTCGCGAAGCGCCTGATGTTGGCCGAGCGCGCGGTTGTCCAGCGAGCGAGCAGCGTGATCGCCCGGTCGAGTTCGGCGATGAGGAACGGCCTGACTCCCATCCACGCGCACTCTCGCACGCCGAAGTGCGGATCGTCGGCGAGTGGCTTGATGCGGGTGAGCAGCTTGCTCAGCGTGGGCGCCTCGCCGTTCGTGAGCGAGAAGGCGGCCCAGCCGCGGACGATGTCGGAGGGGTGCCGACGGAGGATGTCGTAGGCCTCGGGGCCGAGGTGCTCGGCGAGCACAGCGCCGGCGGCCTTGGTGCGCTTCATGAACGGCTGGTCGGGCGAGAGCTGCGCCAGGTGTGCCCGCGACAGGTCGGGAGCGACGAGTCTGGCAAGCTTGCGGCAGTCGACCGCGAGTGCTTCCGCGAGGTTGGCGGTCTCCCGCTCGCCGCGCTCGATCGCGCGGATCGTGGCACGCGGGATGTCAGAGGGTCTGAGCGACACGTGCCCGGGAGCGTACGCCGGGTTCACATGAGCCGTGCATGTGACATCGAGACTGACGAAACACGCGCGTGCCTTTCCGTTGCGTCGAGGCTCTGTGGGCGTTCTCGTTGGTGATCACCAGGCTGCGCCGCGCGGCACGGATTCGGCGTAGAATGCGTTGTGAAAGAATGGTGCGTCTCCGTGTGTGATTCTCCGGTGGCGTGCCCAGACCGCCCCCCCGCTGAGAGGTTCGATGGCCGATTCCGACACGCCCGCTCCGTCCGATGCCGCCGCGAGTGCCTACGGCGCCGACCAGATCAAGATTCTGGAGGGCCTGGAGGCGGTCCGGAAGCGGCCGGGCATGTATATCGGCGACACCGGGCTCGCCGGGTTGCACCACCTGGTTTGGGAAGCGGTCGATAACTCGATCGACGAGGCGATGGCCGGCCGGGCGACGACCGTCACGGTCGAGGTGCTCGCCGATGGCTCGATCGCGGTGACCGACGACGGCTCGGGCATCCCGGTCGACCCCAAGCGCCACGACAACCCGGTGTACGACGGCAAGCCGGCGGTCGAGCTCGTGATGACCGTGCTGCACGCGGGCGGCAAGTTCGGCGAGGAGGGCTCGGCGTACAAGGTCTCGGGCGGTCTGCACGGCGTGGGCATCTCGTGTGTCAACGCGCTGTCCGAGCGACTCGATGTCGAGGTGAAGCGCGACGGGAAGGTGCACGCGATCGCGTTCGAGCGCGGCGTGACCGTCGAACCGCTGCGCGTGCTGAGCGAGCTTCCTGGTGATCGTGCGAGCGACACCGGCACCAAGATCATCTTCAAGCCTGATACGACGCTGTTCCCCGACACCACGTTCAACTTCACGACGCTCGCGACGCGTCTCCGCGAGCTGGCCTATCTCAACCCGGGTGTGATTATCCGGCTGCGCGACGAGCGCGTGGATGCCGATGGCAAGCTCAAGGACGAGACCTTCCGCTTCAACGAGGGACTCCGGGCATTCGTCGAGCACCTCAACCACTCGAAGTCGCCGCTGCACGAGGTGGTCCATCTCTCGGGCGAGAACCCTGAGTCGCACCTCGCGGTGGAGGTGGCGATGCAGTACTCGGACTCGTTCAACGCGGTCGAGCTGACGTTCGCCAACAACATCCGCACGGTCGACGGCGGCACGCACCTCTCGGGCTTCCGCACGGCGTTGACGCGGACGCTCAATGCCTACGCGAAGTCGGCGGGGCTGATCAAGGACAAGGATCCGGTGCCGAGCGGCGAGGATCTGCGCGAGGGGCTGGCGGTGGTGATCTCGGTGAAGATCCCCGAGCCGCAGTTCGAGGGGCAGACCAAGGGCAAGCTACGGAACACCGAGGTCGAGGGGTTCGTGGCGAAGATCGTGAGCGATAAGCTCAAGGCGTGGCTCGAGGAGCACCCCGGCGATGCCAAGCGTGTGGCGCAGAAGGGATTGCTCGCGGCCCAGGCGCGCGAGGCAGCCCGCAAGGCGCGCGATCTCACGCGGCGAAAGAGCGCGCTCGAGTCGGGCTCGATGCCGGCCAAGCTCCGCGACTGCACGACCAAGGATGTGGACCGCGCCGAGATGTTCATCGTCGAGGGTGATTCCGCGGGCGGGTCGGCGACGCAGGGCCGCGACATCGAGACACAGGCCATCCTGCCGCTCCGCGGCAAGCTGCTCAACGTCGAGCGGGCGCGGCTCGACAAGATCCTCGGGTTCGAGGAGATCCGCACGCTGATCCAGGCGCTGCGATGCGGCATCGGGGAAGACTTCGATGCGAGCAAGCTGCGGTACGGCCGCATCATCATCATGACCGACGCCGATGTTGATGGCTCGCACATCCGCACGCTGTTGCTCACGTTCTTCTTCCGCCAGATGCCCGAGCTGATCAAGCGTGGGCACGTGTACATCGCGCAGCCGCCGCTGTACGCCATCGTGCGTGGCAACAAGATCATTCGGTACGTGCTGGGCGAGCGCGAGCGGATCGAGGAGCTCACGCAGCTCGGCCTCGAAGGTGCGAGCCTGCTGATCCGCGACGACGCGGCCCTCGGCGAGCCCTCGGCAGAGCCGGCGGTCGAGCGCGAGCTGACCGGTGACGATGCCGCCAAGGCCGTCAAGCTGCTCAAGCGACTCGACGAGCTCGTGACCGTGGTGGAGCGACGGGGCATCGTGTTCCTCGACCTCCTCGGCGAGCGTGCCCGCGACCCCGAGGGCGCCGACCGGCTCCCGACCTACCGGGTGCATTGGCGCGGGGGTGAGGCCTACGCGTGGTCGCCCGAGCAGGTGCAGCAGATCCTCGCCAACAACACACTCACCGACGACGCGACGGTGGCCGCGGTGAACGGGTCGGGCGCGGGCAATGCCAACGGCGCGGCCCGGTCCGGCGTGACGCTCGCCACGATCCGCGAGCTCAACGAGGTTCGCGAGCTGACAGCGCTCATCCCGCAGCTGGCCGACCTCGGGCTCGACATCGACAGCTTCGGCCTGACACGCGAGGAAGCAGTCACCGGCGAACAACTGCCCACGAAGTACGCCTGGAAGTCGCCCAAGCGCGGCAAGGCAGCGGGCACGAGCGAGGCACCGGACGCCGGCGCTGACGACGCGGATGGAGCCGACGAGTCCGTCGAGTCGGAGGACACGATCGACCGCGCCTCGCCCGCGGGCTACCGGGTGGTCGAGGCACCGAACCTGCCGGGCATCATGCAGGCGCTGCTCGAACTCGGCCGACGCGGGCTGGAGATCAAGCGGTTCAAGGGCCTCGGCGAGATGGACCCCGAGCAGCTCTGGGAAACCACGATGGACGTCACGCGCCGCACGCTGCTCCGCGTGAACTGGGACGACGCCTCGGCGGCCGACGAGCTGTTCACGACCCTGATGGGCGAGAATGTGGAGAACCGGCGAACGTACATCGAGGATCACGCGCTCGAGGTGAAGTCGCTCGATGTGTGAAGGCCGGTGGCGGGACCGTCTCGGTCCCGGGATCGTCTGTTCGTCCAGGCGGCCACACCACGACTACTGTCCTGCGCGGGAGCGAGACGCTCCCGTCACGGGCTATTGTGATCCGTGAAAGGGTTGGGGCCCATGGACCACGCCGAGCTATTTCGTCGGATTATGTTCGCGCGCGACCGCGTGTACCGGCTCTACGCGCCGACGCCGATCGAACCGGTGCTGCTGCCCTCGGGCCGGCAGGCGTGGCTGAAGCGCGAGGACCTCTCGCCGATCAACAGCTACAAGTGGCGCGGCGCATTCAACAAGATGTCGATTGTGCTCGGCGAGTCGCCCGGGCGAGCGGTCGTCGCGGCCTCGGCGGGCAACCACGCGCAGGGCGTGGCGGCAGCGGCTGCAAAGCTTGGATGCCGGGCCACGATTTTCATGCCGCGCTCGACGCCTGAGGTGAAGATCCGCTCGGTCCGGCGGCTCGGGGGCGATGCCATCCGCATCGAGCTGGTCGGTGACACGTTCGATGATGCCTCGGCTGCGGCGCGCGAGTTCATGGAGCGTGAGGGCGCCGCCATGATCGCCCCGTTCGACGACCCGGAGGTGATCGCGGGGCAGGGCACCATCGGCGATGAGATCGTGACGTCGGCGATCCGGCCCGACATCGTGTTCCTCGAGATCGGCGGCGGCGGGATGGCCGCGGGGGTCGCGTGCGTGCTGCGCACGTACTTCGGCGATGCGGTCCGGCTGGTCGGCGTCGAGGGCGAGGGGCAGGCCTCGATGACCGCAGCGATGGATGCGGGCGAGCCGATCACGCTCGACCGGCTCGATCGGTTCTGCGACGGCACCGCGGTGCGGCGCACAGGCTCGGTGACCTTCCCGCTGTGCCGATCGATGCTGGACGAGATCGTGCTGGTCTCGAACGCCGAGGTGAGCACCGCGATCCGCATGCTCTGGGAATCGGCGCGGATCATCCCCGAGCCCTCGGGCGCGCTGGGCATGGCCGCGATGCTGCGCTTCGAGCGGGACGGGCACCTCGCCGGCGCGATCACACCGCTCACGATCGTGAGTGGATCGAACATCGACTTCGCGATGCTCTCGCTCATCGCGCGACGCGCCGCGATTGGAGCCACCGCGCACCGCTACTACGAGTTCACACTCGCCGAGCGAGCGGGCGAGCTCGTGACGCTGCTCGAGTCGCTCCCGCCGCTGCAGATCGTCGAGTTCCAGTACGGCAAGACGAATGCGAGCGAGGCGCACGCGGTGATCGGGTTCGAGGGGAGCGACGACGAGCTCACGGAGCTTGCCCGGGCTGTCGAGTCGCTCGGCCAGGACGCCCGCCCGGTGACCGGCAAAGACCGCGTGGAGTACCGCGTGATCCCGCTCGAGCCGCAGCTATTCTCGATCCCGGTCTATTTGTCGATCGACTTTCCCGAGCGAGCCGGGGCGATGCTCGAGTTCATGCACCGCGTCCGCGACATCGCGAACATCTGCTACTTCAACTACCAGTACACCGGCGAGGCGGAGGGGCACTCGCTGCTGGCCTTCGAGTTCGCGAGCGAGGCGGACCGCACCGAGTTCCTGCACAGGATCGAGCACATGCCGATGAAGTGCCGGGAGCTTTCGGCGAGCGATCTTGGCATGGACCGTGTCGAGCCGGTGCATTGATCTTCATCTGCTCGGGCGCCGCGTGTCTTCCGATGCCGCGCCGGTTGCACCTACTCGGCGCAACACTTCGCACCATGATGAAAAACGGCCGCCGGCCCCTGTTCAGAGCTGGCAGCCGCGCTGATGGTCGGCGGCGGGGTCAGCCGCCTACGGGGGGATTCAGTTCGAGGCGATCTCGTCGGTCAGGACCTGGAGGTCGAGTTCGTCGACAGCGCCGTCACGGTTCAGGTCGGCCCGGCGGTCGCCGTTCTCGATCAGGGCGACGAGTGCCGTCACATCGTCGGCATCCAGATCGCCGTCCGCGTCGATATCGAGGAAACGTGCGCGGCGCTGCTCGCGGATGTACTCGCCCGCGGCCTCACGCTCGGCACCGGTGAGCTGCCCGTCGCCGTCTTCGTCGAACATCTCGATCACCTCGGCGCGTTTCTCTTGGGCACGGGCGCGCATGGTCTCACGGGCCGTTTCTCGCTCTTCTTCGGAGAGATCGCCGCTCCCATCGGCGTCGAACTCTTCGACGACACGGTCGCGGCGGCGCTCGGCGCGTTCGCGCTGCCGCTCGCCGACGGCCTGGCGGGCGTTCCGGCGCTCGTCGCCGGTGAGGGCGCCATCGCCGTCCTCATCGAACTCCTCGAGCAGCGGCTTGAAGAAGGTGTCGTGCCAAGCGGCGTAGCGCTCGGCGATCATGGCGAGCTCGTCGTCGTCGAGCGTGCCCGAGTTGTCCTGATCGGCGCGGAGGAGCATCGCCTCGGGCGGCGGACCGCCGCGGCGGTCGCCACGGGGGCCGCGCTCACGGACACCACGCGGGCCGGCATCGTCGCCTTCGCCCACGAAGGCGGGCGGACCGCCGGGGCCGCCGCGCCCGGGCTGCGCGTTCGCAGCGGTCACCAGGAGACCGACGCCGAGCATCGTGGCGGTGCCGGCAACGGAGAGCATCACGAGGTTGGTGCGTGTCATAGGGTTGTCCTTTGGGTCATGGTGAGTGTTGGGGTTCAGGATTCGGTGTGGCTGACCCACGGGCCAACCACGCCCGGCACAACGCACCCGCGATGCTGGTATTGCATCGGTGTGCAGACCGCAGCCAAGAAAGCTGCCAGGCCCGCGACCACAATCGGCCACCGAGGTCACTCGAACAAATGGCTTACACGTCTCGGAGCCGGTGCCGCATCTCGCGCGGTCGGGGGATCCCAAGCTTGTCCATGCGGCTCAGGAGCGTCTGCGGGTTGATGGCCAGCTTCTTGGCGGCGCCGCGGTCGCCGAACACCCGGTACCCGCTCGTCTCGAGCGCGTGCATGATCTGCAGCCGCTGGAGCTGATCGGCGGTGAGGTCGAGCAGTACATCTCGCGGCGCGGCCTCGGCGGCACCGCTCCGGGCCCGCTCGGCTTCGGCCGCACGCTCGGGTGCTGGGTCATCCGGTAACTCGATCTCCAGTTCCTCCCCGCTCGCAAGCACGGTGGCGCGCTCGATCGCGTTCTCCAGCTCGCGCACGTTGCCGGGCCACCGGTATGACATCAGGCGCCGCATGCTCCGATCGCTGATCGGCAGCACCACTCTCGCCATACGCCGCGCGTGCCGCTCGTGGAGAAACTCCGCGAGCGGGCGGATGTCCTCGCGTCGATCGCGCAGTGGGGGCACATCGATGCGTACGACGTTGAGCCGATAGAACAGGTCCTCGCGGAAGCGATTTCTCCCGACGAGGCTCGCGAGATCGCGGTGCGTCGCCGCGACCACGCGCACATCTACCCGGATCGTCTCCGCACCGCCGACTCGCTCGAACGCTCCCTCCTGCAGCACACGAAGCAGCTTGGCCTGAGCTGCGGGGGACAGCTCGCCGACCTCATCGAGGAACAGCGTGCCGGTGTCGGCGAGTTCGAACTTGCCGAGCCGCTGACGGTCGGCACCGGTGAACGCCCCGCGCTCGTGGCCGAAGAGTTCGGACTCGAGCAGCGTCTCGGGGAGGGCCGCGCAGTTCACGGAGACGAGCGGACCACCCGCGCGGTTGGAGCGGGCGTGGATGGTTCGGGCGACGAGTTCCTTGCCGCTCCCGGACTCTCCGAGGATGAGCACCGTCGCAGGGCTGGCGGCTACACGCTCTGCGTGATCGAACATCTGCCGGACCGCGGGCGAGCCACCGATGATGGTCGGAGCCTCGGCCTGGCCGCCGAGTTCCCGCTGAAGCTCGGTCATCCGGGCCCGATCGCGCTCGACGCTCGCGAGGGCAGCATTGAGCCGATCGATCTCGGCCTGCAGGGCATCGCGCTCGCCCCGGTCGATCAAGACCACGATCGATCCCCCGCCCGACCGTGGCGCGATCAGCAGATCAACCGGCGGAAGCCCCGCGCTGGCTGGCCTGACATTGCGCTCCGCGAGGCGTTCGCTCGGCGGCTCCGAGAGGCCCACGGGCGGAGGGTCGAAGAGGGAACTGAGCGGCACTCGGTCCACGCGGCCCGGCTCCACGCCCAAACGCTCACCGGCCAGCGCGTTGATCGTGATGATCCGACCGCTCGCATCGAGGTGAATCATCCCAACGGGCAGTTCGTCGAGCTCATTCGGCATATTTTCATGATATGTCGTTTTTTTATCTTTTACTCTGATAAATCATTATTTTTATTCTGAAATGATATAATTTTTTTCCAATAGATGACTTCAATGCTTGAGGAGCCACGGGAAGCCGCCCTTCATCCGTTTGGCACGGCCATCGCATTGGTCTTGTCCCAAGTGGAAACGGCTGCCGTGAGACCCCACTCGCTCTATGCGGCAGGCCAGGAGACGGGGCGCCAGGCGGAAACGCCAGGGGCCTCCATTTCGAAAAGCCGATGCTGCGGACCTTTGGACGGCGAGGGTCGGGGTGGCCAGATGGGCAGGTCATCTCTCCTCGCCGTCCAGGGGCCCTCGAGCTTGGATTGATGACCATGCCGCACCCGCCTGTGAAGGGGCGCGGCACGCGGATTGGATGTGGGCCGCGAGGCCGCGCCGTACAGGGTGCGGCCTCGCTTCGCGCGCCGATTCGCCCGATGGTTGCGGGCCACGGCCTTCGGGTCTATTTTCCTTCATCCGCATGAATGGATGAAGTTGCCCACGGGCGACTCCCACTCCTTCCACACCACCGATCCCCGAGGGCCAGCGCGATGGGCAACCCGTATCTCTTCACGTCCGAATCGGTCTCCTGCGGCCACCCCGACAAGGTCTGCGACCAGATCTCCGACGCCATCCTCGACGCCATGCTCGCGCAGGACCCCAACTCGCGCGTCGCGTGCGAGACGATGGTCTCGACCGGCATGGCGGTGATCGCGGGCGAGGTCAAGACCGAGGCGTACGTGGAGATCTCTGATGTCGTCCGCGAGACCATCAAGGAGATCGGGTACACCGACGGCGACATGCGCTTCGACCACCACTCGTGCGCGGTGCTGGTCTCGCTCAAGCAGCAGTCACCCGACATCTCGGTGGGTGTGCACCGCGAGGGCGGCGAGATCGGCGCGGGCGACCAGGGGCTGATGTTCGGCTACGCCTGCCGCGAGTCCGAGGAGCTCGCGCCGGGCACCTTTATGCCGCTCCCGATCTTCATCGCCCACCGGCTGGTCGAGCACCACAAGCAGGTGCGCGAGGCGAACACGGTCGAGGGCCTCCGCCCCGACGCCAAGAGCCAGGTGACCTTCGAGTACGACGAATCGGGCAAGCCGATCCGCGTCGACACCGTGGTGCTCTCGACGCAGCACGACAACCGGTACTCGAGCGCTGCCACCCAGAAGGACCTGCACGCGCTGGTGACCGAGCACGTGATCAAGCCCGTGCTGGGCGAGACGTGGTGGAACGATGACATCACGATCCACGTGAACCCCACGGGCATCTTCGAGATCGGCGGTCCGCACGGCGATGTGGGGCTGACGGGCCGGAAGATCATCGTTGACACCTACGGCGGCATGGGCCGGCACGGCGGCGGCGCGTTCTCGGGCAAGGACCCGACGAAGGTCGACCGCTCGGCGGCCTACATGGCGCGGTACGCGGCGAAGAACGTGGTCGCAGCGGGCCTTGCGGAGGTGTGCGAGATCCAGCTGAGCTACGCGATCGGCGTGGCGGAGCCGACCTCGGTCCGCGTCGACTGCCAGGGCACGAACCAGGCCGACGAGCCGGCGATCGCCGCAGCCATCCGCGAGCACTTCAAGCTCACACCTCGCGGCATCATCGACAGCCTCGACCTGCTCCGCCCGATCTACACGCCCACGGCGCGGCACGGCCACTTCGGCCGCGTGGCGAGCGACGGGCTGTTCACGTGGGAGCAGACGGACAAGGCCGAGGCGCTGAAAGCGGCGTGCGCGAGCTACGCGACGGCGTGAGGCGTTCGCTCGCTGACGTCGTTCGAGTTCGACACTTCGACGTAGCCCGAGCGCTCCGTGAGCAGCACCCGGTCTTACACGATCAGGCGCTACTCGATCGCCCAGTGCGCGAACAGATCCACGAACTCGGCACCATCGAAGGCATCGACAACGAGGTCGTCGTTCCACTCGGCCCCAGGAAGACCATCGACGAGGTCGCCCAGATAGTCCGTGATGTCACCGATGGCGAGCACACCATCCGCGTCGATGTCGAGCGCGGCGATCATTGGGCGGTAGTCGGCGACAAGGAGCAGGTGATCCGAGACAAGGCTGTCGCTCGCATCGACACCGATCGCGGTCCGCTGGCTCGGTGTGAGCCGGTGGGAGTCGAGCACGAATCCTCCGGTGACGTCGAGCGAGCGCGACGAGTGGACAGCGAGGTCGAGCAGGCCGGGTGCGAAGCCGCCCGGCGACGGCGAGAGGTCTCTCCAGCTCGTGGCGTCGCGCCCGTCGAGGTTCAGGAGCACCTGGTGACGCAGTCCGGTGCCGCTCGCCTGATCGGTGAGGATCTCCCGCGGTCCGTTCGAGCCGACGAGGTTCCAATCTCCGATGACGATGACCGGGACATCCTTGAACGGCACGAGCGACGGGCTGATCACACCGGTACGAAACCTCGCCAGCATGTCTCGGATATCCTCGGCCTCGGCGATTCGCAGCTGATCCTCGAAGCTGCCCACAAAGCCGCAGCACTTCGGATGCACGCTGAGCACAAGTACAGCGGTCTCGGGATCGGTGCCCACGACGCCCGCAGCGTAGGCATTGGTCAGGGGCGGATCCTCGACCGGTGTGAGCGGCAGCGGGGTCGCGATGTAGTCGGAGCTGAACAAGCCCCCCTGAGGGTCGGTATGCACGTTCCACGAGGCGCCGTCGCCACGCGGGTCGGCGGCGGCGAGCCGATCGATGAGTTGCTGGGGCGTTCCCGCTTGCTCCTGGAAGCAGTAGACATCCGCAGCAGCGACCCGGAGCAGGCGGTCGAAGCTCGCCACGGCCGGCGGGAAGGTGTTGGTCAACCCGCTTCGCAGTGTATTGAGCGAGGCAACGCGCAGTGTCGTGCCTTGGGGTCGCGCGACCAGTTCGCTCTCATCGCCACTGGGTGATGGGGCGGGCAACGGTGCCAGCGTGATCGCCACGGGGGAAGACAGCGCATCGGGAGACTCGAAGTCGGTGGGCACCGACCCCGGGGAACCCGCGAGGGTCGGTGTCGCGAAGTCGAGCAGGACCGTGTCGCCTGGGTTCACGCCGGCCGGGCTGAGGTCGATCCGCATCTCGTAGCGCGAGGCGGCGACTGTGGGCAGCAGCGCGAAGTCAACCGCATCCCATGCCAGTCTCGGTGCCCCGAACAGCGCTGACGGATCGTCGATGTCTCCGAGCGTGACGAAGCGAGGACGGAAGAAGACGCTCAGATCGTCGCCGTCTTGCACCCCGATCCAGAGCTGCGGCCCGCCGTCCGAGAGGTGCCCGCTCTGGAGGTTGACGGTCTGGCCGAGCATCTCGAAGGAAAGAAAGAGGGTGGTGCCGGCGGTCTTGGCCCACACTCGCCCGAGGTCGAAGGCGCCGCCAGGTGCATCGCCGATCGGATCGATGGCGACGAGGTCGTCCGCCCCCCACTCGTTGAACCGCTCGTCGATGACGGCGATGTCCGCGCGCACCGCTGAGGCGGCTGCGAGCGTGAACATCGAAGCCACCAGGATCGCTTGACGCGTGGCCATGGTCATGGTGCCAGCCTAGATGCTTGCGATACGGATTGGAAGCCCACCGCCCGGGCCCCGAGCACGGGAGGCTTCGGCGCCGTCATACAAGACTCAACTCGCCACCACCTCGTGCCGCTGGGCCGCGAGTAACTCGATCTCGAGTGTGACCGCCTGCCCTGCCCGCAGGTACGGCGGCGGGTCTTGGCCCATCGCGACGCCCGCGGGTGTGCCGGTGCCGATGATATCGCCGGGCTCGAGGGTCATGAACTCGGAGATGTGCGCGACGAGTGTGCGCACGGGGAAGACCATGTCGGCGGTGGTGCTGTCCTGGTGCGTCACGCCATCGACGGTGGTGCGGAGGGCGAGCGATTGCGGGTCGGGCACCTCGTCGGCGGTCACGAGCACCGGGCCGAGGGGTGCGAAGGTGTCATGGCTCTTACCCTTGGTGAATTGACCCGAGCGGTGCCTTTGCCAGTGGCGCTCGGAGACATCGTTGAGGATGGTGTAGCCCGCGACGTGGTCGAGGGCATCGGCCTCGGTGACGCGTTTGGCGCGGGTGCCGATGACAACCGCGAGTTCCACCTCCCAGTCGAGGTGCGTGGAGCCGGGGGGGAGCTCGATCGGGTCGAAGGGGCCGCACGCTGCGGAGGTGGCCTTCATGAACACCATCGGCTCGGCGGGCACCTCGGCGCCGCCCTCTTTCGCGTGGTCGGCGTAGTTGCGGCCGACGCACACGATCTTGCCGGGTCGGGCGATCGGCATGCCGAGACGGATCGGCGCATCGGGCGCCAGGGTGGCGTCGAGCGGGCCGAGTGGCGGCAGCGCGGACGTGTCGAGCGCGCGCACGCGATCGAGGGCCGTTGGGCTGATCGTGTCCGCGTCGATGTCATCCACGTGTGCGCGCAGATCCCGCAGCACACCCGATAGGTCAACGAGGGCGGGAACTTCCTGACCGGGCGGGCCGACGCGGGCGAGCTTCATGAGCGCATCCTTCACAACGGGAGACCGGCGGACGGTACCGTGTAGCGGTGAAGGTGATCATCTGGGACAGCGCCGGGGCGAGGCTTTCGCCACTCACGGATCTTCGGGCGAGCTTCGATGTCCGGACCGGTGCCCTGACCACGTTCGAGCGGATGCGATTGGAGTTCGAGCGCGCAGGCACGGGTGAGATCACGGGGCTGATCGTCCCGCCGCCGATCCGGGCGATCACCGCCGCGCGACACCCGGATCTCGCGGTCAACGATGTGTCCCGGGCGCTCGGTGGTGAGAAGCTCGCCCTGGTGGTGGATGGCTCGTGCCCGGTGGCTGCGCTGCCGGAGCTCCGGCTTGGTGACATCGAGCCGCTCGGGGCGATCTTCGACACCGGCGGGTCGTTCGTCGCGGGCGTGATGGTGGACGAGGTGATCGACTCGCTCAAGGTGGAGAGCTGGATTAGCGAGACGAGCGAGGGCGGTCGACGGCTCAGTGTGCCTCGGCTCACCAGGCCGTGGGATGTGGTGCGGCATCGCGACGAGTGCCTGGCGCGGGATCTCGAGCTGCTGAGCGATGGCAGCGAGCCACTCGGCGCAACGGCACCACCCGCGGGTGCCACGATCATCGAATCGGAACGACTGATGCTGGCACGCGATGCGAGCATCGGGAGCGGTGTGGTGCTCGATGCGACGCGGGGGGCGATCGCCATCGCGTCCGGCGCCACGATCGGGCACCACGCGATCATCGAAGGGCCCGTGGCGATCGGGCGCGACTCGGTGATCACCGCTCGTGCGCACGTCAAAGCGAACACCGTGATCGGGCCGGTGTGCAAGGTCGGCGGCGAGGTCGGGGGGACGATCTTTCAGGGGTACGCCAACAAGAGCCACGAGGGCCATCTGGGTGACTCGTGGGTCGGTGAGTGGGTGAACCTCGGGGCGAACACGAACAACTCGAACCTGCTCAACACGTACGGCGAGGTGAAGGCGAGCGCCGTTCCCGCGGTGGCGGAGGCATCTTGCCTCGGC
>JBCDJJ010000058.1:0-23433 GCA_038747915.1 Planctomycetota bacterium | reverse complement strand
TGGCGGCTTACCCGCCAGTGTTCAAGGGCTTTGGCGTTCGCACTGGTGGGCAAGCCACCAGTGGCACCCGCGACGAATTGACTTGGAACGCACTAAGCGGCCGCCACAGCGCGGCCACGACAGTCGGACACTACGCCCGAACTGGGCACGTGCGCGACGCGGATTCAACCGGAAGAGACTTGAGAGGTGACAGGGCCGGGATCAAGCAGCCTCTAAGTCCTCGTCTGAGGCAACGTAATGACGGCGCTGAGACACCGAGTCTTTTCAGCGTTGTATCTCACACCTCCGCCGCCACCGCGCCCTCTTCGACACCCTCGAGATCCGCATCAACAAACTCGCTGAGCTTGCGGCTCCGCACGGGGTGCTGCAGCTTGCGGATGGCCTTCGCTTCGACCTGGCGCACGCGCTCGCGCGTCACCTTGAAGATGCGGCCCACCTCTTCCAGGGTGTAGGTGTACCCGTCGCCGATGCCGTACCGCAGCTTGATGATCTCGCGCTCGCGGTAGGTCAGCGTCTTGAGCACGCTCTCGATCCGCTCCTTGAGCATGTCGTTGGCCGCGACCGAGCTCGGGGCCTCCTGACGCTCGTCCTCGATGAAGTCGCCGAAGTACGAGTCCTCCGACTCGCCGACCGGGCGGTCGAGCGAGATCGGGTGCCGCGAGATCTTCATCACCCGGCGCACCTCCTGCACGGGCATGTCGGCCCGCTCGGCGAGCTCTTCCATCGTGGGCTCGCACCCCATCTCCTGGAGCAGCTGCTTCTGGAAGTTGCGCAGCTTGCTCATGGTCTCGATCATGTGCACGGGCACACGGATCGTGCGCGCGTGGTCGGCGATCGCGCGGGTGATGGCCTGGCGGATCCACCACGTGGCGTAGGTGCTGAACTTGTAGCCACGCTGATACTCGTACTTGTCGACCGCGCGCATCAGGCCGGTGTTGCCCTCCTGGATGATGTCGAGGAAGGACAGGCCGCGGTTGCGGTACTTCTTGGCGATCGAGACCACGAGACGGAGGTTGCCCGCCGAGAGATCACGCTTGGCCTGCTCGTACTCCCAGAACACCGTCTCGAGGAGCGTGTTCTTGGCAGCCGCCTCGGCGGGCTCCATCAGCACCAGGCGGCGCAGGCCCTCGAGCTCCTCCCGCATCACCATGACATCTTCGGGGTCGAACCGGTCGGGGTTCTTGTCGGCCTTGGCCAGCTCGGCGACCAGCTCCGTCATCTTCTGCGTCACCGCGCGGAACTTCTTATGGATCGGCGTGATCCGGCTCGTCCGGAGACAACACTCCTCGAGGAGCGTGGCTGTGCGGCGGCGGCGCGAGCGGATCGAGCGGCGCAGCGCCTCGGCACCCTCCTCATCACCCGCATCGACCGCCTCGTGCAGCGCATCCCACTCACTCTTGTTGATCTCGAGCAGCTTGCGCGCCGTGGGCACGTTGTAGGGGATGCGCGCCTGCAGCGTCTCCTTGTGGTTCACCTCGGCGGTGCTCACCCGCATCGTGCGATCGAAGGGCAGCTCGGAGTTGTGCACCTGGTCGAGCGTGTCGCACCCCAGCGCGACGCAGTAGTCGCACTCGAACACGCGGCGCCGGAAGATCATGCGGGTCGTCTCGATCTTCTTGGCCAGCCGGATCTCTTCGTCGCGGGTGAGGAGCGGGATCGTGCCCATCTGCGTGAGGTACATGCGGACCGGGTCGTCGATCCGCTTGGCGGAGCGCTCTTCGTGCTCCTCGGCGTTCTCGGTGATGATCGGCTCGCCGTTCTCATCGAGCTCGGCGTTGAGGGCGTTCAGGGCCGACTCGACGGGCTTGAGCTCGACCTCCACGTCGATGCCCCGCTTCTTGGCATCCCGCCACCGGCGGGCTGCGAGCTCACGCAGGTCGACCATCTCGATATTCATCGCATCGAGACGGATCAGGATCTCATCCACCCGGTCGGGGTTGACGAACGGATCCGGGGCGTGTTGTTGAGCTCGTCGTACCCCAGCCACCCTCGTGACTCGGCGAGGTGGAACAGATCGATCATCGCGGGGTGCATATCGCGAACCATGGCAGGGTGCCTCCGGGTGCTGGGGTCTCGGCCGAAGAGGGCAGAGGTGGGATGTGGGGAAACCGGCGTCCCGCCCGTAAAGGCAGTCGCCAAATGGTGTTGGATGAGTCTCTACGTGAGCGGACGGGGCAGGGTTGGGGTGGAAAGACCCGCGAGCGACTTTCTGGCCGAGCGCAGCTCCTCGAGACGGTCAGCGGACGTTGAAGGACTAGATTTCGTTTCAATCGATGCGCTGATCGTGCCATCACCGTGTGCTGATTGCGCGCCGAGGCGGGCGATGCACTCGCGGTAGTGATCGCCGAGACGAGTGCCAAGGTGGCGATCGGCCCAGATGGAGAAGGCTGAGGCTGTTGAACGGACGGCCGGGGATTCGATGGTCGCGATCAGGGACGCACCCGAGAGTTCACCAGCTTCGCCGAGGGCATGAGCGACCCGGGCGACCTCGGCGATGGCGGGATCGTCGAAGTGATGCGGGGCCAGGGTCGCAGCGGGGGCAGCGGTCCAGTCGTCGATGAGCGATGGGTCAGCGAGAACACAGGCCAGGGCGTGCTCGCGGGGTGTGCGGGGCTCGGTCGGGATGGTGTCGGTGGGTGGTTCGGCGCCCGCCGGCGTGTGCGGCCGCTGGCGGGTGGTCCGGGCGGTGCGGAGTTCGTCGTACATCGCTTTGACGCCGGCTTCGTGCAGGCCGGAGGCGGCGCCGAGCCGGCGGAGAAGCATGGTGCGGCGGACCGGGGGCAGGGCATCGAGGCCGAGGTGAACGAAGCGGGCGAGCAGCTCACGGGCGGCCTCGGCGCGAGCGGTGTCTGTCGAGGCCGCTGCGGTGCGGCGGCGGACGAGGAAAGCGAGTGCGTCTTCAGCGGTGTCGATCAGCTCGCGGAAGCGGCCCGGGCCGTCTGGGGCGCGGAGGAAGTCGTCCGGATCCTGGCCGCCGGGCAGCGTGAGGACCCCGAGCTCAACCGGCTCGGCAAAGAAGACCTCGACAGCACGCTCTGCGGCACGGACACCCGCCTCGTCGCCGTCAAAGAGGAGAACAACGCGCGACGCGGTGCGGCGGAGGACCGCGGCGTGGCGGGGTGTCAGGGCGGTGCCGAGTGTGGCGACCGCCATGTCGAAGCCGGCCTTGTGGCACGCGATGACGTCGGTGTACCCTTCGACGAGGAGGGCGAGGCCGTCGCGCGCGATGGGCCGCTGAGCCTGGCGGTGGCCGTAGAGCAGGGCGCCCTTGTGGTACAGCTCGGATTCCGGGCTGTTGAGGTATTTGGGCTCGTCCTCGTCGTCGAGCCGTCGCCCACCGAAGCCGACGATCCGTCCGCCGAGATCGGCAATAGGGAAAATGAGCCGGTTGCGGAAGGCGTCGTAGTGACCGCCCGAGTCGCGGACCTTCACGAGTCCGGCATCGACGAACGGGCCGAGGTCCAGCTTCTTGGAGCGGACGGTCTGGACGAGGCCGTCCCATCGGTCTGCTGCCGCCCCGATGCCGAAACGTTCGAGCAGCTCGGCGTCGATCCCACGTCGCTCGGCCATCGCGCGGGCTGCGTGGCCGTGCTCGGCATGGGTGAAAATGGAGCGGAAATAGGCGTTCGCGAAGGCAGCGGCCTCGGCGAGCGAGGCGGTGTCCCGCGTGGTTGCCTCGGCAGAGGTGCTTGATCGATCGCTCGATCTCTTCCAGGGGGTGAGTTCGAGGCCGGCTCGGTGGGCCAGGAGCTCGAGCGCCTCGCGGAAGCCCATGCCGTGGTACCGCATCACGAAGTCGATGACGTTGCCGCCGGCGCCGCACGAGAAGCAGTGGAAGATCTGCTTATTG
This sequence comes from Planctomycetota bacterium, assembly GCA_038747915.1. Lineage (GTDB taxonomy): Bacteria > Planctomycetota > Phycisphaerae > Phycisphaerales > UBA1924 > JBCDAP01. Next base: position 19,583 of record JBCDJJ010000058.1, on the reverse strand, counting down.
GGCACGACGTACATCGACGGCGAGCGATCATCGTGGAAGGGGCACAGGCCGATGTGCTCGCGGCCCTTGGGTTTCAGGGCGACGTAGTCGCCGACGACATCGGTGATGTCGGTGTCGGCGAGAACACGGGCGCGGTCGTCGGTGCGGGTCACTGGTCGACCTCCCCGCGCCTGCGCGCGGCGTCGACGGACAACCGATGTGCGTTCAACGCCACGGTGTGCCGGACGGGTTGGGGGAGGAACAAGTGCATGCAACGGATGTCTTTGGAGCGCACCACAGCAGACAAAGGGGCGACGCGCACCCTCTGCAAGGTGGACTGTGATCGTGGTGTCGGGCGGCAGCCGGGTGAGAGAGTTCGGACGCTTGGTGTGGGGCACCGTCCGCAGATGTCTACCGCTCAGAGTGACTGTAGAACCAGTCCCGGATGGGTCAATCTCCGAGGGCGCACAATGTGACGGAAAACCCCGTAGATTTGAGCACTTCCAGGGATGACGCGCACCGTTGCGGCGCCATCGACAGGCTGACCACACTTCATCCGCAGATGACCCACGCTTCTCACCAGAAACTAGTCCTTTTCGACCTCGACGGAACGGTCGTGAACACGTTTGGCGCAGGCCTGAGAGCCCTTTCCGTTGCCGCCCAAAGGATCTTCGGCGCGGAACTGGATCCGGCCACGATCGTCGCAGCGGGGCGGCTCGACCCGGAGATCATGGCGGATCTGCTCGAGCGATTCGGCCGCACCCCCGCTCCCGAGGGGATCGCGGCCTACCACGCCGGCTATCGAGAGGCCCTCCCCGAGGCGCTCGCGCACACCGGCGCCACGGTCTGCCCGGGTGTGCCCGAGCTGATGGCTGCACTGGGGCGGAGACCCGAGGTGACACTCGGGGTGCTCACCGGGAACTATGCCGACACCGGCTCGATCAAGATGCGGGCATGCGGGGTGGACCCGGCCCGATTTCCTATTCACGTATGGGCTGATGACGCCGATCCGGAGGCGCCCGCGCGGGCCCAACTGCCCGCGGTGGCGCTCGACCGGTTCGCTGCGATGACGGGGGCACCGATCGATCCGTTGCGCGCCATCATCATCGGCGACACGCCGGCGGACATTGCGTGCGCGCGCGCGAACGGGTGCCGGGTGATCGCGGTGGCGACCGGGCCGATCGCCAAGGATGAACTCGCGGCTCACGAGCCAGACTTATTGCTCGATGACCTCACTGATGCTGGGCGCGTGATCGACTTCACGTTGGCTGACGCAGCGCCTGCTGATAGCGCGCCATGAACCGAGCGCGGGTGATGAGCCCCAGCGCGCGCTGCCCCGTGCCCGAGGCCGCTGGCTCGACGAGGGCGAAGCTCGCGACATCGTGGCGGGCGAACTTCTCGACGATGCGATCGAGCGATTCATCCGGCGCGACGGTCGGCAGGTCGGAGCGCATCAGCTCTTCAACCAGCAGGTACGGGATCGCCTCGCGCTCAATGAGCGCGGTCCGGAGGTCCTGTGCGGTGACCACACCGAGGTATCGCCGCTCGGCATCGACCACGACGAAGTCGGCGACTTGATACACGTCTTGCAGCTCGAGCAGCCGGCTCAGCGGATCGCCCGGCAGCACCTCGACGTGGGTCGCCGGCGTGATCTCGCGCGCGGTGAGCTTGCGGAGCAACGTGGCATCGGCGGAGGTGCCGAGCAGCACGCCGCGGCGACGGAGCTTGAGGGAGTAGATCGAGTCGCGGAGAAACACCTTGGCGGTGAGGGTGCCCGTGACCGCTGCGAGCATGATGGGGAGCAGCACGTAGTAGTCCTGCGTGAGCTCGTGCAGGATCAGGATCGCGGTGAGCGGCGCATGGGTGGTGGCCGCGACGACCGAGGCCATCCCGACGAGCGCGTAGGTGGCGGGCGAGCCGTGCTCTGGGAGCAGGCCGAGCATGCCCACGAGCACGCCGAAGGCGCCACCGGCGACCGCCCCCAGGAAGAGCGAGGGCGCGAACACACCGCCCGAGCCGCCCGAGCCGAGCGTCAGGCAAGTGGCGAGCGCCTTGGCACCGAGGAGCCCGAGCAGGGCGAGCAGACCGGTCGAGACCACCTGGCCCTGGGCCATCGGCTCGACCGAGACCTCGTGCAGGGCCTGCAGCGCCTCAGGCCCCACAGCGGGGAGCGCCTCGACGGTGCTCGCGTAGCTCGCGGGCGTGAGGAGCGTCCGGATGGCGTCGTAGCCATTGCCGAAGAAGGCGGGGACGGCGCCGTTCGCGGCGTCCGACCCGACCGCGGCCAGACCCAGCAGCCCGAGGGCGAGCGCGCCGAGCACCGGGCGGACGATGGGATGCACGGGCAGGCGATCGCCGAGGTCTTCCGCGGCGTAGAGCATGCGGATGAAGATGACCGCCACACCGCCGCAGACCAGACCAAGGATCGTGTAGCTCGGCAGCTCGCCGATGGTGAACACATAACCAGCCAGCGCTTCGCGGACGTCGAAGATGGCGACGTTCTCACCGAGCACCGCTTGCGTGACCGCGGCCGACATCACCGAGGCGACCACGATGGGGATGAAGGTGCGCATCGAGAAGTCGCGGAGGAGGATCTCAAGAACGAAGAGCACACCGGCGATGGGCGCGTTGAACACGCTCGCGATACCCGCCGCGGCCCCGCACCCGAGCAGCGTGGTGGCCTGGTCGCGCGGGAGTTTGAGGAGCTGGGCCATGCCCGACCCCAGTGCCGAGCCGATCTGCACGATGGGCCCCTCGGCCCCGGCGGATCCACCACTCCCGATGGTCGCTGCCGAAGCGCAGGCCTTGGCGACGGCGACGCGCGGGCGGACGCGCCCGCCTTTGCGGTAGATCGCGTCGATCACCTCAGGCACGCCGTGGCCCTTGGCCTCGCGGGCGAAGAAGTGGATGATCACGCCCGCGACAAGGGCACCGGACATGGGCAGAAGAGGCAGCAGCCACCAGGGCACCCGGCGGAGCGACAGGCCGGCGCCGACCTCGACCGCGTGGAGCAGCTCGATGAAGCCGATCGCGCCCAGGGCGGTGACGCCGCCGATCGACGCAGCGGCCACGAGCATGGGCCACTCCTGGCCCCGCAGCCTGTGCCAGAGATCGGCGAGGGCGCGGCGGGCAGACTCGAGCGCATCGCGCGGCATCCCGGCACCGTAGCACCAGGTCGGCGGGGGTGACGGTGCTCGTGAAACCGTCGGGGTCGGTCGCCGAATCGCTGGTCGGCTCGCGCCACTACCATCGTCGGTCCCCCATGCCAGCATCGAAGAACAACCGGACCCTGACCCGACTCGTCGTGCCGATTCTCGCTGCCCTGCTCGGGCTCGGGTTTGTGGTCGCGGTGTCGGTGAACAGCACGAACCAGCCGAGCGCGCCCACCGCTTCGGGCCAAGCCTCCAACCCGACCGACGCGTCGGTGGGTGAAGCCGCCGAGAGCGAGCCCGCGAGCGAGGAGAGCCAGCCGCCGGATGCCGAGTCGGAGCCTGCGTCACCACCGGACGCGATGGCACCAGCGCCGATTGCGCAGGCCGCGCCGATCGGCGACATCCCGGCGCCCGACGAGATCGTGGCGGAGGTGCATGAGCAGTCGCCGACGACAGAACCAATGGCTGAACCGGCATCCGCACCGGCAACTGACCAGACACCAGCGACCGCGCCGGCCGAGCCGCGGGCGACGCTGCCCGTGCTTCGCGCCCGAGCGCAGCCGCCGGTTGATCCGATGGACCCGTCGTTGATGCTCGGCTCGCTCGATGAGGCCGCCACCGGTTTCTTTGCGGAGCTTCGGTTCACGCCCTTTGGTGCCGGCCTGCGCTCGATCGAGATGGCGAGCCACTTCAAGACGAAGTCAGACCTGTTGGCGTACACGCGGGGTGATCCCGCGGAGCACGAGCTGGTGCAGGAGCTCGATTCGAAGAACGGCGCCGATGTGGTCTCGCTCGCGGCGCGGGCGGTGGTGATCAACGGGCAGGTTGTGGATCTCTACACCGCGACGCGCGGCCAGCCGCGGTGGCGGGTGCTCGCACCCGGCCGGTTCGTGGCCGAGATCGAGACCGATGCCGGCGAACTCGTGGCGCGGGTCGAACGGACGTTCGTGCTCGACACGGGGTCGTACGAGATCGTGTGCGAGCAGCGCTTCGTCAACCTGACCGATGGTTCGCTCAGCATCGAGTGGATCCAGTACGGCCCGTCGGACCTGCACCCGGATTTCTCGGGATACCGCATCGACACGCGGCGTGTGCGGATCGGTCACTTGCTGGATCTCGCGAGCGACCCCTCTCGGCAGATCGTGAGCGACTCGGGCAAGCTGCTCGCCCGGACGAGCCTGCTCAACAAGGCCGCGGCGCAGCCCGGGCGGTCGGATGTGCAGATCTGGCCGGATGCGGAGCGTTTCGCGCGTGCCGCGGAGCCGGTGTGGATCGCGCAGACCGGGCGGTACTTCACGTTCGCCATCCATGCGCTGCCGACGGAGATCGGCACGCTCCCGAACGGCGAGCCGGCGTACGACAAAACCTTCGACCTGGCCGCCGAGGTGTACGCCGTCGGCATTTACGGTCAACTGCCCGACGACCACCTCGATGATCGGCTGCTGATCCAGACGATCTCGGAGCCGGTGACGGTACCGGCAGCGGGCGAGGTGGATCTGTCGTTCGCGGCGTACGCCGGGCCGAAATCTCGCGAGGAGCTCGGCGGGCGGCGCGACCCGATCTACCGGCTGCTCGGGCTGGACAAGCTGCTGGTCTACAACCTGGGCGGGATGTGCGCGTTCTGCACGTTTCAGTGGCTGGCCAGGATTCTGCTGACGCTGCTCGAGTGGTACCACGCGGTCACGTTCGATTGGGCGATCGCGATCGTGCTGCTCGTGGTGACAGTGCGTGCAATCCTGCACCCGCTGTACCGCAAGAGCCAGATCTCGATGATGCGGTTCGGGAAGCAGATGCAGCGGGTCGCGCCGAAGCAGCGCAAGCTGCAGGAGAAATACAAGGACGATCCGAAGCGCATGCAGCAGGAGATGATCAAGCTGATGCGCGAGGAGCAGATCAACTACGCGGGAGCGCTGGGGTGCCTGCCGATGTTCCTGCAGTCGCCGGTGTGGATCGCGCTGTACGCGATGCTGTACTTCGCGTTCGAGATCAGGCACGAGACGGGCTTCTACGGCGTGTTCCAGGCGGTCTCGGGCGGGTCGTGGCTCTTCCTTGCGGATCTCTCGGCGCCGGACCGGTTTATCGACTTCGGCCGAGCGCTCGTGACCATCCCGCTCATGGGTGAGATTCGCTCGATCAATATCCTGCCGCTTCTGATGGGCGTCGTGTTCTTCCTGCACCAGAAGTACCTGACGCCGCAGTCGACGGGGCTGAGCCCGGAGCAGGAGCAGCAGCAGAAGATCATGCGGGTGCTGTTCCCGCTCATGATGCCGATCTTCCTGTACAACGCGCCGTCGGGCCTGGCGGTCTACTTCATCACGAACTCGGTGCTCGGCATCGCCGAGAGCCGGTGGATCCGCTCGCACGTAGACAAGATGGACCTCGAGACGCCGCCGAAGAAAAAGAAGCCGCTCGCGCACCGGGCAAAGCAACTGCCCAAGGGCAACCCATTCCAGAAGGAGCGCGGGGATCGCAACCCGTACAAGCGGCGGTGAGAAGGTCGCGTTCGGTGGTGGGAGCATCCTGCTTTCACGAACACCGGTCCCAAGACTGACGAGCCGCCACTGATGCGGCCGTGGGAGCGGGACGCTCCCACCACCGGTGCTCGGTGCTTTGATGACGAATCCCATTCCCATCCAGACGCACGATCTGCCCGCAGCAGCGCACGACCGGGCGGTGATCCTCTCGGTCGGGGATGAACTGGCGATCGGGCAGTCGCTCGATACGAACACCAAGTGGCTGAGCGAGCGTCTCACCGATCTCGGCATCCGGATCGTCGAGCACCGCACGCTGCCGGATGATCTCGAGGCGCTCACAGAAGGGCTGGGCGCGTTGTGCGAGGCAGTGCCGCTCGTGGTGGTCACGGGTGGGCTTGGACCGACCGCCGACGACCTGACGCGCGATGCGCTCGGTGCGGTGCTGGGCGAGCCGCTCGTTGAAGACGAACTCGGCGTTCGATGGCTTGAGGCGATCGCGAAGCGGCTCGGACGGACCCTTAACGAGAACAATCGGCGTCAGGCGCTGCGGCCGGCGAGCGGGCGGCTGATCGAGAACGACCGCGGGACAGCGCCGGGTCTTGCAGCGACGGTGCGGCCGAAGGATGGGCGGGCGAGCGATGTGTACTGCCTGCCGGGACCGCCCTTTGAGATGCGGGCGATGTGGGAGCGGCTCGTTGAGCCCGAGGTGCGGCCGCCGGCGAACCGGGCGGTGGTGACCAAGCTGCTGCACCTGTACGGGATGGGCGAGTCGGATGTCGCGGGGCGGCTCGGCGCGCTGATGGATCGTGACCGCAACCCGCTGATCGGCACGACGGCATCGAGCGGTGTGATCACGATCCGTGTTCGGGGGGAAGGGGATGGCGCGGCGATGCGGCATGCCGTTGACGTCGATGCGGCATCGGTGCGCAAGATGTTCGGCGACCTAATCTTCGCGGAAGACGGCGCGGGGCTCGCCGAGCGCGCGGTGGAGTTGCTGAGCTCGCGCGGCGAGATGGTGGCCGTGATGGAGAGCTGCACGGGCGGGATGCTCGGGGCGATGGTGACGGCGGTGCCGGGATCGTCTGGTGCGGTGGCGGGTGGGGCGATCACGTACTCGAACGCGATGAAGACCGCAGCGGCGGGTGTGCCTATGGAGCTCATCGAGCGGCACGGCGCCGTGAGCGAGGCGGTGGCGGAGGCGCTCGCGGTGGGCGGGCTCGAGCGGACACCGGGTGCGTCGCATGCGCTGTCGATCACCGGGATCGCGGGGCCGGGTGGCGGGAGCGAGGAGAAGCCGGTCGGGACGGTGTGCATCGCGCTCGCATCGGGAGAATCGGGGTACGCGGTGGATGTGCGGCGGTTTCGGTTTCCGGGGGATCGGGAGCGGGTTCGTGAGCGGGCGTGTTTGAGCGCGCTGGGGATGCTCGTGTTCCGTCTTCGGGGGGTGGGGCTTGCTCGGACGATCTGGCAGCGCGACTGAGAGACCGTCAGACCGTCAGACAGACCCTTTGCGTGGCTCAGGGTCGGCGTCCGCGGCGTGGGTCTATTTCAGCGTGTGCATGCCACGCTTGGCTCGTGCCTCGTTGACGGCGTGGAGCGCGGGCGGGTGGTGCTTGATGAGCTTGATGAGCTGGCTCGCGCTCACGTCGAGGCGGAGTGCCGCGGTTTTCAGGTCGTAGTTCGCGGCTTCAAGCACATCGATGGCCTCGGCAAGGAGGGCGGGGTAGTCCTTGTGGGATGGGTTGATTTCGATGGTGGCGCTCGCGGCGCGCGGGGCGAGGGGATCGGCGCTCGGGCGGCGCTTCGGGCGCCTGAGGCGGGCGCGCCACCGCTCGGTGCCCACGGGACCGATGCCAACGGCGCCGCGGTGGTGCGTGGCGAGGGTGAGACGGAGACGGAAGAGCGCGAGCGATTTGTTCTCGCCCATGTGGCGGCGCTCGCCGGCCTGCGCCGAGAGGCCCGTCGGCTCATGCACGAGGACGACCGCGGTCTCGACCTTGTTGCGGTTCTGGCCGCCCGGGCCGCCGGTGCGGGACTGGCCGAAGCGGCACTGGGCGAGCAGCTTCTCCTCATCAATGGCCGCGGGGTGTGTCCACGCGACCGCTTCGGGACCGACCTCCCAGGGCAGCGGCATCAGGCGGTGGCTCCGGTCGGTGCACCGGCAAGCGACAGATCATCGCGAACACCCGCGTCCCACAGGTGTAGGGCGTGTCCCGCGATCATCGCTGCGTTGTCGAGGCAGTAGGCCATCGCGGGCAGGCGGAGTTCGATCGCTCGCTCGTTGGCGAGTTCGGCGAGGCGTTCGCGCAGGAGCGAGTTCGCTGAGACGCCGCCGCCGACCAGCAGCGCGCGCACATCGGGGTGCGCCGCACCGGCCCGCTCGAGTTTCAGAAGCAGCGCCTCAACCGCGGCGCGTTGGAAGCTCGCGGCGATGTCGGCGATCTCCTCGCCGAGCAGGCTCGTGTGATCGCGCGGGAACACGGGTTTGCCATCGGGGCCCGGCATGGGCGTGCCGCGGACGGTGTAGAGCAGCGCGGTTTTGAGGCCGGAGAAGGACAGGTCGAGCGAGCCGCGGTCGAGACGTGAGATGGGGAAGTCGTGGGCGCGCGGGTCGCCGCGCGTGGCGAGCTGATCGATGATCGGTCCGCCGGGGTAGCCGAGGCCGAGCATGGTGGCGGCCTTGTCGAAGGCCTCGCCGACTGCATCGTCGATGGTGCCGCCGAGGCGCGCGATCTCGGTGGGCGACTCGAGGCGGTAGATCGCGGTGTGACCGCCCGAGGCCGCCAGGCCGAGCGCCGGGAAGACCTCGGCATGATCGTGGTCCGCATCGAGCAGCCCCGCGGTGAGGTGCGCGTGGATGTGGTCGACGCCGAGGATCGGTGTGCTCGTTGACCATGCGATCGCCTTCGCTGCTGCGAGCCCGACGAGCAGCGCACCGATAAGACCGGGCCGGTTGCCGATGGCGATCAAGTCTAGATCGTGCGCAGCGACATCGGCCTCGCTCAGTGCGCGGCGGATGACCGGCACGATGCGCTCGACGTGTGCGCGAGACGCGATCTCGGGAACAACACCGGCGTACTCGGCGTGCAGCTCCGCCTGAGAGGCGATCACATTCGAGCACACACCCGGCCGGGTACCATCACGCCGGACCACGCTGGCGGCGGTCTCGTCGCAGCTCGATTCGATCCCGAGGACGAGCACAGCGAGGGCTCAGGGTGACGCGTCGGCCGCGGGCTCGGTCTCGGTGATCTCTTCTTCTGATGCCTCATCGCCACCGAGCGGTTCGACCGGCGCATCGGCGAGCCATCGCTCGAGCGTCTCGTCGGTGATGGTGAGCGTGGTCACCTCGTTGCCCTGTGGGCTGAAGACGGTGAGCGTGCCGCCCACGAGGTCGAGTTCGTCGTCCCAGAGATCGCGGTCGGTATCGATCCGCTCGGCGGTGACGGACGAGATGGAGGTGATGCGCTGGTCGATCCGCTCGACGGAGCGGAGCAGCCGGTCGCGCTGGCGCTCGAGCGCCGCGAGCTCCCGCGGGAGCGGGGTGTCACTCGCGTCGTCCTCAGCGAGTTCGCCGGCGAACTCGGGGGTGCCCCAGTCGCCGGAGTCGAGCCTGGAGCGGATGGCCTCGACCGCGACCGCGAGCTGCGGGTCTTTGAGATAATCGAGGATCCACTGGGGGTCGTCCCAGTCGCCGGGTGTTTCGGCGTTGTCGGGGCGGATGATTTCTTCTTCCCGCTGCACCTCGATCATGTCCCGGTACTCGGTCGCGGTCATGGGCACGTAGAAGCCCTCGGTGGGATCGACACCCCACTCGGTGGAGTTGTCCTCTCGCTGAATGAGGCGGCCGGAGGGTAGGTAGTAGCGGGCCTGAGTCATCTTGAGCTGGCCGATGCCGGAGGGCAGGCGGTAGAGCCCCTGGACGAGTCCCTTACCGAAGGTGCGTTCACCGACGATGAGCGCACGGCCGTTGTCGGCGAGGGCGCCCGCGACGATCTCCGAGGCTGAGGCCGACTCTCCGTTGACGAGCACGACCATGGGGATCTCGCTCAGCATGCCGCTCGGCCGGGCGGCGTAGTTCTCCTCGGCCACACCGCGTCCGCGGACCGAGACGATGTCGCCGCCGTCGAGGAACATGTCCGCCATCCTGACCGCGGCCTGGAGTGCGCCACCCGAGTTGAATCGCAGGTCGAGGATAAGACCGCGCAGCCCGTGGTCCACAAGTGTCGCGCCGAGGGCTTCGATCTCTCGGATCGTGCCGCTCGTGAACTGCCTGAGCCGGAAGTAGGCGATCTTCCGCTCGGGGTCGACCATGTAGGTCCAGTCGCCGTTGGATCGGTGCAGCCCGAGCACGGTGGGTGTGCTGATCGCGGCGCGGATGATCGGGAGATCGAGCCGGGCCTTGCCTTCAAGAGGCCCTGGCGCGGTCAGGGTCTCGGGGTCGCTCTGCGGATCGTCGAGATCACTCGGCCGCTCAAAGACGATCTCGGCGTCGATCGAAGGCTCACGGGCACCACCGGGCACGCGTTCGGCGATACGCTCGACGGTGACGATGACCTCGGTGCCGGGTTCGCCGGTCAGGCGATCGATGACGCGGTTGATGGGCAGGTCGTAGACCGACTCGCCGTCGACCGCGACGACGACATCGTCGGCCTCGACGCCGGCGCGGAGGGCCGGGCTGTCGGGCATCGGCGTGACGATGCGCACGAAGCCGTCTTCCGAACGGATCTGGGCGCCGATGCCCACGAAGCGGCCGCCGACGTTCTTCTCGAAATCGTCGACATCCTCGGTCGGGATGAAGCTGGTGTAGGGGTCGTTGAGCGCATCGAGCATGCCGCGGATGGCGCCCTCGCGGACGCTCTCGAACTCGGGGTCTTCGTAGTAGTGCTCGTTGAGCAGATGGATGACATCGCTCACCGGGTCGAGGGCGGCGTACTGGGAGACACGCTCCGCTGCCAGCAGGGGGAGGCGGACCCCCAGGGCCACCAGTGCGGCCACGAGCACGATGATCGGGAGTCGAGACGAACGGTGCGGGGTCGGGCTCGGCACGCGGCGCTCCTTCGCAGAGTGACTGACGATCGTAGGGACGAGCGGGGCCGCGGTTTCAGGCCCCGGTGCCCGGTGGCTCGCCGGAAGCGGGCCCGAGGGGCAGCACCACCACGAAGTCGGTGCCCGCTGCGGGGTCGGAGTGCACATCGATGTGGCCGGTGTGCTCCTCCACGAGCCGGCGTGTGGTCGGGAGCCCGAGGCCGGAGCCGCCGGGCTTGGTGGTGAAATAGGGGTCGAAGATGTTCGCCCGAGCCTGCGCGGGGATGCCCGGTCCGGTGTCGATGACGTGGATCTCGACCACGTCAAGGTCGCGTTCGCGCCGGGTGATTGTCCGGAGGATGAGCTCCTTGGCGCGGTCGGTGTCGTCGGCGGCCATGACCTGCACCGCGTTGATGAGGAGGTTGAGCAGCGCCTGCTTGATGTGGGGGCCGTCGATCGTGGCGATCGGGCGGGCGGGGTCGAACTCGGTGCGGAGGCGAACGCCGGCCTGGTCGGCCTGCGGGGCGAAGAAGTCGGCGAGCTCGTCGACCAGCGCGTTCACATCGGTCGGCGCGCGGCTCAGGCGGACCTCGCCCGCGAAGGTGAGGAACTCGGTCAGCGTGTCGCGGAGCCGCTCGGTCTCGCGGCGCAAGCCGTCGGTCCGGCGCTTCAGGCGGACCCGGTCCGGCTCGTCGATCGTGTCGAGATCGTCGATGGCTTCGGCCAGGAGCTGGGCGTTGAGACCGATCGCGGACAGCGGGTTCTTGATCTCGTGCGCAAGACCGCCGGTCATGGCACCGATCTCGGCGAGCCGCTCGGAGCGGCGGGCCCGCCGCTCGGCGTCTCGCACCGAGGCGACGCGGCGGCGCGCGGTAATCCACGCCACGGGGCCGATGATCGCGCCGGTAAGTGCGACACCCGCGACCAGTCCGAGAACAACGCTCATGTCATCTGGTGGGCATCGGGTGCCCGAGGGGTGCGGTCAGGTGGTCCGGCGCGGGTTGCGGATGCCCGGCTTGACCGCACGGACCCGGACCTCTGGATCGAGCCGATCGACACGCGTGGCGTGCCAGCCCTTGTCGCCGCGCTCCGCGTCGTACTTCACACGAGCGTTATCGCGCAGCACGCGGTACCCGTCGCCGGTGATCTGGCTGTAGTGAACGAAGATGTCCTGACCTTCCGGGCCCACAATGAACCCGAAACCCTTCTTCTGGTCGAACCACTTCACTACGCCTTCGGCGTCTTGAATCAGGTTGGGATCCGTGTCGTCCATGTCTCCCGGGCACCACTGTAAGCCGCTGCGGACGCAGAACTCGTGAACTTAGGGGAATCTCGGCGGCGATGTCAATCCTCGTGTGAAAATAGACAAGTATCGGTGCGCGACAAGCGTCACGGGCAAAACGCGCATGATGAAGTGAAGACAGGGGTTATCGGCTCTGGTTCTGCGGACGCGAGCACAGAAGTGAGGAGTTGGACCCCTCAGCGGCTGCGCGATTGCGGGCTCACGACGCGACAGTTTCTTCTGCTTCTTCTTGCGCTTCGGCCTGCTCTTTGAGCAGCGCCTTGCGCGAGAGCTTGATCCGGCCCTGGTCGTCGATGTTGATCACCTTGACCTCGAGCTCGTCGCCGACGCTCACGACATCGTTGATGTTCTTGACGTAGTCGAGCGCGATCTCGGAGATGTGGCACATGCCATCGGTGCCGGGCGCGATCTCGATGAAGGCGCCGAAGTCCTTGAGCGACACAACCTGGCCGCGGTAGACGGTGCCGACCTTGACCTCGGCGGCGAGCGCTTCAACCTCGCCGAGGGCGCCCTCGAGCGCGTCCTTGTTGGAGGCGGAGACGTAGACGGTGCCGTCGTCCTCGACGTCGATGTTGACGTTCCACTTCTCCTGGAGGCCACGGATGGTCTTGCCGCCGGGGCCGATGAGCTTGCCGATCTTGTCGACGCTGATCTTGAGTTGCTCCATCCGCGGCGCGGAGGCCGCGAGGTCGGCGCGGGGCTCGGGCAGGACGGCCTCCATGGCCTCGATGAGTTCGATGCGGCCCTTCTTGGCCTGCTCGAAGCACTCGGCGATCTCCTCGACGGAGAGGCCGCGGGCCTTGAGGTCGAGCTGGATGCCGGTGATGCCCTCGCGGGTGCCCGAGACCTTGAAGTCCATGTCGCCGAAGAAGTCTTCCTCGCCGATGATGTCGGTCACGCGGACGACCTTCTCGCCGGACTCATCGGTGAAGCGGCCGACGGTGATGCCGGCGCAGGTGTTCTTGATCGGCACGCCGGCGTCCATGAGCGCCAGACACCCGCCGGTGACCGAGGCCATCGAGGACGAGCCGTTGGACTCGGTGATGTCGGACACGAGGCGGACGGTGTAGGCGAAGTCTTCGGGGTCGGGCAGGATGCCTTGGAGCGAGCGCTCGGCGAGGGCGCCGTGACCGATCTCGCGGCGGCCGGGGCCCATGATGCGGCCGGCCTCGCCCACGCAGAAGGGCGGGAAGTTGTAGTGCAGGTAGAACTTCTTGCTGAACTCGGGGAGGAGACCGTCGACGATCTGCTCGTCACGGCCGGTGCCGAGCGTGCAGGTGACGAGCGACTGGGTTTCGCCCCGCTGGAAGAGGGCGGAGCCGTGCGTCTTGTCGAAGATGCCGACTTCCATCTCGAGGGCCCGGATCGCGTCGAGCGCGCGGCCGTCGGCGCGGATGTGCTCCTCGACGATGAGCGTGCGTGTGATCTTCTTCTCGAGCTTGCGGAAGGCTTCCTTCGCGTCGGCGTTGGCCTTCTTGGTGGCCTCGAGCTCGGCGGGCGTGCCGGTGTCGTTGACCTGGAAGTGCGCCTCGATGATGCGGTCGCGGAGCTCGCGGACCTTGTCGTTGCGCTCCTGCTTGCCCGGGATCTTGCGGAGCTCGGTGAGCTCGGCCTCGGCGAGCTCCTTGACCTTCGCAGCGACGGCCTCGTCGGGCAGGGCCGAGTCCCACTCGGTGACCTTCTCCGGCTTGACCTGATCGACCAGCTCCTCGATGAGCTCGACGACCTGCAGGTTGTGCTCGTGGCCGAAGCGGATGGCCTCGACCATCTCCTCATCGGGGATCTCGGCGGAGCCGACCTCGATCATGTTGATGCCGTCGCGGTGGCTGGACAAGATCAGATCGAGATCCGAGTACTCCATCTGCGTGGTGGTTGGGTTGATGACGAAGACCGCGCCATCGTCGGTGAAGACGCGGCCGATCTTCTGCGTGGCGATCGGGCCCTGGAAGGGCGCGTTGGAGATGGCGAGGGCTGCGGACGCGGCGGTGCCCGCAAGCCAGTCGGAGTCGTTCTCGCCGTCGTGGCTCATGACCCAGCACTGGATCTGAACCTCGTTGATGAACCCGTCGGGGAAGAGCGGCCTGATCGGACGATCGATCATCCGCATGGTGAGGACTTCCTTCTCGTTGGGCGCGCCCTCGCGCTTGCGGAAGCCGCCGGGGAACTTGCCCGCGGCCGCGGTCTTCTCGCGGTAGTCGACCTGCATCGGGAAGAAGTCGAGACCGGGGCGCGGGTCGGCGTGCATGACGGTGGCCATGACCGTCGTCTCGCCATAGGTCGCGAAGACCATGGATGTGGCCTGTTTGGCGACACGGCCGGTTTCGAAGCGGAGCGTGCGACCGCCGATCTGTTTCTCGACGACGATCGAGCCGAGCTTGGTGGCGTAGCTCATGTGGGAGAGCACCTTTCCTGATTGACGCGCTGCGGGCGGCAGCCCGGGCGCGGGGCTCGGCGTGCCTTGGCCGAGGCAGGAAAGGCAGAAGACAGCGGGCAGTCGCTCGTGTGATCACCGACGGCGGGTGCTCTCGGTGATGAGCGCGTGCAGGCTGTCCACTGCCGTCCGGCCGGCGGCCCGGGGAGCCGAATGACATCTTCGTTCCGGCGAGCCCGTGAACCAGGACCCACCGCGCCGCCCGCCGATCGGGCGGCGATACAACAGAGCAGAGACTTACTTGCGAAGGCCGAGTCGCTTGATCAGCTCTTGATAGCGGCCCAAGTCCTTCTTCTTGAGATAGGTCGTGAGGCTGGATCGCTTCGAGACCATGCCGAGCAGGCCGCGACGCGAGGAATAGTCGTGACGATGCACCTTGAGGTGCTCGGTGAGGTCGCGGATGTTCTCGGTGAGCAGCGCGACTTGAACCTCGGGCGAGCCGGTGTCGCCCTCGTGGCGGGCGTAGTCTTTGACGATCTCGGCCCGACGTTGCTCGGAAATGGCCATGAGGCAGGCTCCTCAGACCCACGGGCTCAGCGGCGTGCCGAGCCAGGGGCGGGATGGTGATGAGAGGACGCCACGGGGTTGCGGCGTCTGGCAGGGAGAATAGGGTGTCCAGCCCGGCGGCATCAAGCGGCTCGGGGTTTGTTTGTGGGTTGGGGTCCTCGCGAGCGTGCGGGAACGAGCACGCGAAGGAGTGCGCGCGATGAGCACGAGCGGTGTGGCAGCGGCGTCAGCGAGCGGAACGTTCGAGGTGTCCGAGCGGGTGCGTCGGCTCAAGCCATCGGCGACGCTCGCGGTCTCGCAGAAGGCCGCGGAGCTGCGGGCGCAGGGCGTGGCGGTGCTGTCGTTCGCAGCGGGTGAGCCGGATTTCGACACCCCAGCGGCGATCAAGGCCGCGGTGAGCGTCGATTTGGAGGCGGGCAAGACCAAATACGCGCCGGTGCCGGGTCCGCCCGAGGTGCGGGAGCTGATCGCGGCCAAACTCCGCGACGAGAACGGGATCGACACGACCGCGGAGCACGTGGTGGTGACCGCTGGGGGCAAGCAGGCGCTGTACGAGCTGTTCCTGGCGATCTTCGACGAGGGCGCTGGCGAGCCGGGGGAGCTTGTGGTGCCCGAGCCGGCGTGGGTGAGCTACCGGCCTCAGGCCGAGCTGGCGGGTGGCCGGGTCGTGAGTGTGGGGACCGACGCGTCGAGTGACTTCAAGGCCACCGCCGAGCAGATCGAGGCCGCGATCACGCCGCGGACGCGGGCCGTCGTGCTGAACTCGCCGAGCAACCCGTGCGGCACGATGTACTCCGAGGCCGAGCTGCGTGCGATCGGCACCATGCTGGCTCGGCACCCCCAGGTGCTGGTGATCTCCGACGAGATCTACGAGAAGCTGATCTTCGGCTCGGTCCCCCACTTCTCGATCGGGTCGATGCCCGAGATCGGTGAGCGGGTGGTCACGGTCAACGGGCTCAGCAAGGCCTACGCGATGACGGGGTGGCGGGTCGGCTACCTCGCGGGCTCGGGCGGGATCGGGCTCGAGATCGCGAAGGCGGTGAAGAAGCTGCAGAGCCAGTCGACCACATCGGTGCCGGGGTTCTTCGCGAGCGCGATCCGTGTGGCGATGACCGAGTCGGCGGGTGAGGTCGAGCGGATGCGAGTGGCGTTCGCGGCGCGTGCCCGGCTCATGCACGATCGTCTCTCGGCGATGCCGGGCGTGGTGTGCGCGGAGCCGACCGGCGCGATGTACTGCTTCCCGGACGTGTCGACGCACTTCGGGAAAAAAAGCCCCGCGGGACACGAAGTCACCTCGGGGCTCTCCTTCGCGAGTGCGCTGCTCGAGGAGCAGCATGTCGCTTGTGTGCCCGGCGACCCCTTCGGGGCCGGCGGTGAGAAGTGCTGCCGGTTCAGCTTCGCGTGCAGCGAGGCTCAGATCACCGATGGGATGGACAAGCTCGAGACGTTCCTGGCGTCGCTCACCTAATCCGCGCCGCGCCGACGCCGGCATCCCACCGGTGCGAGGAGCACGAGCGCGGCGCCGGGAGCCGGCACGGCGGGGGCGTCCTCGATCGGGTCCTCCTGCGGGTCGTCCTCGGCCACGGTGGGTGTGGCGAACTGACCATTCCATGCAATCGCGAAGTCCTCGGTATTGGCATCGCCGAGCGTGTCGAACAGCTCGTTCTGCCACACCACGCGGAGCAGGTAGTCATCGGTCTGGGCGATGTCGAAGCTCAGGTGCTCGACGGCGTCGTAGCCGTTGATCGACTCGGCGATGAGGGTCTCGGCGTTGCCGGCGTCGTCGGCGGTCCAGACCTGCAGGTCGAGGTTGTCATGGCTCCCCGCGTTGACCGAGGTGTCGCTGTAGTTGTCGAAGACGTCCCACTGTGCATCGGCGAACCAGGTGAGGGTGACGGTGAGGTTGGAGCCGGCCTCGAGCCGATCGGAGAAGACGAAGTCGGTCGGTGCGCCCTGCGCGACCGAGGCGAAGTCCCACCCGATGCTGCCGATCTCGCCGCCGGAGGTGCCCGCGAGATCGGCGGTGTCACCGGTGAGCTGGGTGTACGCAGCGGCGGCGTCGAGTGCCCCCGCGCCGAGGCCGTAGTCGAGCGCCTGGGTCGTGCGGATCACACCGCCCTGGTTCGACTGGCCGTTGTTCCACCCGTTCAGCTTGGTGGCAGAGTTCATGATCACGGCCTTCTGCACACGGGCGTCGGTCGCGGTCCCCCGGCCGTATCGGTCGATGGCGACATCGTTGAGCAGGCCGACGGTGCCCGCGACGATCGGCGCCGCGAAGCTCGTGCCTACTCGATTGCCGAGATAGGCGTTGGGCGCCGCGGTTGAGGCGAGCGTCAGGTTCTCGCCGGGGGCGACGATGTCGACCGCGGGCCGCAGGCCGGCGGTGCTCTGGCCGGTGATCGGGTCGACGTAGTTCACAGCACCGGCGCTCGAGAAGCCCGCGAGCCCGGAGTAGCCGGAGAACTCGCTCCCGAGGGCACCGACCGCGATGGTGTTGAAGCCGCGCGCCGGGCTGCCCACGCGGTTGGGACCGAACCCGTCGTTGCCGGTCGAAACGACGATCGCGGAGCCGGTGCGGTTGGCGGCGGCATCGATGGCGTAGTCGAGGTACATGCTGCCGGAGTAGGGCGCGCTGCCGTTGGAGGCACCCCAGCTCATGTTGACGACATCGGCGACGGGTCCGCCGAGGGCGCCGAGCGGCTGGGCGAGGCCGCCGCGGAGGCTGTTGGCCGAGATGTTGAAGTTGTTGCCGTTGATGCTGGTGGCGATGGCACCGGACCAGAGCGTGGCGCCGTGGGCGATGCCACGTTGGAGGGTGTTCGACCCCCGGCCGCCGATGGTGTGGCCGACGCTGGTGGCGTGGGTCTCGAAGGTGCCGACAGCGGCCGGGTCGTCGAAGAACTGGGCGACGTGACCCAGGGTCTGATGACCGCTCCAGACGTGGCCGGCCTCGACATTGGCGATGATGGAGCGCGTGCCGGTGTAGCCCTGGGCGTAGATGGCGTCGGCGCCGACGAGGGCCGCGACATCGAGGTCGAGCGAGGTGGTCTCGATGGCTGCAGCGCGTGGCACGAGGGCTACACCGAGACCGGCGAGCACAGCGATCGCGCGGGCCTGGCGCCTGGCGGGGGGGCTGGTCATGGGCAAATCTCCGGTTGTCGAGCGGTCCTCCGGCGGGCGCGAGCCCGCCAGTCACCGCATCGGCACGTCGCCCGCGCCGCGACGCCTTGGCTGGGGTGTGCCACCGCGCAGGTTCTGCCTGTTCAGGCTTCGCCGATCGCCCGTGGGCGTTATCGGTGAGGCGCTGGCGCTACCGGACGCCGGTGGGCCCGCCCGCTACACTCGCCGTATGCACTTTGACGCGCACGCCCCGGTCATCGAAGAGCTTGAGGCGCGGATTTTGACGATCCGTGACTCTCTTTAACGAGCCGGTCAAACGATCCCGCCTGGAAGAGCTCGAATCGAAGATGAACGCGGCGGATTTCTGGGACGACCAGGACGCTGCGAACGTCGTCGTGTCGGAACTGAAGCAGATCAAGGCCCAATTGGGCCCGGTGGACGGAGTGGTCCAGCGGTTCGAAGACGCGAAGCTGGCCTACGAGATGTCGAAGGAGGCCAACGATGCGGACCTGCTCGCCGAGGCCGACTCCGAGCTGTACGAGGTGAATCAGCAGCTCGAGAAGGTCGAAACGCTCTCCCTGCTCTCGGGCAAGCACGACGGGCGTGACTGCTTCCTGACGATCTCATCCGGCGACGGCGGCACTGAGGCGGACGACTGGTGCGAGATGCTGTACCGGATGTACCTGAAGTTCTTCGATCGCCACTCGGAGTGGAAGGTCGAGGAGGTCGAGACGAGTCATGGGACGGAGGTGGGGCTCAACTCGGTGACGGTACACGTGAAAGGGCCGTTCGCGTTCGGCTATCTCAAGTGCGAGCGAGGGACACACCGGCTGGCCCGCGTGAGCCCCTTTAACGCGCAGGGCAAGCGACAGACGAGCTTCGCGACGGTTGATGTGACACCCGAGTTTGCCGAGTCGACACTCGAGATCCCGGACAACGACCTGGAGATCCAGTTCTTCGCGCGGTCGAGCGGCCCGGGCGGGCAGAACGTGAACAAGGTCGCCTCGGCTTGCCGTATCACGCACAAGCCGACGGGCCTGCAGGTCACCGCTTCGACCCACCGCGAGCAGCCGCAGAACCGGCGGCAGGCGATGCAGATCCTCCAGGCCAAGCTCGAGGCCATCGAGGAGGAGAAGCGCTCGGCAGAAATCAAGGCGGCGTCGGGCGGCGATGTGTCGCGCGGATGGGGCAGCCAGATCCGCAGCTATGTGCTGTACGACAACCGCGTGAAAGACCACCGGACCAGCCAGGAGTCGGGCTCGCCGCAGAAGGTGCTGGACGGGGACCTCGACCCATTTATCGATGCGGAGCTCAAGCGCCGGCGCAAGGAGCAAGCGGCGTAGGCCGCATCGGGTGGATTGTGAACGTATGGATGCATGGAGATGGCGCGGCTTTCTCCACGATCGGAACGCCTCGCGTGAAGAAGTCGCTTTGCGATGTCTTCACGGCACCTAGAGCAGACCAAGTCAACTCGTCTCGCCAGTCTTCGCGGCGGATCGACCGACTCCGGGACTTGGGTGCCACTGGCGGCTTGCCCGCCAGTGTTCAAGGGCTTTGGCGTTCGCACTGGTGGGCAAGCCACCAGTGGCACC
>JBCDJJ010000057.1:0-23962 GCA_038747915.1 Planctomycetota bacterium | reverse complement strand
CCGGCTGCCTCGAGGCACCGGGCCTGGGCGGCCGGGTCGGCATCCACGTTGACGCCGAGCGCCTGCAGCACCTCCGCTGAGCCGCGGCCGGTGCGGGAGCGGTTGCCGTGCTTGGCGACGCGGACCAGACCTGTGGAGGCGGCGACGATCGCTGCGGCGGTGGAGATGTTGAAGGCCTTGGGGGCACCACCGGTGCCGCAGGTATCGATGACGGGGCGGCCATCGGCCGGCGCCTCGACGCGAGTGACGTGCTCGCGCATCACACGGGCGGCGCCGACGAGCTCGTCGACCGCGATGCCTTTGGCTTCGAGCAGGGCCAGCAGGGCAGCGATCTGCTCGGGCGCCGCGTCGCCAGCGAGGACACATTGAAAGACGGCGTGGGCGCGCTCCTCGTCGAGTGATGTGCGGCGCGTCAGATCAACGAGGGCGGCGTGGAGGAGGTCGGGATCGGGCATGGACGCACCATAGGTGACGATGTTCGTGGGCTCATGTCCGCGGAGGCGAGACGCCTCCGCCACCGGGGTGTGTTGTTCGTGGGCGCAGGACACCCCCACCACCGCCGCACCGGCGCGGGCTACACTGAGGCTCTTCAGGGCGTAGCTCAGCTTGGTAGAGCGCGGCGTTTGGGTCGCCGAGGTCGCAGGTTCAACTCCTGTCGCCCTGACTTCTTGTAACTCAGTGCAGCGAAATTTCGTCTCGGCGCCGGCCGGATCAATCGAGCGGGATGGTCGCGACACCTATGTGGTCACGCGATGCCTCGGCCTTGAGAGCGCCGCCCGGCCATGTCCACTCCTTCGCGAGCTTTTCTATATCGCTGCGAACGCTTGGCTCGCGCGGGACGAAGTAACGCGGGCGGGGCACTTCGACTTCGGAGATTGGCCGCAGCCTTGGCATAACCGTAGAGATTTCAACGCGCTTGCTGAAGTCGTTCTCCACAAAAATGCTGTTCGTCGGAGTTTGCTGGTCTGGCTCCTTCTCCGGGCGATAAGGCATGCGGTATTTGGCCTTGACTTCATCCTTGAGGCAGTACCACGCCGGGTTATCGTAGCCATGATGCTTTAGACACTTGCAAACTGCTGTTTCCCACTCCGTGTAATCGGGAACCAACGTCGGCGGCGGTGGAGTGGGTTCGATCATCGCAAAGCCATCACGGCACAGAAACCGCTGCGCAAGATCACTCAAAATAGGGTCGGTATGCTCGCACCAACGGTGCATCTGCGCTAGGACCGTGAACTCCTCAACAGCGAGGTAATCCCGAATCGAAAGCGTCTCGGGTGAGGGTTTCTCAACTGCCCACACCCGCTCTAGCGCTGGAACAGCCGAAACGTCCTGACCGTCCTGGCGGAGTTCATCCGCGCGGCGCCACATCGCCTTGACCAGCGCCTCAAAGCCACGGGTGGTCTTGTGCAAGTACACATTTTGGTACATGTAGAAACGGGCATAGATGTACTCCTCGATGGCCATCGCCGCCTTCTTTGGCCATACGGGAGCCTTGTCGTCCTCGTCCAAATGAAATGTCGTCAAGATGCGGTGCCAGTCGAAGTGACCGTAACCGGCGCCAGTGAAAAGGCTATCGCGGCGGATGTAGTCAAGGCGATCGACATCGAGTTCACTCGAGAGCAACGCCTTCTGCCACGCCGGGTGCTCGAAGTTGTCCTTTTCGATCAGGTCGGCCGCGTGCTTCGCGAGGTAAACACCCTGTTCGCGCAGGATCTGATTCACCTGAGTTGATTCGTTGAGGATGATTGCGACTGACCACTCCTCGTGGTCGAGGGCGAGGCACGGCTCGAAAAGATGCGAAAACGGTCCATGTCCGACATCGTGCAGTAGCGCAGCAGCGAGGAGTGGCTGGCGGGCCGACTGAACCTCCTGATCGGGGTGCTCCCGCTCTAGATGCCGTAACACCGACTGCATTAGATGGACCACGCCGAGCGTGTGAGCCAGGCGGTTGTGCTCAGCACCCGGGTAAGTGAAATTGCTCACGCCAAGCTGATGGATGCGGCGAAGGCGTTGAACCTCGGGAGTGTCGAGAAGCCGCAACAGCCACGCATCGCGATCTCGATCGATCCCGATGTAGTTGTAGAGTGGGTCTCGGAAGACCTTGTCCGGCACTCTGCCACTCCGTTACGCGTCAGGTGGCCCGAAACGCTGCGCAAGAGTTAACGCGTCGCGGGAAGCAGGGTTCTCAGGATTCGACCGCTTGTACTCACACGCCTTTTGCAGAGCCGCGCTCCAATTTGGTTGCTTGCCGCGGGAGCGGAAATACAAAATCGTTGATCCAAGTTCAAGCAACCACAGGTCTTCTTCCAAAAGCTCTACTGCCTTGTCACGGAAGGCTTCGAATTCCTCGACAGACTGAGTCCGGTCAATTCTTTGGATCATCGGGCGGGTGCGATCGCTCAGCGTGTACGTGTACTGGCCACCTGCATTCCCACCGCCAATCTCTTCGAGAAGCCCCTCAGCGACCATGATATCGGTGATGTTCGCGACCTCACGGGAGTACGGTCCGTAGTGGTGAAGGGAGTACTCGGCGTCGACAGGGCAGCCCGCCTGCTGCAGAAAGTAGATCACTTTCTGCATGCGCTTCCGCCCCTGGATTCCTCCCTGCCGCTCTTCCTCACCCCACGCTGTCAGCAACGCAAGTTGCAACTTGTCCATTGTCCGTCCCTTTCGGAGCCCTTGAAAGGTCCTGCAGGACCGCGCCAACTGTACGGTCTATGTTAGCATTTGTCAAGGCCAATGTGCCGACCTGTTGGGTACCTGGCAGCGAAGCATACACTAGCTTGATGTTCTGGCAGGCAGAAGGTTGAAGACTAGGCCACTTCGCCTCTGCAAAGATAGCGTCAACGATCTGGACATTGGCGGTCCCAAGATTCCAATCAAATCGATTCGCCAAACAAAAAACAGGGGCCGTGCGGTGTCGTGTGGTTCTTTGGGTTGGGTGGGCGAGCGAGACGACTCAGCCGCGGCGGCGGCGGACGGTGGTGGCAATGCCGGCGACCGCGAGGAGGCCCGCGCCGGGCGCGGGGATGGTGAAGGTGGCGGTGAAGGCGGTGGTGGCGACGATGGAGTTGGTGCTGAGCGAGAGGCTCACGAGGCCGAGGAGGTCGGTCACGTCGGTCGGGATGGTGCCGGGGGCCTCGGCGTTGACGGCATCGATGAGGGCCTGGATCTCGTCGTTGCTGATGTCGAAGTTGCCCGAGTCGTTGACGAGGTCGAGGCTCGTGCCGAGGGCGCCGTTGACGGCGTCGTCGAGCCCGGGGAGGAAGTCCTGCACGTCGATGGCGGAGGAGAGGGTGAGCACATCGTCGGTGAGGTCGGAGTCGAAGGTGAGGCTCGGGAGGGTGAGCTCCTGATCGAACGAGAACATCTCGTTGAGTGGCAGCGCGAACTCGATGGCCGAGGCGAGGCCGGTGCCCTGCAAGTCGGCGTTCAGATTGACGGCCACGTCGGCGATGATGCGCGTCTGCACATCGGTGAAAGTGACCTCGCTCTCGCCGACGAAGGCGACCGAGTTGGTCGGGGCGGTGATCTCGATCTGGATGTTGGTGATGTCGAACTGGAAGACATCGATGTCGACCTCGATACCCGCGACGAAGATGGACGCGGAGTCCGAGTCGCCGAAGGGCGGGACGATGATGTCGTCGATCGCGAGGTCGAGGTCGGTCAGGGAGAGGAGGTTGGCACCGGTGAGCGCGTTGACCTGCGCGGTCCCGCCGCCGGTGATGTCGGTCGGTGCGACATCGAGGCCGTCGAGGCTGATGTCGAGCAGGCCGACGAAGGTCGCATCGATCTGGGTATCGGCAGCGATCTGACCGGTGACGTCGACCGAGTCCGAATCGAAGATGCCGGCGGATGCGCTCGTGGCGAGGCCCGCGACAGCGAGCAGCGAGGCGAGACGAATCGGGCTCATGGTGTGCAATCCTTCCTGCGAGCGGGCCGAGTTCCCGGTCGTTCCCGCTCGAACAGCTCTCGGGCCGACCAAACACCGGTCGGCCAATCTCTTCCAAAGGCAAGACTCCGCTCGGCAGTGTGCCGCCGAGCGGGGCGAAGTCCAGCGATCCGGATCAATCAGGGGCAGGGACGCTGGACGCCAACGTGGACGATGATCACCTCGGGGAGTCGACGAGGCCGTCGAGGTCGGTGTCGCTGAAAAGCGCAGGGCTGCTCCCACCGGGCGCTCCCAACCGTGTGAGGTTCCAGTGAAGATCACGTCAAGGCTTGCACTGGTCGGCGTGCGGCAGACCGGCTGGTCTTCGCGCTACGTTGCTTCGATGTCTGGTGAGCGGCGGCGATCGCCGGACATCGCCGCCTCGAGGTCGACCGTACACCCCGGGAACGTCTGCACGCCCGATGGCACGCGGTGGGTGCGGAGCAACCGGATCAGGGCTCGCAGATCGGGCGGCAACGGGGCGGCGAACCGCACGGGTGTGCGCTCAATCGGGTGCTCTATGCCGAGCGTGGCGGCGTGGAGGGCTTGCCGGTGCATCACCGGGTCGGCCGGTGCAGCGGGATCGAGGTGGCTCAGATTGAGCAGCGGGCCGCCGTACATGTCGTCGCCCACGATCGGCGCGCCGATGTGGGCGAGGTGTACCCGGATCTGATGGGTGCGGCCGGTCTTCAGTTCGAGTTCGACCAGCGTGTAGCCCTTGAACGAGGACGGATGATCGGCGCGGACGGTGTATCGCTCGCGCACGCGGTAGAGCGTGACGGCCGGCTTGCCGAACTCGTCGTGCCGGACCATCTGCCGCTCGCGCAAGCCCTTGGCCTTGGAGATGTGCGGGCCGAGAGGAACATCGATGACATCGGCATCGGGTTCGACGATGCCCTCGACGACAGCGAGGTAGCGCTTGTCGGTGGTCCGGTGCTCGAACTGGCGGCCGAGCAGCCAGTGAGACTCGTCGTCTTTCGCGACGACCATGACGCCCGAGGTGTCGCGGTCGAGGCGGTGGACGATGCCGGGGCGGGCGAGGTCTTTGCCGAGACCGCTCAGCGTGTCAGCGCCGCCCCCTGATTGCTGAAAGTGGTGAACAAGGGCGTTGAGGAGTGTGCCGGAGTGGTGCGAGCGGGCCGGGTGGACGATGAGGTCCGGCTGCTTGTTGACGACGACGAGATGCTCGTCTTCGTAGATGATGTCGAGGGGGATGGCCTCGGGCTGGATCTCGGTCGCGGGCGGCGGTGGGACGACGACATCGACGACATCACCGAGACGGAGCTTGGTGCTGGGCTTGCAGGAGCGGCCGTTGACGGTGACGCCGCCGACCTCGACGAGACGGGCGAGCTGCGTGCGGCTCATGAAGGTGATGCGGTCGGTGAGGTACTTGTCAAGCCGTTTGTTGAGGTCGCGAGAGAGCTCAAAACGGACCCGGCGGAGGCCCTCTTCGAGGGTTTCGTCCTCGGTGGCTTCAAGTGCGGTGCGGATGCCCTCGGCGTCGAGCTTGCCGCCGGGCTTGATGAAGCGGTTGCCCGGCGGATCGTCCTGGGGGGACTCACCGGGTGGATCGGGTGTGGTCACGGGGCCGCGGGCGGATCGGGCGGGCCGATGTCATCCGCGGGCGACTCGGGCTCGGGCTGGGGCTCGACCTCGGGCAGGGTGGTGGTGTCGATGGGGGAGAAGGCATCACCCTGATCGTTCGGCGCAGGCGCGGGGTCGGACGCGGGTGCCTGCGCCTCGGTCACCGGCTCGATGTCGGTCACGGGCTCGGGGATCACGACCTCGATAGGGTCGACTATACGCAGCATGCCGAGGGATTCGAGCCGGAGCTCACCGAGCTCGGCCCAGGGCTCGATCTCGCCTTGGCTCGCGAGATCGACGAAGCGGGTGAGGGTCTCCTCGGCCTCGTCGAACTGTTGGAGGCTGAGCTGGGCGCTGGCGACACCCCAGATGGCGCGGAGCTGAAGGGCGGTTTGGGCGGAATTGGCGCCGACGGTGGCGCGAACATCTTGGAAGAGCTCGAGTGCTTCCTGGACCTTCTCGGTCCGCTCATCGGCCTCGAGATAGTCCTCCGGCTGCACGTTGGTGAGGCCGACGGCACCAACGATGCCGACGCGCGCCTCGTTGAGGAGCGACTCGCCGAGTTGGAGCATGGCGAGCTCACCGACGGCGCCGTGGCCGAGCTGGTCCGCTGCGACCTGGCGGAGCACCGCGGGGCTGTCGGTCGCGCCATCAAGATCGGCGAAGGCGCTGTCGAGTCGGGCGAGTCGCTGGTCCTGGATGTAGCCCCAGGCGGCGTAGGCAACGACGACGGCGGCGACGGCGTAGATGGCGAAGCCTCCGTACTTCTTCAGGAAGTCGATGAACTCGGTGTTGAGCCGGGATTCCTGAAGGCCGGCGCCGATCTGGGCGCCATCGGGGGGTGCGGATCCGGGTTGATTGGGCGGCGGGGTCTTGGGGTCCATGGTCTCGCTCGCGAGGCTGCGGGGGATCGGGCACGGTACGGCGGTGGTGGACCTGGGACAATCCCGCCTGGCGATCGCTCAGGCGGGCAAGGCCGGGTGGAAGCGCCACCGCGCCTCAGCACCGAGAGCAGCATCGGGGACGAGCGCCCGGCGGACGGCCTCGGCGAGGGGGACGAGGCCCGTGCCGGCTGCGGCGCTGGTGTCGAGAGTGGGCGGGTCGGCGGGGTGGGCGGCGAGATCGGCCCGGAGGCGGCAGTGCAGGCGATCGGGTGGCAGGCCGGCGTCGTCGCACCAGCGCGCGAGGGCCTCGAGTGCCGGTTCGTGCGGCTCGGCGGCGTCGGTGCATAGGACAATCAGGTCGGCCCGGCGGGCGGCCTCGATCGCGGCCTGCATGGCCCGGTGCTCGATCTCTTCGGGGTGCGCGCGCACGCCGGGGAGGTCAAGCCAGTGGACCGCGAGGCCGTCGAGGGTGAGGGCCACGCCGACGTGGTCGCGCGTGGTGCCCGGCTCGTCGGCGACGATGGAGATGGACGTTCCGGCGAGCGCGTTGAGCACCGAGCTCTTGCCGATGTTGGCGCCGCCGATGGCGGCGACAACGGGCGGGGTGACCAGGCGATCGAGGGCCGCACCGGTCGGCGGATCGCACACCGGGGCGGCGGCTCGCCAGTGGCCCATCTGGGTGGCGATGACATCGATGGCGCGTTCGCTCGAGGCGCGAGCGATGGCGTCGAGGGTGCAGGCTTCGATGAGGTCCTCGGCTTCGGGGTAGGCGATGCGTGGATCGGTGGGTGGTTCGGCCCGCGAGCTCGCGCCCGCGGCTCGTTGGGATGGGTCTGTGGTGGTTGGCGGGTTGCTCTGGTGTTGCCACCCTGCCGAGAGAAGGGCGGTGTGGAGCGCGGTGAGTACAGCGGGGCCTGCGTGGGGCATGAGCAGCGCGTGGGTGGCGCTCGGGCGGGCGACCACGCCTTCATCCACACCGGCGAGCGAGCGGAGCTTGGCTTCCCCAACCGCAACGGGTGCGATGGCCGCGGCTCGAAAGGCGACATCAAGCGTTTCGGGGCTCGGTGCCTCGACCCGGATGACGGCGATCGCGCCCGAGCGGGCGCTCGGCGGCGGGGTGGCCATGGCGAAACGGGCGGTCACGCCTCGTCGTCCGCGGCTCCGGCGAGGGCTCGTCGGCACGCGAGGGCGATGCCGCGCAGCGTGAGATCGGGGACGATCCGGTCGATGAGTTCATCGCCGTCGAAGAGCAGCGCCGCATCGCCCCCGGTGACAACGACCTGCGGGTACGCGTCGTAGGCGATCGCGTACCGCTCGGTGAGCAATCGCACAAGGCCCTGAACCGAAGCGGTCGCGCCGACGAGCAGCGCCTGCTCGGTGCGTTTGGCGAAGGGCGCCTGCTCGCCGCCATCGGGCAGCGCCGGTACAACCAATGGGAGTGACGCGGTGCCCTCGTGAAGAGCGCGGAGCATCATGGCGAGCCCGGGGGCGATCGCGCCGCCCTGGAACGTGCCCTCACCGTCGACAAAATCAACAGTCACCGCGGTGCCCGCATCGACGACCACGCAGGCCTGGCCCATGACATCGAACGCAGCGAGCGCGTTGAGCAGGCGGTCGAGGCCGGGTGTGGTGTCGGCGTCGATCGCGCGCTCGATGGGGATCGGGACATCGCGGCCGATCAGGTAGACCTCGCGGCCGAGCGCGGCCTCGATGCGCGGGATCAGAGCGGTGGATGCCGGCTCGCTTACCGATGCGAGGACGACCGGTGCGGACTCGCCGGCGGCGGCGGCGTGCTCGGCGATGGCGGCGGCGGTGCGCTCGGGGTCGTCGTGGGCGGCGACCTGTCGTGGGCTGGGCTCGGCGTCCTCGACGCTCGCCCACGCGGTGCGGGTGTTGCCGACACTCACAGCGACGAGCGGGACGGACTGGGGACCTGAGGCATCGAGCTGACCGGGGAGGGTAATCACGCGTGGAGTTTATGCCGCGGGGTCGGCGGCTCGTGGGTCATCGACGAGGCTCTGGAGGGTGAGCCCGTCGAGCGCGGTGCGGCTTCGCTCGCGGACCATGGCGAGCGGCGCCGGGAGCGGGGCTGCGGCGGTGTCGCGGCCGTGCAGGGCGTCGATGGCTGCGGCGAGGGCGATGGATGCCGCCGGCCGGGCGAGCGTGTAGGCATCGGGCCCGGCCTCGTCGCGCGTGGCCTCTTCACTCGTGACCTCATGCACGAAGCCAGCGGCGACGAAGGCGCGCATGGTGCGGCGGACCGCTGCGGTCGGCAGGCGGGTTTCATGGGCGAGGTGCTCGGCCTTGAGCGGCTCGCCGGTGGCGAAGGCGATGGCGATGTGGCGGAGCAGCGCGAGGCAGACGAGCGGGTCGATGAGTCGGTCGTCGGGCGCGCGGCGTTCGAGCCAGAAGTCTTCGCTCCCCACGGTCTGCATCGCGCGGGCGAACTGCAGGCCGAAGAGGATGATGATCCACGTGATGTAGACCCAGAGCAGGAGCAGTGGCACGAGCGCCAGGGCGCCGTAGATCGCCACCTGCCCGCCGGTGCCCTCGCTCACGAACCACACCAAGGCGTTCTTCCCGATCTCGAAGGCGACCGCGGCGAGGAGCGCACCGGCGGCAGCCGACTTCGGCTTGACCTGCCCCGCGGGGACGAGCTGGTAGGCCGCGAAGAAGACAAGCCACGCGATGCCGATGTGCGTGGCGGCTTTGAGGATGCCGTTGGCCCACCCGAGCCAGCTTGGTAGCTCGGAGAGATCGCTCGTGTACGTGGTAGTGACGAGCGCAGACGCGGCCGCGGCGACCGAGCCGAGGGTGAGCAGGCCCCAGGAGTACATGATGCGGATCCAGAGGCTGCGGCGCTCCGGGCTCTCATAAATGATGTTGAAGCAACGCTCGATCTGGAGGAAGAGGCTCAGCGCGGCGTAGATGAACACGAACACACCGGCGACCGCGATGGAGCTGAAGCTGATGGAGGAGAGGTAGTTCTGGGCGTTGCCCACGAGCTGCTCGATCCACTGGGAGACGCCGACGGTCTGGCTCACCATCTCGCTCGCGGTTGTCGCACCGGTGTCCGGCGGCGTGGGACCGGCGAGCTCGCTCGCGGGCACCTCGACGACGAGTTCGGCGAGGCCGAGGCCATCGAGCACCTGCTTGAGCAGATCGGTGACCTGCTGGGTGCCGACGAAGGGCCGGAGGACGACGAGCGAGAGGACGAGGACGGGGATGAGCGAGAAGAGCGTGCGGTAGGCGAGGCCCGCGGCCATGATCGAGGCGTTGTTGCGGGCGAGCTGGCGTTGGGCGTGGCCGCCGAGGGCGTACCAGTAGCGCACGAGCCGCTGGAGCTTGGTGAGCTCTTCGTCGGGGTGGGTGATGCCGTAGGCCAGCCGCTCGGCGGAGCGGCGGAGTTGGGTGAGCGGTCCGGGTTCGGTGTCGGCCTGTGTCATCGGGCAGCGTTGGGGCGTTTGGCCCTTCTTGGGGGCCGCGTGCCGGGGGCTTCATCGGTTCGACGGGCCCGGCGGACCGAGTTCCAGAGCAGTCTGCGCTCGTGCGGGGTGAGATCGCGCCACTCGCCGAGGCGCAGCTCGCGCAGCTCGAGCGGGCCGAGGCGGATGCGGGTGAGCTTCTTCACGGCGCACCCGACATCGGCAAGCATGCGGCGGACCTGGCGGTTGCGGCCCTCGTGGAGGGTGATGTCGAGGTGCATCCGCTCGGGCTCGCGGCGGACGATCTCGATATGCACACCCGCGGTGCGTGAGCCGCCGAGCGTGCGGCCCTCGCGGCGATCGGAGAGGTACACCCCTCGGCCGAGCTTTCGCACGGACTCCTCGTCGAGCCTGCCGCGGACGATCACGCGGTAGGTCTTCTCGACGCCGTAGCGCGGATGGGTGAGGTGCTGGGTGAGGTCGCCGTCGTTGGTCATGAGCAGGAGGCCCATGGAGTCGTAGTCGAGGCGACCGACAGGGAAGAGCCGCTCGCCGGAGTGGTGCTCGACAAGCTCAGCAACAGTGCGGCGGCCGCCGGGGTCGTCCATCGTGCACATGGTCCGGCGGGGCTTGTAGAGCATCACGTAGACGTGGCCGCGGCGGCCCTCGCGGTGGGCACCGACGCGCTTGCCGTTGACGCGGATGTCGTCTTGCGCGGGGTCGACCCAGGCGGGCAGGGCGATGACGGGCTCGCCGTTGACCTCGACCGCGCCCCGGGCGATGAGTGCCTCGCAGGCGCGGCGCGAGCCGACGCCGGCCTCGGCGAGAACCTTCTGGAGCCGCTCGCCGCGGGAGGCGTCGCGGAGATCGACGGCGTGGTCCGCTGGGGGCATGTTTGGAGTCTATCCGCCCAACTCGGGTGGATACGGGCACGATGGCTCCAGCCTGGGCGGTGGAGCGACCGATATCTCCGGTGGTGCGCCCGTGTTGCGGAGGTGTGTCGTGCGCGATGATCAGGCCGAGCAGTTTGCGAGCGAGGTGGTGGCGAACATCCGGCGGGTCGATCCGGAACGCCCGCGATCGGTGAACGAGGCCCGCTCGCCGCAGCGTCCTGGCAGTCTGCCGCCGCCGGCGCACACCGGTGGTCACCACAGCGCGGACGAGGAGCCGGTGTTCCTCTCGCCGCGGGTGCTCGACCAGTCGGCCTTCGACGCGCTCGGGAGCGAGCTCCGATCGCTGCTCTCGGAGGTGCGGTCGGAGTCGGCCTCACTCAAGCGTGCAGCGGACGCAGCAGCCAAGGCGAAGAAGGAACTCGCCGAGGCGGCAACGAAGCAGCGCGATCAGCTCGAACTCGCTGCCAAGCTCGCCAAGGCCCTGAACGCACGAGGGGAGCAGGTCGAGCGATCGATCACCGATCTCGAGACGCGGCTCATGAGCATCGACGAGCGGGCGTCGTCGCTCGAGGCATCGACCTCGGCGCAGGTCGCCCACCTCGAGGAGAAGGCGGCCGAGCACATCGCGCGGGTGGATGAGCACCGCGAGGCAGCAGCGGCGGATCTCAAGCACCGGTCGGACGAGGCGTACGAGCGGTTCGCCGCGACGCGCGACAAGGCCCAGACGATGCTGCACCAGGCCGGCGAGAAGCGCGTGACGAAGGTGCGCGACTCGGTGACCGCGGTGCTGGCGCAGGTCGAGGCGATGCGTGACCAGTTCCGAACCGAGTTCGAGACAGCGACGGGCGGGGCGCGGGCGACGCTCGAGGCGATGATCGAGCGGGCCGAGCGACTCACGGGCGAGCGTGAGGATCAGGACGGGTCTCGCTCCCTCGCGGATGTCGTGGACGAGGCGGCGACGCTCCAGGGCGCGGTGATGGATATCGCCGGTCGGCTCGGGAAGGTCCGCGCATCGGCAGAGGACTCGACACGGGAGCTGGAGGACCGGCTCGCCGAGTCGAAGATGCTGCTCGACCTGGCGGGGTCGCGTCAGGAGAAGGCCGCGGAAGCGCTGAACGAGACGATCGAGGTGGTGGAGCAGGCGGAGCAGCGGCTGACCGAGCAGGCGGTGGAGACCAAGGAGGCGCTGCGGCCGATCGAATCGGCGCGGGACGAGGCGCGTGCGGAGGCTGCGCGTCTCGCGCAGCTTCGCCAGGAGGCGTCGCAGATCGTCGAGGTCTCGCGCGAAGCGGCCGAGCAGGCGCGCACGCTGATGGTCGATGTGCGCGACGCCGCGACGCGGCTCGAGCCGTGGCGCGAGCTGCTGCTCGGGCGGGACCTTGCCGAGGACGAGCTGCCCGAGCCGCTTCAGCGGATCATCGAGACGTTCCGCGGCGGGATCTCGCGCGACCTCTCGAAGATGGCCGCAGCGATGAGCCTGGTGGCGCGGCAGGCGGAGAGCATGATGGTGATAGAGCCCGCGAGCGCCGGCCCGCCGGAACCTGCAGCATCGACGGTGCAGCCATCTGTGAAGCCCGTGAAGACACGCGCGACACGCGCGAGTAAGGCGAAACAGGCGGTCTCAGAGACAATGACCGGGCCGAGCGAAGGCTCGATCGACAACGACTGACACACCGGGTGCTGGGCGACTCGCGGAGCGAGAAGCCGGATCGATGACCCGAGTGTCTATGTCGTTCGCGTGGTTCTCGCCTTTGGCGAGTAGTACCACGGCGCACACAGGCTTCGTGTTCGGCGGGTTGTGCTGAGTTCGCGGAGGCAGGATGCCTCCGCCACCGGCGTCCGATGCTTGGGCACGCTCAGTCGAAGCGGAAGATGCCCTTGCGGTAGCCGTAGATGTAGGCGATGACCGTGGTGAGCATGAAGAAGAGCACGCGGCCGAGGAAGACGGGGCCCTCGGGGGAGCTCGGGTCGATGCCCGCGTAGGCGACGGCCCAGGGGTAGAGGAAGACCACCTCGACATCGAAGACGAGGAAGGTCATGGCGATGATGTAGAAGCGGACGTTGAACCGCTTGCGGGCGGTGCCGACGGGCATCATGCCCGACTCGTAGGTGGTGGCCTTGCGGTCCCCCTCGAGCTTGGGACCGATGATGAGCGAGAGCACGACGTTGGCGACCGCAAAGGTCACCGCCATCGCCACGAGGAGAAGGACAGGGACGTAGAAGTTGAGCTCGGTGGCAAGCGTGAGCGATTCAGCCATGCCGAAGATCATAGAGAGATCAGGCCGGGGCGGCCGACCAACCGAGCCCGGCGCCGCTCACCCACGCAGGTCCTCTTCGGAGATCCACCCCTCTTTGAGGCCGTGCATCACGACAAATGGCTGAAGCAGCGCATTGGCGAAGCGGTACCGGTACCGACGTTTCGCCCCGATGCGGTGGAGCACAGGGCCCCGCCCCTGCTCGCAGAACTGTGCGAGGTGCTGGGTGTAGTTGGGGATGTCGTAGGGCTCGCCCATGATGGCCGTCATGGGATCGCGGACACCAGCCGCTGTGAAATAGCCGAGCTGATCCGTCTCGGCAAGGGCACACGCGAGCAGCGCCTGGCGGTAGAGGTTGTCGGGCCTCGGGCTCGTGGTCGCGTCGTCGTATGCCTTCATGAGGGTGTGCTGCCGTCCTTTGATTGCTCGATCAAGCCCCAGGTGGACATCGTCCGCTCGAACGCACGACGATCCCGCCTCGAGGGCTGCCCGTGTCGCGTTCAACCCCAGCAGGTGCGCGTGGTGCGGCAGTCCCATGGCGATTTTGGTGATGAGCGAGCTGGCATCGGGCTCGAACTCGATGCCGGTGATGGCCGCGCCCTTGGCCAAGATCTCGAGCGTCTCGTCGGGGGGCATCCTCGGCATCAGCACCTGCTCGATCGCACGCTCGATGGACTTGTGGGCTGCGAGCAGTTCATCCACCTCGTCCGCCACGCCAACGAGCACCACGGTCGCGCTCGGCACGTGATCGGAGAGTTGCTTGATCGTGTCGGTCATCACCGTGAGCACGTGCGTGTTCGGCACACGGTCGAGCTCATCGATGACCGGGATGAACAGGTGTGCTTGCGTCACGATCGTGGCGAGACGGCACACATCGTGGGAGGTCAGTGAGATGGCTACGTCCAGCGCGTCGTGCAGTTGGTGCGTGACGCGCTCGGAGAGCGGTTCTTCGACCGTGCTCGCTGCGGCCCGAAACACGCGTTTCCAGATGCTGTCGAAGGTGTCGTCGCTATCGCACGAGATCGACGGCGAACAGATCCGCTCTCCGGAGATCTGGCGGTAAAGCTCGTCGATCACGTTGGCGAGCGAGGTCTTGCCGACGCCGCGTTCGCCGTAGATCAGCACGCTCCGCCCCGGCGTGCCGATGGCATCGCTGACCTGCTGGAGTTGGTCGTCCCGACCTGCGAACTCCTCGGCACCCCGCACCGGCGGACCGGGCGTGAAGGCTTGGCCCGCGAGCAAACCAAGCCGCCGCCGGTCGTCCGGCGTCATCTCGGAGTTGTCGCCGGTCATCCCACGACACTACACGCGCGCGACTTCTACTTCAAGTGACTTCAAGTATTGCAAGCGCACCTGCCACGCGGGCGCGGATCGATGGACGTTGTATGTTTGTATTTTGATAGGATATGCACGACTCGGACATGATGCGCCCGACCGGTCAGAAAAATACGGGCGCGGTCATGCGGCGCCGACCACTTCGGGCGTTGCAACCCTCGGCGTGCGGCTTCCCTTCTGGTTCGATCTGATGGGCTTGGCCTCGATCTCGCCGTTGGCCTTGACCTCGTCGAACTTCACCGCGACCTGGGTGGAGACCCCCCGCTCCTGCTGGGTGACGCCGATGAGGGCATCGGCCATGCGCATGGTCTTCTTGTTGTGGGTGATGACGATGAAGTGGCAGTCGTCGAGGCCCTGCTTGACGATGCGGCAGAAGCGTTCGACGTTGGCATCGTCGAGGGCGGCGTCGACCTCGTCGAGCACGCAGAAGGGGCTCGGCTTGGACTGGAAGATGCTCATGAGGAGGGCGACGGCGGTCATGGTCTTCTCGCCACCCGAGAGCTGGCTGATGGAGCGCGGCTCTTTGCCGGGCGGCTTGGCCATGACCTCGATGCCGGATTCGAGCCAGTCGATCTCGCCCTCGATGGCGTTGCCGTCCTCGTCTTTCACCGGCACGGGCAGCAGGCGGAGCTCGGCCTTGCCGCCGCCGAAGAGCCGGCGGAACATGCCGTCTTGACCTGAGAAGTGCGTTTGGATGGAGACGAAGGCCTCGCGGAAGCGTTCGCGACTGGCAGTTGCCAAACGGTCGATGAGTTCTTCGAGCTGGGCGCGGGCGGCGTCGATGTCGGCAACCTGTTGAATGAGCTCCTCGTTGCGGCCGACGAGGGCCTCGGCCTCTTCGATGGCGTCGAGGTTGACGTTGCCGAGTGCTTTGATCTGCTTGCGCAGGTCGGTGGCCTCCTTCTCGTCGGCCTCGCGGTCGATCGGCGCGACATCGCCGTCCGCCATCATCGCGGCCCAGGCGCACGACTCGGCGCGGAGATCGAGCTCGAGCTCGGTGATGGCCTTTTCTTCGAGGTGCTCGCGGCGGACCTCGAGCTCACGCTTGGACATCTCGAGGCTCTGCCAGTCGCGCTCGACAATGCGGGTGCGATCGCGCAGGGCACCGACGCGCTCGCCGAGCGTCTCGCTCGCCTGGCTCGCTTCAGCGAGCTGATCGCTCAGCTCGACGAGCGAGGCGGCGATGCGTTTGGCCTCGACCGCTGCCGACTCGGCCTCGGCCGTCGCCTCGGCGATGGCGGCGCGGTGCGACTCGATGCGGGCCTCGCGGTGCTCGACCTGCTGGGCGACGCGGAGGCGGCCCGACTCGACCTCGTCGCGCTCGCGGAGGAGCCGGCGGTGTTCGCGCTCGGCGCCTGCGAGCCGCTCGGACTGGCGGAGGGCCTCGGCCCGGAGTTCGCCGAGGTGATCGCCGGCGCGCTCGACGGCGTGCTGCAGGTGCTCGACCGCGGACTCGTGCTCGGCGACGCGTTCGGCGGCCTCGGCGACGCGGCGATCGAGCGCCGCGAGCTGACCAGCAAGGTCGGTGCGCTCGGCCTCGATGGCCTTCGCTCGTTCGCTTGCCTCGAGCGCCGCTCGCTCGGCCTCAGCGGCTTCGCGGTCGATGCGGTCGATCGCAGCGAGCACGCGGTCGCGTGCCGACTCGGCCTTGGTGCGGGCGCGTTCGGCCTCGGCGAGGTGGTGACGGAGGTCGGCGAGCTCATCGTTCAGGGTGGTGGCGCGGTCGTCGAGCGATCGGCGGGCGGTGCGGAGGGTTGCGAGCTCGCGCTCGACGGAGGAGAGCTCGAGGCCGAGCGAGGCGAGCTCGGTGCGCCGCTGCAAGAGCCCGGCGCCGCCCTCGCCGGTGGCAGCGGTGCCGGTGGTGACGCGGGCATCGTGCTCGATGACCGAGCCATCGGTCGTGACGAAACGCCAGCACCCGCGAGCGAGCGGTCCACCGAGCGGCCCCGCAGCGAGGAGCATCGCCGCGTCGAGGTCTGCAACCACGAGCGTGCGAGCGAGCAGGCGATCGAGAATGTGAGCGATCTCGGGTGCGGCGCGGACGAGGGCACGGGCCGGTTGAACACGGGGCCACAGGGCAGCGAGCAGCGCCGTCTCGTCGGCATCGGCGTGCGGCGCGGCGCCCGACGATGTGAGCCCCGCGGTTGGCAGGACCGTGATGCGGCCCGGGAGATGCACCGACGCGAGCGCGGACACCTCGTCGGCGCCGCCGCGGACGACGACCGCTTCGAGCATGTGGCCGAGCGCGGCTTCGACCGCTGCAGCGTGCTCGGTGTCGGTCTCGACGAGTTCGCCGAGGGGGGCGACGATCGGGGCGAGCGCGGGCGGGGCGTCGGGGTGGTCGCGCTGCTCCATGAGTGTGCGCACGGACTCGGCGAGCCCTTCGCGGCGTTCGAGGAGCTCGACGATGGCTTCGCGGCGGCTGTCGAGGCGGGCGTGCCGCTGCTCCATCTCGTTGAGTCGCTCGGTGACGCGGCGCTGGTCGACAGAAAGCGACTCGGCACGTGTGAGGCGCTCGGCGATGTCGTCGCTGAGCGTGCGGGCGCGGCCGCCCTGTTCCTCGAACTGGTGGGTGTGCTCGCGGAGCGTGGTGCGGAGCTCATCGCGCTCGGCGTCGAGCGTGCGGCGTTTCTCGTCGAAACGAGCCGATTCGGCACGGACGGTATCGAGGCGGCGGCGGTCGGCGTCGAGGCGGGCCTGGACGCCGGAACGATCACGCTCGGCGGTCGCGGCGTCGGCACGGTGCTCGCCGAGCGCTCGGCGGGCCTCGGCGAGTTCGGTCTGCTGCTCGGCGCGGGCGGAGGCGGCGGACTCGGCGTCGGCCTCGGCGCGGAGAGCGGTTTCGCGGCCCTCGCCGACGAGCTGCTCGGTCTCGGTGATGCGCTGGGCGAGCTCATCGCGGCGGGTGGCCATTTCATCGAGCTGGTGACGCTCGCCGGCGAGCTGTTCCTCGGCTTCGGCGAGGGCGCGCTCGGTGAGGGCGCGTCGCTGATCGGCCTGCTGGCCGGTGTGCTCGGCGGCGGTGCGTTCGCGGTCGGCGCGGGAGCGTTTGGCAGCGAGGTCGGACCGGGCGAGCTCGGCGGCTTGCTTCTCGGATTCGGCCCTGGCGAGTTCCTCGGTGAGGTGCTTGCGGGTCTCGTCGAGCTCGGTGATCTGGCTCGTGAGGCCGTGGAGCCGGTGAGCGAGTTCGTCGTGCTGATCGAGGAGGAGGCAGGCCTGGAGGGCGCGCAGCTCGGCGTCGAGGGCGCGGAATCGCTCGGCCTTGGCGGCTTGGCCTTTGACGATGCGGAGGCGGCGTTCGGTGGATTCGAGCTGCTCGCGGGTGCGGACGAGGTTGGCCTCGGTGCGTTCGAGGCGTCGCTGGGCCTCGACGCGGCGGGCCTTGAACTTGGCGACGCCCGCAGCTTCCTCGAAGAAGATGCGACGCTCGATCGGCGAAGCGAGAAGCATCGCATCGACCTTGCCCTGCTCGATGATCGAGTAGGCGTGGGCCCCGACGCCGGTGTCCATGAAGAGCTCACGGATGTCGCGGAGGCGGACCTTGCGGCCGTTGATGAGGTACTGGGAGACGCCGTCGCGGTAGAGGCGGCGCTCGATGTCGACGGTGTCGGTGTCGAGGGCGAGGGCGCGAGAGGGTCGGGCGGGTGTTGGGTCGTCTGGTGGGTTGGCGGGTTCGCCAGAAGCTCCGTCGGCGGTGGCCTCCTCTGCTTCGGCGTCGGCGTTGGTTGGCGCGTCGAGGGTGGCGCTGAGGGTTTCGAGGTCGTCGGGGGCAGCGGTGCGAGCGGAGGGGGACGCCTCGACGAGTGGGTTCTCGAAGGTCAGGGTGACGGCCGCCATGCCGGCGGGTTTGCGGCCCGCGGAGCCGGCGAAGATGACATCGGCCATCTCCTTGCCACGCAATGACTTGGCTGATCGCTCACCGAGGACCCACTTGATGGCGTCGACCACATTGGACTTGCCGCACCCGTTCGGACCGACGATGCCGGTGATCGGGCGGTCGAAGGCGAAGTCGGTGGAATCGGCGAAGCTCTTGAAGCCGTGAAGCGTGACCTTGGCGAGGCGCATTGAGCCGGACCTCCATGTCTGGCAAGCGGTGCCCGAGGACATGCCCGGCGACGCTCCGCGCGGACACTGACTGACGGCGAACGGGGATCGACGGCCTGCACACACCCGATGACCCGCCATCCTTGCGGGCGGCCTCGCCGAACGCACGACATGTCGTACGTGAGCAGGCTATCGAGCCGGTGGTCCGTCGCCAAGCCCCGCGTGAGGAAAGACGCTTGAGACGATCAATCGTAGGTATCGATCGACGGGTCGCGCGGGGTGGTGGGATCCGGGTTGGTGTCGCCGTCCGGCGCTGTGGCATCGGGAATCGGGTCGACAACGGTCGAGGCCGGTTCGCCGTCCTCGCCGTCCCGGCGGAGTGGGACGACGTA
This sequence comes from Planctomycetota bacterium, assembly GCA_038747915.1. Taxonomy (GTDB): domain Bacteria; phylum Planctomycetota; class Phycisphaerae; order Phycisphaerales; family UBA1924; genus JBCDAP01. Next base: position 5,219 of record JBCDJJ010000057.1, on the reverse strand, counting down.
GCGGGCGCGGCGGATCTCGCGGGCGCGGCGCTCGTCCTCGGTGAGGCCGGCTTCGATGGCGGCCTGCGAGCCGGGGCCGAAGTCGACGGGGCTGAACGCGTCGATCGGGCCATCGGTGGAGAGCTCGGGTCGGCCGGCGGAGGGCGTCTCGTTGAGGGCCTTGAGGCGCTCGAGGGCGAGGCGATCGGCCTCGGGGACGAGGTAGGCGTCGAGACCGCCACCGACGATCACTTCGTTCAGGGCGCCCACGACCTGCGAGTAGCTGAGATCGAGCCCGTCGGCGGGTGTCTCGGGGGTTTCTTTGTGCGCGAGGTACTCGACGAGGGTGGGGGCGTCGGCGCGGACCTCGTTGACGATGGCGGCACCGGTGCGCGGGTCGCGGTAGAAGACGTTGGCGGATTCGGCCCGCCCATCGGTGCGGACCATGAAGGTGCGGTCCCACGCGGAGACGAGCGAGGTGGGCTCGAGGGTGAGGTCGTCGCCGAAGAGGGCGATGCGCGGCACCCGCTGCTGGGTGACGTAGACCATGGGCTCACCCGCGGGCACGCGGTGCATGACGAACTTGTCGCTCATGATCCGCTGACGGATGAAGGGGTCGCGGCGGCGCTCGAGCGACTCGTAAGCGGAGACACGGACCGCCAGGTCGTCGTCGCTCAAGAGGTTGCGGAGTTCGAGGTCGACCGCGGGGTCGTCGGGCAGCTCGGCGAGGCGATCGACGGCGAAGAGGCGGTCGGGCCCCGAGCCGGGGGCAGCGAGCTCGAAGAGGTGCGGCTTGGTGAGCGGATCCTCGAGCTTGGACCCGGCCTCGAGGGCCGCGAGGCGGACCGCGCGGTCGGGGTTGTCGTAGAGCGGCCGGATCGCGGGCAGGGCGATGCGGCCGAGGGCGATGAGGGACCACATCATCGGCTCGGCGAGTTCGGGCCGCTCGACGAGCGTGCGTGTGTAGTTCTCGGCCCAGCGCGCGGGGAAGGAGCTATCGACGCGGAGGTGCGAGATGACGTTGAAGAACTCGTCGACGCGGTTGACCCACCCCGGCGGGACGTTGATCTCGACGACCTCGGGCGTGCGGCCGATGGCGACGGGGTCGCGCGCCCCACCGACGCCGAAGCGGGTGTTGATGGCGTAGGCGATGGCGCGGGCTCGCGAGTGCGAGGGGTTGTCGAGGAGAAGGGTGGGGCTGTACCGGGTGGAGACGATGCCGCCGCTCAGCACGCGGCCTCTGGTGCGCAGGACGGTGGTGGTGGCATCGGGCTCGGCGGTTCCGATGGGTGGCGCGAAGGGGTTGATGAAGACATCACCCTCGGCCCGAGCGACGGCCTGGAGGTCGGCGCCACCGGGGATGAAGCGGCCGGGGTAGAGGTCGGTGGTCCAGAGGCGGCCGCCCTCGAGCGAGGTGGTGGTGCCGCCGTCGAGGGCCGCGACGATGACATCGAAGGGGAAGCCATCGGGCGCCGCTGCTGGGATGGCGGCTTCGACGAGGACGACGGAGGTGTTGGGATCGTCGATGAGCTGATCGGGCGTGACGTCGGAGAGTGGGCCATCACCGCGGCCGATGCCGAGGCGGGTCATCTCGGAGACGAGCCAGGCACGGACGGAGGCGGGGACATCGCCCGAGCCGGTGCCGTTGAGACCGACAACGAAGCCGATGCCGGAGACGTACGCGGGCGCGAGGCCGCTCACGATGGCCTGGGAGCCGACCGTGCCGCGGAGCGCGGGGTCGACATCGCGCCCGGGGCCGAGGGGGTCGCGCGGGGTGAGATCGGCCTCGGTGGGGCCGCAGGCGGGGAGCGCGAGCGTGGCGAGGACACCGGCGAAGGCGGCGATGAGGTGGATGCGTCGCATGGTGGAATGATCGAGGGGGTGCTCGGGGCATGCAAGGCGTGACGAAGATTGGGCCGGATGCCCGATCGGACGGTCGACCGGCGGGGGTCGTGGCTCTACCGTCGCCCCGTGTTCGTTGATCAGGCAGTCATCTTTGTGCGCGCGGGGAAGGGTGGCGACGGGTGCGCGAGTTTCCGGCGCGAGAAGTTCGTGCCCAAGGGCGGGCCGGACGGCGGCGATGGCGGCCGCGGCGGGTCGGTGATCGCGGTGGTGGACGACAACATCAACACGCTGATGGACTTTCGGTTCCGGCGGCACTGGCGGGCGAAGTCGGGCGAGCAGGGTCGTGGGTCGAGCTGTTTCGGTGCGGACGCGAGCGATGTGGTGGTGCCGGTGCCGCCCGGGACGGTGATCGTGGACGACGAGACGAGCGAGGTGATCGCGGATCTCGGTCCGGGCGAGCGGGTGGTGCTCGCGCGAGGTGGCGCGGGCGGGCTCGGGAACGAGCACTTCAAGAGCGCGACGAATCAGACGCCGGAGCAGTGCACGCCGGGCGATGTGGGCGAGGAGAAGGTGATCCGGCTCGAGCTCAAGCTGATCGCGGATGTGGGCTTGCTCGGCAAGCCGAACGCGGGGAAGAGCACGCTGCTCTCCGCGGTGACAGCGGCGCGTCCGAAGATCGCGGACTACCCGTTCACGACACTCAGCCCGCAGCTCGGGATTGCGGAGCTCGACGCGGCGCGGCGGATCGTGATCGCGGACATCCCAGGACTGATCGAGGGCGCTGCGGATGGCGTCGGGCTCGGGCACGACTTTCTGCGGCATGTGGAACGAACGCGGCTGCTGGTGCACCTGATCGAGCTGGAGCCGGCGGATCAGTCGAGCTTCGCGGAGAACTACCGTGCGATCCGCGCGGAACTCGAGGCGTACGCGCCGGAGCTCGCGGAGAAGCCCGAGTTGATCGCGGTGAGCAAGGTGGATCTGCTGGGCGGGGATGCGGGCGAGGAAGCGGAGGCGGCGGGGGCGATCGTGCGGGCGGAGCTTCAACTCGGGCACGATGTGCCGGTGTTCTGCATCAGCTCGGCGAACGGGCACGGGCTGGGGCCGCTGCTCGAGGCGTGTTGGGCTCGGCTCGGGAAGGCGATCGAGACGTGGAAGGAGCGGGAGGCGTTGCCGGCGCCGCCGCATGCGCGGGGGTGAGGGAGAACGCTGGCGTTCTGTCCGAGGGCTTGCGCCCTCGGCTCGTGGGAGCGCGAATCACACCGCTGGTGAGGGCGGGAGTGGCTCCCACTCGAGCGCGGCGTAGGTGTCTTCGATCGCCGCGGCCATGCCGATGGACCAGTCCCAGCTCGGGATGATGGGGCCGTCGCCGCGGCAGGCGCTCGCGAAGTGGGCGAACTGGTGCTCGACGCGGTCGCCGCCGTCTTCGATGACGATCTCGGTGGGCTCGGCGTCGCGGTGCGCGAGATCGAGGACGGCCCGGTGATCGTCGGGCCAGTAGGGGCGGGCGGTGGAGAGGCGGCCGGTGGTGCCGGCGAGTTCGAGGCCGTGGCCGGCCCAGGTGTCGAGCGCGGTCGAGCACTGCACGGGGACGCGGCCGTCGGCGACGGTGAAGCTCCAGACGAGCAGTCCGTCGACCGGGTGCGACTCACCCTCGGGGATGCGGGCCGGCCGTGCGGTGGCGCGGATGGAGCCGGGGTCGGGCTCGAGACCGGTGAGGTAGCGGACGCACCCCATCGGGTAGACACCGACATCCTGGAGGGCGCCGCCCTGGGTGGAGTGGCGGAGGCGGTGCTCGACGTGGGTGCCGTCGCCCAGGTCGACGACCGCGTCGGCGCGGAGGAGGCGGAGTTCGCCGATGGGGCTGTTGGCGGGGTCGTGCAGCGCCGCGTGGGTGATCTCGCGCAGCCGATCGGTCTGCGGGTGGTGCGGGTACATGAAGGCTTCTTGCCACACACGGTTCTTGCGGCGCGCGGTCTCGACGACGCGCTCGGCCTCGGCACGGTGCGGCGTGAGCGGCTTCTCGCAGAGCACGTGCTTGCCGGCCTCGAGGAGCGTGAGCGACCACCCGACGTGCAGGTGGTTGGGCAAGGAGATGTAGACCGCGTCGACGTCATCCGCTGCAGCGAGTTCGTCGTAGGTGATCGGGTGGGCGCCGTTCGGGAGCAGGGCGGCCTGATCCGCGATGAAGGTCTCGGCGCGCTCGCGTGTGCGCGAGGCGATGTGCGTGACGGTGCACCCAGCGGCTTTGGTGGCGGACTCGAGGCACTTGGCGGCGATGAGCCCGGTGCCCATGAAGGCGATACGGAGGTCGCTCACGCCTTGCCAGCCAGGGCAACGCGGACGGTGGCCTTGCGGCGATCGTTGGTGATGCGGTCCATCTCGTCGGTATCGGTGGAAGTGCGGGCGTTGGCCTCGGCGAGCGCCGCGCGGGCCTCACCGGCGTCGATGGACGCGGCCTCTTCCGCGGTGGTGGAGAGCACGGTGAGCGTGCCGTCGACGTGCTGCATGAACCCGCCCTCGATGTAGTAGCTCTGCTCGCCGCCCTCGGCGAGTTCGAGGCGGAGTTCGCCGGGGCCGAGCTTGCCGACGATGGGGGCGGTGCGTGGCATGACGCCCCGCTGCCCGTCGTGCATCGGGACATCGGCGTAGGTCACGCGGACATCGAGCATGCGCTCGGTGGGCGTGATGAGAAGGCACCGGAAGCTCGCGTCGCTCATACGGATGGCTCCTGATCGAGGGCGCGAGATCGTATCGGGAGCGGGGCGGGTTGTCTGGGGGCGGGAACGTTCGCCCGCGTTCTCGCGTGGCGAGTACGCGGGCACCCGATGTGTGTGGCGGGCTGGGTACCCGTCCGGCCTGGTCGGGAGCCCGAGGGTCAGGAGGTTGGGGAGGTCGGCATGGCGGGGGCGGCGAGGTCGTCGCGGCCGACCCAGTCCTGGCGGCACTCGGCCATGATCCGCTGGGCGGTGCGGACGGCGGCGAAGCCGGCGCGGGCGTCGATGGGGGGGCGGGTGCCCTCTCGCACCGCGTCGAGGAAGGCGTTGAGTTCCATCTCGAGCTGATCGCCGCCCTCGATATCGAGGGGTTCGATCTCGACGAGCTCGGAGTAGTCGAGGTCGGAGAGGTCGGTGCCGTCGCGGAGGGCGGTGCGGACCTGGTTCATTTGCGCCTCGTTGGCGGTGCGGCGCAGGAGGACGCCGGTTTTGTTGGCGTAGTCGATGGAAACGTAGGCGTTCTCGCCGGTGATGCGGACCTTGCGCTCGGTCTTGAGGGCGAGGCGCGAGCAGGAGATGTTGGCGACGCACCGGCCTTGGGGCATCTGGAACGTGAGGCGGGCGGAGCAGACATCTTCGTGCTCGGTGAGGATGTTGACGCCGGAGGCCTGGACATCCGTG
>JBCDJJ010000056.1:0-24047 GCA_038747915.1 Planctomycetota bacterium | reverse complement strand
CTGGTGGCTTGCCCACCAGTGCGAACGCCAAAGCCCTTGAACACTGGCGGGCAAGCCGCCAGTGGCACCCAAGTCCCGGAGTCGGTCGATCCACCGCTGAGACTGGCAAGACGAGTTGACTTGGTCTGCTCTAGCGTCGGTGCGGCGGGTGTTCGCGGGAGCGAGACGCGTCCACCACCGACTTCGACAGCTCGACGATGTGCGCTCGTCAGACCTTGACGTGCTTCCATCCGCCTTGGAGGAAGCGGGCCAGGAAGAACACGGGCCTGATGCAGAGTTCGAGGCCGAGGGCGATCCAGAGGCCTTGGAGCTGCGTGACGCCGAGCCAGGCCTGGACGGGCGCGGGGTTGGGGATGACAACGTCGCCCCAGAGCGGGATCTCAACACCAGAGCACAGCCAGACGAGGGGGAGGCGGATGAGGTAGGTGCTGCCCCAGGTGATGAACATGACGATGGTGGTGTCGCCCGCGCCGCGGAGAGCGCCGCGGAGGGCCATGGAGGCGCCGAAGGGAGCCTGGAAGAGGCCCATCATCACGAGGAGCGGCGGGACGAGCAGCAGGTGCTCCGGCTGGGCGCTGAAGACGCGGACGATCGTCTCGGGGATGAGGATGAAGGCCCATCCGAAGAGCCCCATGAGGAGTGTCGCCAGGAGGACGCACCGCGTGATGGCCTGCGTGGCGAGGTCGACGCGTCCGGCGCCGAGGTACTGGCCGGCGAGGGTTGCCGCAGCGGTGCCCATGGCGAAGCCCGGGAGGAAGCTGAACGCCTCGGCGCGGATCGCGATGATGTGCGCCCCCATGAGGTTGGGCGCCTCCATCATGCGGATGGCGATGATGACGATGAGGTTGCCGAACCACATGCCGGCGGTCTCAGCGAAGCTCGGGATGCCGACGCGGAGGATGCGACGCGTGGTGTGCCAGTGCGGGCGGAGGCGGATGACTCGGAGCCGGAGCCCGGAGACGCCGCGCGAGAGCATGGCCACGAGCACCGCGGTCGCAACCCACCACGCGACGGTGGTGCCCCAGGCGATGCCGCCGACGTTGGGCTCGATGCCCGCAAAGGGTTTGGGGATCAGCACGCGCTCGACGATCTCGCCCGAGTCGCCGACGCCGACCACGGTGAGGCTCACACCGGCGAGGGCGAAGCTCACGAGGACATTAATGACGTTGACACCGGCCATGACCGTGAGCGGGCGGATGGCATCGCCCGCGCCGCGCAGGGCGGACAGCGCCGCAGCAACGAAGGCCTGGGCGGGGATGCCGATGGCAATGACGCGGAGGTACTCGACGGCGAGATCCTGGGCCTCGGGCGACTTGAGAAAGGCCCCCGCGATGGCGGGGGCGAAGGCGTAGACGATCGCCCCGGTGGTGCCGCCAGCGGCGACGGCGAGGAGCGCCGCTTGGCCGAGCGCCGCGTTGGCGACCGCGGTGCGGCCGCGGCCCATGGCGCGAGCGACCAGGGCAACCACGCCGGTGCCGACAGCCATGCCGACGAGTGAGAAGAGCCAGCCGAAGTAGGCGGTGAGGCCGATGGCGTCGGTCGCCGCGGCGGACATGCGGGCCGCGAGCGCGGTGTCGACGAAGCCGACGAGAGCGGTGAGCAGGCTCTCGATGAGTGTGGGCCAGGAGAGCACCCAGATGGCGGCCCACATGGAGAGACCGGCGAGTCGACCGGAGCGGATCTCGCCGGGCCGGGGGACGCGTGGGCCTTTGGTGGTGGGTGCTCCGCCTGCGCTCATGAGCGTGGAGCGTAGGGAGGGATCAGGGGCAAGGCATCAGACAACGGAGCGGAATCGATCGGACGATGCGCGCGTCACGTTCACCGGCGAGCTGTTCCGCGGACTCGCGCCCGCGGCTCGTCCTGGAGGCATTAGCGAAGTTTGAGCGAGCCGAGGGCGATCGCGGTCAGGACGATCGAGATGATCCAGAAGCGAGCAACGATCTTCTGTTCGCCCAGGCCACCCATGTGTAGGTGCCAGTGATAGGGCGCGCACCGGAAGATGCGTTTGCCCTGGCCGTTCGCATCCTTGGTGGCTTTGAAGTAGCCCACCTGGAGCACCACGCTCACGATCTCGATGAGGAAGATGCCGCTCATCACCAGGACCACAAACTCCTGACGCAGGACAACCGCCAGGTAGCCGACAAGGCCGCCGAGGCACAGCGAGCCGGTGTCGCCCATGAACACCGCAGCAGGGGCGCAGTTGAACCAGAGGAAACCGAGACACGCGCCGCCCATCGCAGCAGCGAGCACCGCGAGCTCGTCGGCCTTCCAGACGTAGGGGACGAGCAGGTCGCGCGCGATGGACTCGGACCCGGCGATGAAGCAGAGCACCACGATGCCGATCGCGACGCACGTGGCGACGCCGGAGGCGAGGCCGTCCATGCCGTCGGTGATGTTCACCGCGTTGGACATGCCGGCCATCATCAGGGTCATGACGAGCGTGTAGGTGATCGCGCCCATGAAGATGAGGTGGCCCGCGGGCTCGGCGGCGGGGTGGTCGTAGGTTTTGACGAAGGGCCAGTTCACAGCGTGGGCAAGGGGGAAGTCGGGCGCATCGGGCACGCGGAGGGGGACCTCCCACGCGAAGTAGCCGATGAGCAGGCCGATGCCGAGCTGAAAGACGAGCTTTTCCCAGGCGTGCAGGCCCTGGCGTCCGCCGCCGCGTCGCTGGGCGGTGAGTTTGAGCCAGTCGTCGACGCCGCCGAGCAGCGCGTGCCACACGAGGACGACGAGGCCGTACTGCACGTAGGGGTTGGTGAGGTCGGCGAGGAGGAAGGTGGAGATGAAGATCGCTGCAGCGATGAGGAGGCCACCCATGGTGGGCGTGTTGGCCTTGCTCTTCATGGCGGCTTCGAGCGCACGCACGTCGAAGCGCGCCGCATCACCGATCTTCATGCGCACCAGCCGGGCGATGAAGGGTCGACCGGACACGAGCATGATGGCAAAGGCGAGAAGACCCGCAGCGAAGACGCGGAAGACCTGCTGATCGAGGATCTGGGCGAAGCGGTAGAGCCCGGTCTCGATGAGGAACTGGCGCGTGATCTCGAGGAGGTTGAACAGCATCGGCGGCTCAGCCGGCGGCCTCGACGCGGGTGGAGGGCTGCGTGGCGACGCCGGCGCGGGTGCGGGCAGCGGTGACCAGGCGTTCCAGGCCGAGGCGGCGCGAACCTTTCACGAGCACCGCGTCGCCCGGCTCGAGTCGCGCCGCGAGGCGGGTGGCGATCTCGGGTGTCAGCTCGGAGTAAATCGCCGATTCGCCGGTGTAGCCGCGTTCGAGGAGTTCATCGACGACCGCTGGGGCCATGAGTCCGATGGCGATCACGACGTCGGGTGGGTTCGTCTTCGCGATGGCGGCGGCGATCTCGCGGTGGGTGGGTTCGGCGTGGACGCCGAGCTCGAGCATGTCGCCGAGGACGATGACGCGACGTTGCGCCGGCGCACCGACCTCGGCGAAGGTGTCGATGGCCGCGCGGACGGACTCGGGCGAAGCGTTGTAGGCATCGTTATAGATGGTCGCGCCGGCGATGGTCTCGGGTTCGAACCGCATCTCCGGCGCGTGTGTTCGGGCCAGGCCGCGGGCGATGACGCTCGGGTCGAGATTGAATGCCCGGGCGACGGCGACCGCTGCTGCTGCGTTGGCCGCGTTGTGGCGACCGATGAGAGGGAGCTCGACGTTTGGGCCGCCCGCGAACTCGACCGCGAGCGTGCCGCGGTCCGTGTGGTGCGCGCGCTGGATGCGGATATCGGCGGTCTCGGCGGCGCCGAATCGCACGAGCTGTGGCACCGGGCCGAGGTAGGGCTCGAGGTACTCGCCACCCATCTCGCCACCAACGGGCACGACCGCCAGGCCGCCGGGTGTGAGGTCGGGCAGGAGCGAGGCCTTCTCGCGGGCGATGGCCTCGATCGAGCCGAGCTCGCCGATGTGTGCTCGCCCGATGGACGTGATCACCGCGATGTCGGGGGCCGTGATCGCGGCGAGTTCGGCGATCTCGCCCGGTGCGTTCATGCCGATCTCGCACACGAGGTAGTCGCTCTGCTCGTCGGCCGCGAGGATGGTGAGGGGGACGCCGATGGCGTTGTTGAAGCTCTTGATGCTCGCGGAGCCGTGGAGCGAGAGGCCGAGGGCGGCGTCGATGAACCTGACCGCGGTGGTCTTGCCGGCTGACCCGGTGACCGCGACGACGCGGGTGCGGGTGAGTGTGCGTCGGTAGGCGGCGCCGAGTTCGAGCAGGGCGTCGTCGGTGCTGGCAACGGTGATGACGCCGCACCCGTGGTGCTGGAGCGCGAGGCGGGCCGGCTCGACGAGGGCATCGGGTGAATCGATGAGCACAGCGGGCGCACCGTGGGCACCGGCCTGTGAGATGAAGGCGTGCCCATCGAAGAACTCACCGCGGAGGGCGACGAAGAGCTGGCCCGAAGCGAGTGTGCGGGTGTCGGTGGAGAGACCGGCGATCGGGCGATCGGGTGCCGCGGGTTTGATGGCCCACCGGCCGTCGACGGCGCGTCGTATCTTGTCGAGCGGCCACCGGATCATCTGGGCCCCGCGGGTTGGAGGTTCGAGGGGCGCCGGGCGGCGAGCGCCTCGACCGCATGGTGCGCATCGTCGAAGGGGATGCGCCTCACACCACCGGCGCCGTCGGGGAGGATCTGCTCGCGCTCGTGGCCCTTGCCGGCGATAACGACGACATCGTGCGGACCGGCAAGGGCAACCGCTTCAGCGATGGCGCGGGACCGGTCGGCGTGGACGATCGCGGCATCGCGCTCGGAGGCGCTCAGGCCCGCGAGGATGTCGGTGATGATGCGGTGTGGCTCTTCGGTGCGCGGGTTGTCGGAGGTGATGACGACGACATCGGCGAGATCAGCCGCGCCACGCGCCATGCGCGGGCGCTTGGTGGCATCTCGATCGCCGCCGCACCCGAAGACCACGATGAGGCGACATCCCTCGGGCACGATCGTGCGGGCCGCGGCCAGAGCGTGGCGGAGTGCTGCGTCGGTGTGCGCAAAGTCGACGAAGACACGCGGGTGATCATCGCTCGTCGTGGCCGGCCCGGGGACCGGTTCGAGACGGCCGGGCGGCGGCTCGATGAGCGAGGCGGCATCGCGCAGGCGGTCACCGGGCACGCCGAGCCGGTGTGCTGCGGCGATCGCTTGGAGCGCGTTCATCGCGTTGTACGCGCCGATCACCGGGAGGGTGACCTCGAACTCGCCCCACGGGCCGGCGAATGCGGTGTGCATGCCATCAATATTCGTGGATGTGATGCGGGCGAAGGCGTCGAGCGATGGATCGATGAGCGAGCACCGGAGCACCTCGGCGCGGCAGTCGCGGAGCATGCACTCGTGGGCGGGGTCGTCGACGTTGACGATGGCGAGGGCACCCGCGCGGAGCGGCTCGAAGAGCCTGGCCTTGGCGCTCGCATAGGCGTCCATGGTGTGGTGGTAGTCGAGGTGGTCGCCGGTGAGGTTGGTAAAGACGGCAACGTCGGTGTCGATCGCAGCGACGCGGCCCTGGTCGAGTGCGTGGCTCGAGGCCTCGATGGCGGCCGCCCGGCACCCGGCTTCGACCATGGCGGAGAGCGTGAAGCTCAGCTCGGTCGCGGGCGGTGTGGTGAGGACGGAGGGGGCGCGGGTGGACCCGTCGTCGGTGAACACGGTGCCCACGAGCCCGCACCGGAGCCTCGCTGCGTTGCAGAGCCGCCAGACGGCGTGCGCGACAGTGGTCTTGCCGTTGGTGCCGGTGACCGCCATGACGCCGAGCGCAGACGAGGGGTTGCCGAAGAACCGCTCGGCCAGGATCGCGCCGGCGAGGGCGACATCGGGCGCGGTGAGCACCGCGACGTGGGCGCCGACCTCGCTCGCGAGGGCGGCGTCGGGGACGAGCACCGCTGCGGCGCCGTTGGCGACCGCTTCGGTGATGTACCGGGCGCCGTCCGTCCGAACGCCGGGCCGGGCGATGAACAGGGCGCCGGGGAGGACGGTACGCGAGTCGTCGGTGATATCGGTGATGCGGACGCGGCCCGGGCTCACACTCGCCTCTGGTGCGACGTCGGTGCGCTGGATCAAGTCGTCAAGATTCAACGCACACCGCCCGCGATCAGAAGGAAAAGCCCGCACCTGCAGTCTATCGGCGGACAGGGGGTGTTCCTCCTGAGATTGTGGGGTGTAGGGCGGTTCACCGTTCTGAGTGGGTGGTGTGGAGTCTGAGCGAGTGGCGTGGAGACGGCGCACGAGCACCTTCCTCCGCGAGGCACGACGCACCCTGTTCACATCGTGGACCATCCGCGTGGAGAACACCGCGTTGCGGTTGTCTCCACGGCACCCGCCACCCAGAACGTACGCGGTGCTCACGTTCGGCGTCCGGCGGTGCGTGTGCGCGAGCGATGTCAGGGGAGGATGAGCATGGCGTCGCCGTAGGAGTAGAAGCGGTAGTTCTGGCGGATCGCCTCGGTGTAAAGCCCGAGGAGGCGTGGGACGCCGCCGTCGAAAAGGGCGCCGACCATGGCCAGGAGGGTGGAGCGGGGCAGGTGGAAGTTGGTGATCAGGGCATCGGTGCGCTGGAAGGCGAAGCCGGGGGTGATGAAGAGTTCGGTGTCGCCGGACCAGCCCCCGGCCGGCGGCGGGTCGGGCAGGCTCTCGAGTGTGCGCACCACGGTGGTGCCCACCGCGACGGTGCGTGCGCCACCGGATCGGGCCCGGTGAAGGGCCGCGATGGTTTCCGCGGGGACGCGGCACCGCTCGGCGTGCATGGCGTGGGCCTCGATGCGGTCGGCAGTGATGGGCGCGAAGGTGCCGATGCCGACGTCGAGCGTGATGGACGCTGCGTCGACGCCGCCATCGCGGAGCGCGGTGAGCAGGCGGGGTGTGAAGTGCAGGCCGGCGGTTGGGGCCGCGACGGACCCGCCGGTGGCGCTGGGTTCGGCGTAGACCGTTCGGTACCAGTCGCGGTCGTGGGTGTCGTCGACCTGTTCGTCGAGGGCCTTGCGGCGAGCGAGGATGTAGGGCGGGAGCGGGGTGACCCCGATGCGGGCGAGGACCGCTGCAGCGGGCTCGGGGGTGTCCAGTTCGAGGGCCCAGCCCTCCCCATCGAGTTCATTGATGGTTGCCAGGACGGGGGGCGTCGCCTCGCCGCGCCGGAGTTCGAGCTGTTGGCCGTGACGAAGGACGCCGTTGGTGCGGAGCAGGCAGCGCCACCGACCCGGGGCGAGTTCTTCGATGTAGATGCCGCGGACGGCGCCGCCGGAATCAGTGCGATGGCCTTCGAGGCGTGCGGGGAGCACACCCGAAGCATTCGTGACCAGAAGGTCACTGGGGTGGAGGATCGCGGGCAGCTCGCGGAAGACGCGGTGCTCGACGAGGGTTGAATCGGTGCGCGAGCAGACGAGGAGTTTGCACGCGTCGCGTGGCTCGACGGGGTGGGTGGCGATGCGATCGTCGGGGAGGTAGTAGTCGAGCTCGTCGGTGCGCATGGTGTTGGTGAGCGTGGCGGTGGTGTGGCGGAGCGTCAACACGGCGTCGCAGACGGACCGGGTCCGGATAGCGGGGCCGAGAAGAACGGCTGTGAGGGCACGAGACCTGTCGTTTGATGTGGAAAGGCCGTCGGTACGGCCCGCGGCGCAGCGTGCGCTGGTGTCTTCATGTCGTGCAGATCACCCCGCAGAGCACAGGAGTGTCGTACGCCGCGATGGCGGAGGCAGCGACCGTGCGCCTGGTGCCGCGGGCCGTGGACGATGCACCGAACCTGCCGGCGGCCTCACGGGGTGGTGCGGGGAACGCGATCGCGGGCGCCACGACGCCGACGAATTCGCTCCGGCTCACGCCGGTGGAGGAGTTGAGCGAGACGGAACGCGACTCGTCGCGGCGCGAGGACGATCGGCGGACGTTCGACGGTGTACAGGCGCCGGGCGCGGTGGCGTACGCCGACTATCTGGCCGCGCAGAACGCCCGGGAGCGCGCGGTGAGCGATGCGGGGCTTCCGGCCCGCCCCCCCGTGGACGCGGCGGAGGAGCCGAAACGCGGCCCAGCCGCGGATAGTGCGCGCGAGGGCGAGGGCAGCTCGTTACCGCTCGTACCGAAGCTCGGCGATGTGCCGCCGCCCGAGCGGGTGGAGATGGTTCGGCGTGTGGAGGAGACGTACCGCGTGGAGCGCCGCGTGGCACCGGGGCGGTTTGTTGATGTGCTGGTGTGACCTCAGCTTGCGTTTGAGAGTCTCGTGCGTGTGTCACGGGTGGCTTGTGTGCAGTGCGAACATCGAAGTCCTTGAACACTGACGGACAAGCCGCCAGCGGCACACGAGCGTTTCGCTCCCGCGGCCGATCGCTGAGACGCACGGGCGGATGTCCGTGGGAGCGGGATGCTCCCACCACCGACCCGGTCAAATGCGGGAATGAGTTCACTTGGTGATGAGTGCGCCAGCGGCGATCGCGTCGCGCCAGGCGGCCATGGAGGCATCATCGGAGAGGTCGTAGCGGAGCGGTGTGACGGTGATGTGGCGGGCGAAGAGCTCAGCGACATCGGTGCCGGGGTCGGTGGCGTGGAAGTCGAGCCCGCCGCCAGCGGCCCAGTAGTACTGCTGACCGCCGGGGCTCTCGCGGCGTTCGAATCGATCCACAATGCCGTGGGTGTTCATGGGGCAGACCGCGATGGGCATGGGGGCTTCGGGGTGGTGGGGGTCGCGAGCGTCGGGGCCGTGCTCGATGGGATCGGTGGGTGGGTGCGTTCGGTTGAGGTCGCTCAGGCGTGACCCGGCGTCACGGGCTTCGGCCTCGGCGCGGGCCTGGGAGTAGCCCTCGCCCGGGTGCTCGCACCGCGGGATATTGATGTTGATGCAGGAGTGGGCCGTGAGCAGGTCGGTCGCGAGGACCGCGTCGATGGCGCGGCGGGCGTGGCGGGCAGCGGCGCGGAAATCGGGGCGTCCAGCACCGAGGTGGAGGGAGACCGCGATGGCGGGGATGCCGAGGAAGGCCGCTTCGATCGCCGCTGCGACGGTGCCCGAATAGATCACGTTGATGCCGCAGTTGGCGCCGGCGTTCATGCCGGAGATGACGATGTCGGGGCGGGTGCCGGTGCCGAAGCGCTCAGGCCACAGGGCAGCGAGGGCGAGCTTGACACAGTCGGCGGGTCGGCCGTCGACCGCGAGGCCATCCATCGACTCGTGAACGGTGACCTCGCTCACCATGAGGGGCTCGTGGAAGGTCACCCCGTGGCTCGTGGCCGACTGGACGGTGAGCGGGGCGATGGTCTGGAGTTCATCGCCGAGCGGCTTTGGGACCGCGGGGTCGAGGCCGGCGAGGACATCGTGCAGGGCCACAATGCCGGGCGCCCGGATGCCGTCGTCGTTGGTGAGGAGGATGTTCACCCGCTCAGCCTACCCCGTGCGGAGGCCGAAACCGGTGATCACGCCGAGGGTGTCAGCCGACCGGGCTGGCGACGCGCTCGATGAGCTCGATGACTTGGCGAACTTGGAAGGGCTTTTTTAGGAAACTGTCGAAGCCGCGGGCGCGGAGTTGGGGGGCCTGGCCGTCGGTGAGCCGGCCGCTCATGGCGATGAGCCGGGTCATGACGTACTCGTCGTTCTCGCGGATCATGGTCGCGAGGTTGGTCGAATCGGCCCCGCCGAGGTGGACATCGAGGAGGATGACGTGGGGGCGGAACCGCTCGCACTCGACGCCGGCCTCGAAGCCGGTCTCGGAGGTGCGGACGTCGTACCCGGCTTGGTCGACCAGCACGCGCTCGAGGGCAGCGTTGACCTCGGTGTCCTCATCGACCACCAGGACGCGGGTGCGGCCCGACTGCACGCCATCGAAGGGGATGCCGTGCTCTTTCATGAAGGTGATGAGGTTCGCCATGGGGATGCGGCGATCCTTGGAGCCGGGGATCCGGTAGCCCTTGAGCTGGCCGCCATCGAACCACTTGCTCACCGTGCGCGGGGCGACATTACAGATTTTGGCCACTTCCCCGGTCGTCAGCACATCCTTGTCGGAGTACATCGGCGTCCTCACCGTGAGCGTTTGCGGCGAACTGGGGCCACACAGAGCCGTCAGCGAATGTGGGCATCGACGCAACCGAGGCCCGACTTGACCGCTCCCCGGTGTCCTGACGCGGAACAGCGCGTGAAGTCCCTACGTATCGGGATTGGCGTCCGGAAAATGGTCGTGTGGTGTGTCCGTACACCCTCGCCTCGGTTGGTGTGCCCGGTGGCGGGCCACTGGGAGGCCGGGTAGATTCGCTGGCCTGCGCGTGCCTCGGCCCGTGCCTCCACCCGCCTTCTCGAACTTGCTGGAGAGGACCATCCATGGCCCACGCCCGCCGCTCCGCGTTATCCCTTGGGAGCCTGTCTCGGCTCGGTGCCGTGCTCGCTGTTGCCGGTGCGACCGTCTTTGCCCCGGCGCCGGTCGCGCAGACGAGTGATCCGGACCCGGCGGAGCTGCTCGACGACTTCATTTTCTACGTCTACGTGGCGAACCACGAGCTGGCGGAGGCGAACGCCCGGGCGCTGCTGGAGCTCGAGCTCGACAGCGAGTCGGTGCTGGCGCTGATCGAGGATGAGCCTCAGCTCGCTGAGCGGTTCTCCGGGGCGTACGACCGGGCGATCCGCGTGCCGTCGCTCGAGGCGCTGGCTGCTGAGCTGCGCGGGCTGTACGAGGAGGGCCGGCGCGGCCGGGCCCGTAACCCGTCTGAGGTGTCCGCGAATGTTGCGCTGCTGGATGGCGACACACGGCAGCGTCGACTGGGTCGTCAGCGTTTGGTCGAAGCGTGCGAGTACGCCGTGCCGGCGGTGCTCGAGGCGTTGATGTTCTCCGACTCGCCGACGCTTCGTGGCGAGGCGCGGGAGCTGCTCGTCGACATGGGCCCGTGCGCGGTGGAGCCGCTCATGTCGGCCCTGCGGGGTGTGCGGCCGGAGTCGCAGGAAGCGATCGCGGATGTTCTTGGCGCGATCGGGTACCCCCGTGCGCTCCCGGTGCTCTACGAGCTGAATCAGATGACGACGGTCCCCGCGGTGCGCGATGCGACGCGGCGTGCGATCGAGCGGATCGAGGGCGAGTTCAATGCGAGCACCTCGCTCTCGACGCTGTTCTCAGCGGTGGGCGACAGCTACTACGCCGAGTCGCTCAGCCTGACGACCTTCCCGGGGGAGGAGCATCAACTGCTGTGGGAGTTCATCCCAGGCCAGGGGCTCGTGCCGACCGCGATCCGCTCGGAGGTGTACCACGAGGCACGTGCGATGCAGCACGCGACCAAGGCGCTCGAGCTCGACCCGCAGAACGACCTGGCGGTGGCGCTGTGGCTTCGCTCGAACCTCTCGCGGCACGTCGATCAGCCGTCGGACTACGAGAACCCGGCGTACCCCGATTCGGAGCGTGGGGCGATGTTCTACGCGGTGGGCGCTGGGGCGACCGCGATGCAGCGGGTGCTGGACCGCGCATTGGCCGACCGCGACACGCCGGTAGCTCGTCTCGCGATCGAGGCGCTGGGGCGTTCGGCGGGGGGCAACGACCTGTGGGAGGGCCTGAGCGGCCGCAAGCCGCTGCTCGAGGCGCTGTCGTACCCGGATCGTCGTGTGCAGCTGGAGGCGGCGCTGGTGCTCGCGGATGCGAACCCGCGGGAGACCTTCGAGGGTCACGAGCTGGTGATCCCGACGCTGGCCTCGGCGGTGCGGCACGCGGGCGAGCGTTTCGCGCTGGTGCTGAGCTTCGATGCGGCGCTCGCGCAGACGCTCGTGGAATCGCTCGGCGCGAACGGGTGGACGGTGCTGGCGCCGGCGTCGTCGATCCGCGACGCGGAGGCGCAGCTGGCCGATGCGCCGGGGATCGACATCATCGTGTCGGCGTTGCCGGGCGAGCAGACCCGGATCGCGGTGGAGGACATGCGCCGCTCGTCGCGGCTGTTCGCCACGCCGATCGCGTGCTACCTGGATCGCGAGCTGGTGCCGCGTCTCCGCGAACGACTCCGCGATGACCACCTGGCCCGCGTGGTAGAGGTTGCGGCGATCGACGGGGCGCCGGAGCTGGCGGATCAGTTGTTCGCGACAGCGAGCGGCGGCGGTGTGGACGAGTTCGAGTCGATCGCGCTCGCTCAGCAGTCGCTCGATGCACTGCGTGCGCTGGCGAACTCGCGGAGCCCCGTGCTGCGGACCGAGGATGCGGCCCGCCCGCTGATCGCGTCGCTCCCGGAGAGTTCGAGCGGTGTGCGGCGGAAACTGGCCTCGGTGCTGGCGACAATCGATCAATCTCGTGCCCAGATGGCGCTGGTCAACGAAGCGGACCGGAGCACAGAGCCGGACGATCGGGTGATGCTGCTCAACGCGGCGAGCGAGTCGGCCCGGCGTCACGGCAACCTGCTGGACATCTCGGCGATCGACGCGGTCCGGGGGATCGCGCGGACGGGCAACGACGATGAGGCGACCGCGGCCGCGGCCCTGCTCGGCGCACTGAACCTGCCCGCGGGCGAGCTGGTGCCCTTTCTTCAGCTCTGATCGCCTGGTGTTCATCGGGGCGTGGCCGTGATGCGCGGCCCGGGCCCGGGGTAGTCTGACGGTGTGGGCCTGTCGGTCGCCATCATCTGCCGCAACGCGGAGCGCACGATCGGTGCGACTATCGACTCGGTCGCCGAGGTGGCCGACGAGATCGTTGTGCTCGACTCGGGCTCGACCGATTCGACGGTGGAGATGGTGCGTGAGCGCGGGGTGCGGGCCATCGCTCACCCGTGGCTCGGGTATGTCGGGCAGAAGCAAGCTGCCCTCGATCGGTGCATGCACCGGTGGGTGCTGAGCATCGATGCGGACGAGCGGCTCGACGATCGGGCGCGCACCGCCGTGCGGGAGGTGGTGACTCGTGATGGTGATGGGGCCGACGGGTTCATCGTGAACCGACGCGTGGTGTACGCGGGTCGTGCCCTGCGTCACGCGTGGCAGCCGGATCGGCTGGTGCGTCTGGTGCGGCGTGATGCCGCGGTGTGGGTGGGCGGCTCGGTACACGAGCGGCTCGAGGTGACGGGGCGTGTGGAGCGGCTACCGGGCGTGCTGCTGCACGACACGGTGGACTCGATGCGGGCGTTTCTGGTGCGGCAGGTGGACTACGCGGCGCTCGGTGCATCGGATGGGGGAGGGCGTTCGTCGGCATTGAAGCTCGTGACCTCGCCGGTGGGCGCATTCTTGAAACAGATGGTGGTGAAGGGCGCGTGGATGGACGGGTGGCGCGGGTGGGCCGCTGCGGGGTGTGTGGCGAACGCGGCGCTGGTGAAGCATCTGGTGCGACTCGATGCGGCGCGTCGCTCAGCAGAGGAGGAGTCGTGACGAGACGAGCGATCCGCGGGTACATGGCTTTCACTCGCTCTCGCACTGGGGAGCGAGCCGCCAGTGGCATCCGCACACATTGTGTTGGGGCACGCTCTTCTTCGATGCCGTGGTCCGGGCGAAGCGAAGGCCACGATCATGCGCGGTGTCATCGGTGTTCACGTGGCCTTCGGATGGCTTCGGCATCTTCCAGACCACGGCACCCGACCGTGCATGGTGCTCGAGGGGGAGAGGAGCGATGAACGACGCGGTTGTCTGGGGCGTGGCGATGATGGCGGCGTATCTCGTCGGGTCGATCCCGTTCGGGCTGGTGCTCGGACGGCTCAAGGGGGTGGATATCCGCGAGCACGGGTCGGGGAACATCGGGGCGACGAACGTGCGCCGGGTGCTGGGCCCGACGCTCGGGAACGTGTGCTTCGCGCTTGATCTCTTGAAGGGTGCGCTGCCGACGGTGGTCGCGGGTGTGGTGCTGGGCCCGCTTCTGGCAGAGGTGCTGGCGCCGGGTGCAGCATGGGCGTGGCTCGGCGTGGCGGTGTCAACGATCCTCGGGCATGTGTTCCCGATCTATCTGCGATTCAAGGGTGGGAAGGGCGTGGCGACCGCGTTCGGCTCGATGCTGGCGCTGTGGCCGTTCACGACGCTGCCGGCGCTCGGGGCGCTGGGGGTGTGGATCGGCACGGTGCGGGTATGGCGGATGGTGAGCCTGGCGAGCTGCGCCGCAGCGGTGAGCCTCCCGGTGCTCGTCGCGCTGGTCACGCTCGTGGTGTTCCGGCAGCACCCGCCGGCGACCGCGGCCCCCTTCGTGATCGTGACCGCGGCGTTGGCGGCGCTCGTGGTGTACCGGCACCGGAGCAATATCGCGCGGATCCGGGCGGGGACCGAGGCGAAGGTGGGAGCCAAGGTCGGGGTGTCATCCCGATAACCGCGCCGTGGTGCGCACGGGGTGCCGAGAACCACCGGGCAGACGGTCTGTGCGACCTGGTAGCACGAGATCCATGGCGGGCGGGGTGAACCCCGCCGCACGCGTATCCGATGGTTCGCGTACCGAGGAGCACGACGCTCCTTGTCGCGTCATTAGCGAGGTGTGCCCATGGATGGGTCGACGTTCAGAAACTCGGGCAGCCGCGATCTGCTCTTGAGCGATCGGGACGTGCTGCGTTTCCCGGTTGGCGGTGTGCATGGTGGCCCCGCGTCCGCCGATCAGGATCAGCTCGAGGACGAGGTGGTGCGCTCGCTGCGCTTCGCCGACTCGGAGATTCGGGCCCTGGCGGACGAGGTGAACACCGTGATCTCAAGGCCCCGGGGCGATGGGGATGACTTCTTCCCCTCGGCTGCGTGAGGGAGAGTTCGCACCAGCGTTCAGAACGCGGGGGCCATCCCGATGCACCGTCGGTAGGCGCTAAGCTGACCGAGATGAAAGGTCGCGTGCGGGCCCATGAGGAATCCGATGACCGCGCCGATGGTAGGGAATCGGGCCCGGACGGCCTCGTTGGGGTTTTGGTGCTCGAAGATCACGGGGTCGGTGATCTCGACGGCATCCGCTGCAGTCAGCATGCGGTCTCGAAAAGCGGCGACGATATCGTCCTTGGTGCCGTAGACCGAGCCATCTGGGTCGTTGACGCAGTCTTTGCCCGGGGCGGCGACAGCGTCCCACTTCTCGAAGGGCTGGGCGAGATCCGCTTTGCCGATCAGCGGCAACACCGCTTTGTCGGGGTAGATGTTGAGGTGCGCCAGGAGGAAGGCGGGGTGGTTGGTGGTGATTCCATCGGGCATCACGCCGAAGCGGTCTGCGGGGATGTCGTCGACGAACGAGGTCGCCATGTTGACGACGAAGCGTCCCTGGGAGGCGGCGGACTGCGGCAAGTTCATGGTTTTGCTCCTCTTGTGACCTCTCGGCGGGTGACGCGAGCGTACCGCGGGCGACACCTGGCAACCGGCGGCAGCGCATGCACCCAACCTCATGTTGAGCCGTACTATTCGTTGTGAAGAATTCCCCCTCCCGTCTTTCGACCGTTCGCCGCGCTGCCCGGCAGGCCCGCCGCCGGCTGCTCGCCCAGTCGGCCCTGGATCTGCTCGGCCCGGCACTGGTGAGCGCCTTCGGGGCGTGCCTGGCGGTGGTGGCGCTCGCGAAGTGGCGCGGCGATGTGTCGCCGTGGTGGACGCTCCCCGTGGCTGCTGGTGGCGTCGGCGTGGTCGTGGCGCTGGTGCTCGCGTGGGTGCGGCGGCTCGGCGACCTCGAGGCGGCGATGGAACTCGATCAGCGGGCGGAGTTGAACGATCGCCTGGCGACCGCGATGGACCTGGAGTCGCAGGCGGACACCGACCCCTTTGCAGCGCTCGCGGTGCGCGATGCGGTCGATCGGGCGAGCGGTGTGCGTGTGTCGGCAGCGATGCCGCTCCGGCTCAACGCGACGTGGCGTGTGTGGCCGGCACTGGCAACGGTGGCGCTACTCGCAGCAGGCCTGGTGCCGCAGCGTGATGCGGCCGGTGAGGCGCGCGAGGCCGAGTTGGTGCTCGCGATGGAGCGCGAGCGGGCATCGGACGACCTCGACGAAGCGCTGCGTCTCGCCAAGCAGGCAGCTGAAGAGGCGCCGATCACCGATCTCGCGACCGAGCAGCAGTTGGCGATGCTCGACCGGATTCGCGAAGAACTCGAGTCGGCCGAGGCGAGCCCCGAGGAGGCGCGGGCCGAGGCGAGCACGATCGCGCAGCAGCTCGCCAACGAGCTCGATCAGCAGGCCGAGGCGCTCGAGCAGGAGCAAGACGCCTTTCGTGAGCTCGCCCGCGATGCCGCCGCTCGTGCCGCGGCGGAGCAGGGTGCGTCGGAGCTGACCGAGGCGCTCGAGCGCGGAGATTTCGCAGCGGCGCAGCAAGAACTCGATGCGCTCCAAGAGGAGATGGCGGGCCTGAGCGAGGAGGAGCGGGCGCAGCGCGCCGAGGAACTCGCGGAACTCGCGGAGCAGCTCGAACAGGCGGCGCACCAGCGCCAAACGCAGCTCGACTCGTTCGCTGAGCAGCAGCAGCGTGCGCTCGCCGATCGCGGGCTCTCCGAACAGAGCGCCTCGGAGCTCGGTCAGCAGAATGATGCCTCGTCGATCACCGACTCGCTCGAGTCGCAGGGGCTCGACCCGGAAGAGGCGCAACGGCTCGCGGAGCGCGTGGCCCACCAGAACCGTCAGCGGCAGGCCGAGCAGCGCGCGACCAACGATGCGCAGCAGCTCGGTGAATCGCTCAAGCAGGCCGCGGAGAACCTCAAGAACCAGCCCGAGCCGCAGAATCAGTCCCAGAACGATCAGCAACAGCAGCAGGATCAGCAGCAGCAGGCGGAACAGAACCCGCAGCAGTCGCAACAGAGTCAGCAACAACAACAACAACAGCAACAGAATCAACAGTCGCAGAGCCAGCAGCAGCAGTCGCAGCGCGATGGGCAGCGCTCGCCGAACGGGCAGCAGCCCTCGCGTCACCAGCAACGACACCAGCAGCAGAGTCAGCAATCACAGAATCAGCAGCAGCAGCAGCAGCAGCAGCAGCAGAATCAGCAGCAGCAGCAGTCGGCGAGCGAATCGCGGCCGAACAAGAACCAGGAGAAGCCCAAGGGCCAGCAGAGCCAGTCGTCCTCGTCGTGCCCCGATGGGCAGTGCCAGGGGCTGTCGGATGCGAGTCAGAAGCTCGGCGACCGCTCGCAGTCGGCTGGCCAATGCACCTCGACGCGGGAGCAAGCCGATTCGCTCCGCGAGTCAGCAAACCGCTTGTCTGGCGGCCAGAGCGCCGGTGGACAGAAGGCCGGCACGGGCGCGGCGCCGGACACGTGGCGCGAGCCCGACTGGCGATCGCAGAGCGCACGTGACATGGACCTGCGCCGCGGGGAGACCGATGGCCCGGTGATCAGCGCGGAGATCAACGCCGAGTCGGCCGGCGAGCGTGACCCGGGCGCGGTGAGCCGGCGTGACCTGATCGGCGAGCTCCGTGACTCGGCGGCGGGCGCCGAGCAGGCGGTGGAGGAGCGCACCGTGCCGGCGCGGTACCGCAATGTCGAGCGGTACTTCCGCCGGGCGATCGACCGGGCCGAGGATGCAGACGCGGCACCACCGCCGGCGGAGGATGCGGCCGATGTCGAGCCCTCGGACGGTGACTGAGCCGGGCGTGGCGCCGGCTCGTAAGCTCGCGGCGTGGGTCTGACCTTCGCCCAACCCTGGTGGCTCGCGGTGGCGTGCCTGGCGGTGCCGCTCGGCGTGCTGGGGGTGCGTTCGTTCATCTCGATGTCACGGGTTCGGGCGTGGAGCGCGGTGCTGGTGCGCACAGCATTGCTGCTCGTGCTGGCGTCGATGCTGGCCGGTGCCGCGGGGGTGCGCGAGAGCGACCGGATCGTGGTGGTGGCGATCGTGGACGTGTCGGACTCGGCGCGTCAGCTCGCGGCGCGGTTCGGCTCGCTCGGCGGTGACGAGGCGGGCGAATCGGTGCCCTACGAGACAGCGGTGCATCGGTTCCTCGAGACCGCTGCGCAGACGCGGCAGGGCGGCGATGCGCTGGGCGTGGTGCTGTTCGACGCGGACTCGTTCGCGGCGCTCTCGCCAACAGCGGGGGTGCTCGGCCCGCTCTCGCTCGATGTGGCGCCGCGGGCGGGGAGTGATCTCGCGAGCGCGCTGCAGTCGGCGCAGGCGCTGCTGCCGCCCTCGGCGCGTCAGCGGCTGCTCGTGATCTCCGATGGCAACGAGACAGGCGCGGGGTCGCGCGAGATTGCCGAGCAGCTTGCTGCCGCGGGTGTGCCCGTGGACGTGGTGCCGCTTCGGTACGACGTGAGCGGCGAGGTGCTGGTGGAGGCGGTGGACCTACCACCGCGCGCGCAGGAGGAATCGACGGTCGATCTGCGTGTGCAGCTTCGCGCGACGGGACCGGCGGTGGGCCGGCTCGAGCTGCGGTACCGCGGGCGGGCGATCGATCTGGATCCGAGCGAGGCGACGGGCCTGCCGGTGCGTCTTGTCGAGGGGAGCAACCTCATCACGGTGCCGCTCGAGCTCGACACGGGTGCGGTACACAAGATCGAGGCGATCTTTGTGCCGGAGGGCGAGGTCGATGATCGGATCGCGGTGAACAACCGAGGCGAGGCGTTCACGGTGACGCCGGGTGTGGGGCGCACGCTGCTGGTTGATGGCGTGGGTCATGGCACGTCGGGCCCGCTCGCGGCGTCGCTTCGCCGCGCGGGTCGCACACTCGACATCATCCCACCGTCGGCGCTGCCGCAGGACCTGCTCACGCTTCAGAGCTACGACCTAGTGATCCTGGAGAACGTGGCGGCGGACGAGGTGCCGCGCGCGCGGCAGACCACGATCGCGGAGTACGTGCGCACGCTCGGCGGGGGGCTCGTGATGGTGGGCGGGTACGACAGCTTCGGCGCAGGCGGGTGGAACAACACGCCGCTCGAAGAGGTGCTGCCCATCGAGATGGACCTGCCCGAGGAGCTGATCATCCCGCAGGCGGCGATCGCGTTCGTGATCGATAAGTCGGGCTCGATGGGCAGCAGCGTGATGGGCGGCGCGCGGAGTCAGCAGGAGCTGGCCAACGAGTCGACGGCGCTGGCGATCGAGACGCTCGACCCGACCGATCTGGTGATGGTGCTGGCCTTCGACTCGGGGACCGACCGGGTGATCCCGCTCGGGCCGAATGGCGATGCCCTGCAGAGCGCCGAGCGTGTGCGCCGGATCGGCGCGGGCGGCGGTACGAATATGTATCCGGCGCTCGCGCTCGCGGGGCGTGAGCTAGCGGGCGTCGAGGCAGCGGTGAAGCACGTGATCGTGCTGAGCGACGGGCAGAGTCAGGGCATGCCGCAGGAGGGCGTGACCATCGCCGAGAACCTGCTGGCCAACGACATCACGGTCTCGACGATCGCGGTGGGCGATGGGGCGGACCGAGGGACGCTGCTCCAGATCGCGACCGCGGGCGGCGGCGAATACTACGACGTGGTCGACCCGACGCAGCTGCCACGGATCTTCATCAAGGAGATCCGCGTGGTGCGAAAGGCGATGATCCGCGAGGGGGTGTTCACGCCGGCGCTCACGGGCGAACCCTCGGCCCTGCTCGGCGGGATCGACCGGCAGCCACGACCGCCACTCGGCGGGCTCGTGCTGACGCAGGACAAGGGAGAGGCCAAGGTAACGACGCCGATCCGCACGCCGGACGGCGAGCCGGTGCTGGCTCACTGGTTCGTTGGTCGCGGACGGGCGGCGGCGTGGACGAGCGATGCCTCGACGTGGTCGAATGCGTGGATCGACTGGCCCGGGTACGACAGCATGTGGCGCGCGATCGCGGACTCGGTCGCGCGGCCGACCGATGACACCGACCTGGAGCTGACCTCCGAGGTGCGCGGTGACCGTTTGACGGTGCGGCTCGACGCATCGGATCGTCAGGGCCGCCCGCTCGATCTGCTGCGCGTGCCGACGTCGGTGTACACGCCGAGCGGCGAGCGGGTGGACCTCGAGCTCGAGCAGGATGGGCCCGGGACATACACCGCCTCGATCGACGCGAGCGAGCAGGGCAACTACGTGGTGGTCTCAACGCCGAGCCGCGCGGGCGAGACGCTCGCGGCGAAGGTGGGCGGCGCGAGTCGGCCGCTCAGCCCGGAGTACCGGGATCTCACGTCCGACGAGGGCGCGTTGACGCAGCTCGCCGCGCGAACGGGTGGGCGCGTGCTGGATCTGGACGACGCATCGGCGGAGACACTCTTCGAGCGGGGCGAACTGCCGCCGGCAGTGGCGCTGCAGCCGTTATGGCCGGTGCTGCTCGGGTGGGCGGTGGTGCTGCTGATCGCGGACGTGGCGACACGTCGCGTGGCGTGGGACCGGTGGCTCACGCGAGAGACCGCTGCAGCGTTCGCGGATCAAGCGGTAGAACGGGCCGAGGCAGCGGCGGCCACGCTCGCGAGCGTGCGCGCCAAGAAGGCGACACGGGCGAGCGAGCAGGCGCGACGCGCCCCGAGCGCGTCGGCACCGATCGAACCGATACCGGCGCCGACATCAAAGATCGAGCCCGCGCCTGCCGAACCTGGCGCGACGCCGGTGAACTCGGACATTGAAGAGAGCGAAGACGGAATCTCCGGACTCCTCGCCGCCAAACGCCGCGCGCAGCGGCGGTACAAGCAATAACAAGCGTTCCAGCCCGTGCCGGGCCGGAACTCAAAGGCCGATAGATGACACCACGAGCGCTGCACGAGCGGGTGCCACCGGTCGCTTGCTGTGCAGTGCATAGACATGCTTGACAGTGTTGAAGAGACATATCCCTTCATGGAACACTTGCCCACCAGTGCGGACATCGGCACACCAAAGCACTGGCGGACAAGCCGCCAGTGATACACACAGTTGTTCATCAGGAAGAGCGAAACGATCGCCGCTCGATCACTGAGGGGTGTACGGCAGTGAGGAATGGTGCAGATTGATCTTCAGGTTGCCGCTTGGGTCCACGACGTAGCCGAAGGTGTACTCGACCTTGGTCACAGAACCATCGGCGCCGGTGAAGAAGTAGTTTCCCATCGCCATCGCCGAATCACGATCGGTGTAGATGCCGTTGTTCTCCCAACGGACATTCGTCCAGCCCTTAATCGCGAAACCAGTGTCCTCGGTGCCGGCACGCCCGATGAAGTACGCGAGCGCCTCATCGAAGGACTCGCGGAACTGGTCTTCCGCGGCGAGCGTCGGCTTGAACATGACATCGGTGTCGCCGTAGGCGTACAGCGCGTTGATGTGACGGGTGGCGCGGGCCCGGAAGTCTCCGCCGGTGCCATGCACCCGGGAGATATCGACGATTCCCTGCCCCCACTCCTGCTGGGCAGCAAGTACATCGGCCTCGGTGACCGTGGCGCGATCACGAGCGCTCTGGCTGTTCTGAGTGCTCGCGCAGGCCCCCACAAAGAGTGAGCAAGGGATCAAGGCGGCGACGGCTGAAACGACGGGCGTTCGCGTTCTCATCGTGTGGGGATCCTTTTGACGGCAAGAGGCCTTTAGCCTGACTCTGAAACATAGCAGGTTGGGACGGTCATCCGACCCCCGCGTCACCCACCGACTGATTGTTGGGGCGAACGCGTTCGGCGACACGGTTGTTCCCAAAGAGGAGGTCGGCCGCGATGGTTGAAGAGGCCTTGTTCACCCTGATGGTGATCCCCGCCGCGGCGCGCGCCGCATCGAGAAAGCCTTCGATTGCTGCTCATACTCAGAGCTGGGAAGCCGGTGCCCATCCGGCGCGGATGTCATGTCCGCGACGACCGAACACCGGTGCCGGCGGCCCCGAGCCGTGCAGCATGCGCAGAGAGTCCGCCACACAGGTCCCGAAAACACAGCCTCGTTCCTGTGTGGTGGTACAGTCCTGAGTCCGTTGCCGATCTGGGAGCGTTTGTGGAGCGAGCCGCCTTCGAACAACTCGCACTCGAGCACATGGACGCGGTCTACCGGATGGCGATGCAGCTCGCGCGGCACCCCGATGAAGCCCAAGACCTGGTGCAGGAGACGTATCTCAAGGCGATCCGCTCGTCCGGCGGCTTCGAGGAGAAGGGCGGGGGCATGCGGTCGTGGCTGTTCACGATCCTGCACAACACGTTCTACAGCCGCAAGAAGCGGGAGAAGCGCGGCCCGGTCGCGGTGGAAGAGTTCTTCGAGGCCGACGAGTCGGCCCGGGCTGCGGATGAACCGCCACCGGCGTGGGATCTGGCCTCGCTCGACTGGGAGCACGTGGACGGGCGACTCAAGAAGGCGATCGACGAACTGCCCACCGATCAGCGGGAGATCCTGCTGCTCTGGGGTGTGGAGGGGATGAAGTACCGAGAAATCGCACTGGTGATGGATATACCGATTGGTACGGTCATGAGTCGGTTGCACCGTGTACGAAAAACTCTTGCTGATGCACTGGAAGAAATGACCGCAGAACTGGGTTGGAACCCGTAATGCGGCCGCGCCCGGGCAGGTGGATTTCCGGGCTTTGAGCGGTGTCCTTGCACACGTAGTACGGAATCGCGCACCGATGGATCAGGATCGTTTCAACCAGCCCACGGACGGGTCTGTCGAGCCTCGGACCAGCGCCGAGGCGCTCCGCGCCTTCGCTGATGGGGAGTTCGGCACGCCGCCCCCGGAGGTCGAACAGACCGACGAGCGCGTACGGTTCGAACGTTCGCTCCGCGAGTCGGTCGGCCGGGTGATGGGCCCGGTGGGTGCGCCCGCGGGGCTGCGCGAGCGCCTGGTGGCTGCGATGGCGGCCGAGCACGATGCATCGGCCGATGGCTTCGATCACTCCCATGAGGATGCGCCCGCGGCTGTTGAGTCTCCGCTCGGTGACACACGATCACGTTCATTCTGGACCGGTATCCGCGGGATTTCGGCGATCGCAGCGACACTCCTGATCGCGGGGACCGTGGTGGTGCTTGGGTTCCGCAGCGCCGCGACGGTGGATCACGACATGCTGGCCGGCGTGGTGTCGATTGCCACGGGTGAGCACGAGCGGTGCAGCGTGGACGATCAGGCGTTCTCACGCAAAATGCACGTGCAGACGTGGGACGAGGCGGTTGCTGAGTTCCGCCAACTGTTCGGGCGTCAACCGTCCTTTGCGATCGATGCCCTGCCCGCAGCGGTCGCTGAGCGGGGCTACGCGTTCGCAGGACTTGGCCGGTGCGGTATCCCGGGAGATGGTCCGTCGGCCCACCTGGTGTACGTCCCGCTCCACGATGACTCGCTGCCCAAGCTCAGCCTGTTCATTCAGCGCGACGATGGCAAGGACTGCCTGCCGGGCTTCGAGTCGGGCGACTGCGTGATGGTCACCGGCGGCCTGTGCCCCGTGCAGGGCACCTATCAGACCGCGGGGCACTGCAACGACCCGACACGCAGCAAGATCCTCATCTGGAAGGACAGCGGGTTCATCTACTACCTCGTGGCCCCCAACGAGGAGAAGCTCCGCCACACCGGCGAGGCCTTCGGTGCCCCGATGACCACTGCGGTCGAGGTCTGAGCCGCCGCCCCAGCTCCTCACAGCCGGGGGCGACACAGATTCTTCGGCTCTGACTCCAGACCATCGGTGCAGCCGCCGATCTCGGGCTCCATACCATTCTGAGGCATTACAACGCCTCGTGGAGACCCGACCCATGACGACGCACGCTCCATCGGTGATCTCGCTCCTCCTCGGTGCTGGCCTGGCCGTCGGCGCCGCCGCTCAGAACGCGCTGGATGCCAACCTCCGCGTGGGCAGCGGTGGTGTGAACGATGTGGTGCAGGCCAACTCGTTCGAGTTCCGCGACGAGGTGGCCTTCCGCAACGCCTTCGTCACCGGAAACGTCGGCGGGCTCGGCGGGTTCCGCGGCGACATCGGCTACTCCGCGACGGATGACTTCCGGGGCGATCTCGGATCCAACGACAGCTTCAGCTTCCTCGCGCAATCGTCGAGCTCGGCCGCGGTCGCCACGCGTGGCGTGTCGAGTCTCGGCGCACTCCAGCAGTCGCTGGCGTTCTCGCAGGCCTTCCAAACGCAAGGGTTCAATCGTCAACCGATCATCTTGATGGCCGGCGCGGGCGCCACGGCGAGTTCGGTGAGCCGGCCGGCCGAGCAGCCGCTGTACACCGATGTGTTCGGACAGATCCGCGGCTCACTCCGCAACACCGCGGGTGCTGTGGAGCTGGACACGACCCGTCCGCGCCCGCTCGCGCAGCAGGTGAACGAAGACGGTGAGACGCAGCTCGCGGTGGGCTCTCAGATCCTCGGGCTGCGGATGCTCGATCCGGATGCACAGCTG
>JBCDJJ010000055.1:0-24122 GCA_038747915.1 Planctomycetota bacterium | reverse complement strand
CGTCGCGGCTCCGGCAGGCGATCCACGTCGGCACAGTGCGCGAGCCGCGAGATGGTAGGGCGCGCGGTCATGTTGGCGAGGGCATCGATGGGGCGCGCCGGATCCTGGCGCGGAGCGGGCCGGCGCAGGTATTGGTGAGCGATCCGGCTCGCGCTGAAGCATCGGGGCATCTCGGCGCCGACGAGGTCGCGTGGATAGAGCGCGACGAGGTCGCGCTCTCGGAGGGAGCGGTGGATGTGTTCTCGGTGGAGAGTGACACGACGGTCGCGGTTGCCGACATCGATGGCACCACCACGCTCACGCAATCGGGCTCGATCTCGAGCGCGTGGATGATCGACCGGTACCAAATCGTCGGGCAGCTCGGCGAGGGTGGGTGCGGGATCGTCTACGAAGCCGAGCAGACGAAGCCGATCCGTCGGCGTGTGGCGCTCAAGGTCATCAAGCCCGGGCGGGACAGCGCCGCGGTGCTTGCGCGATTCGCGATGGAGCGGCAGGCGCTCGCAGCGATGGACCATGTCGGCATCGCCAAGGTGCTCGATGCGGGCACGACCGAACGTGGGCGGCCGTACTTCGTGATGGAGCTGGTCCGCGGTGATCCGATCACCGCGTTCTGCGACGCGAAGCGGCTTGGTGTTGATGAACGGGTGCGGCTCTTTGTTGACCTGTGCGAGGCCATTCAGCACGCGCACGCGAAGGGCGTGATCCACCGCGATATCAAGCCGAGCAACGTGCTGGTGAGCACGGATGATCGTGGCACGCCCCGGGTGCGGGTGATCGACTTCGGCATCGCGAAGGCGCTCACCGAGCTGACGGGTGACGACGGCGTGGTGACCGGCATCGGGGAGATCATCGGCACACCGGCGTACATGAGCCCCGAGCAGGCGAGTGGCGGGACGATCGATGTTGATATCCGGTCGGATGTGTACGCGCTCGGTGTGGTGCTGTTCGAGCTTCTCACGGGGGTGCGGCCGTTCTCATCGGCGAACCTCTCGGCGTCGACACCGATCGAGGTCACGCGCGCTCGGACGAACCCGCCCCGGCCGAGTGCGCGTCTCGTCGAGACGCAGAAGACCGACCGGATCGCGCTGACTCGATCCACCGAGGTCGCATCGCTGCTCAAGCGGCTTCGCCGGGATCTTGACTGGGTCGTGCTGAAGGCGCTGGATCCCGAGCGCGAGCGGCGGTACCAGACGGCCGCGGGGTTTGCGGAGGAGCTGCGTCGGTATCTGTCGGGCGAGCCGGTGGAGGCGGGGCCGCCGACGCTTCGGTACCGCGCGAGCAAGTACGTGCGTCGGCACCGCGGGCCGCTCGCCGCGGCGGTGGCACTGACCGTGGCGCTGGCCGTTGCTTGCGGCGCACTGGTGTGGGCGCTGAATGAGCAAGCAGCGGCGCGTCGCGCGGAGCTGGCCACGCGCCAGGAGAAGCAGATTGTCGAGGGTGTGCGAGACCGTGTGGTGACGGCGATCCTCGCGCCGGATCAGCTCGTCGGGAGCGGGCGTGCGCCAGAGCGCTTCGTGGATGTGCTGCGCGAGGCTCATGCATCGCTCGCGTCCGTCACGTTCCCGCACGACCGCGTCGAGCGCGAGGTGCGCTCGGCGCTCGGGAAAGCGCTCGTGCGCGCGGGTGCGCCGGATCTCGGTGCGGAGAATCTCGAACGAGTCCTCGAACTCCGCCCACGCGAGCACTGGGACACACCGGTACGGCTCGAAGTGCTCTCGCTGTTGCAGGCGTTGATCGATCTCGGCCGGCTCGACGAGGCGACGGCGCGCGCGCAGCGTGTCTCGCGCGAGTTCGGCGGGAGTGCCGCGGAGGTCAGGGATTTTCGCAGGCAGACGCACCAGATGCTCGCGATGGCCTACCGGCGGAGCGGGGATGCGGGCCGTGCGGTGGAGATGCTTCGGCCGGTGCTCGCGGAGCTTGTTGCGACGAGCGACGATGCGATCGAGATCGGCGGTGCGCAGCTCAATCTCGCGATCGCGCTCGGTGACCGTGGCGAGTACGACGAGGCCCGAGAGCTGCTCGAGTCGGTCGTGAGCGACTGGCGGGTGGTGGCCCCGCGGAGCGAGTGGCTCGTGCAGGCGATGTACGAGCGTGGTGTGGTGGGTGTGCGTGCCGGTGATCTCGAGGCGGCCGAGGTGTGGCTTCGGGAGGCGCTCGGTCTTGCGGATGAGGTGCTCGCGCCGCTGCACTGGCGGACGCTTCAGGCCAAGACCTCGCTCGGTGATGTGGTGCTCGGGCGGGGCGAATCGGTCGAGGCGGTCCGGCTGCTCCGCGAGGCGACGGTCGGGTACGACGCCGGCGGCGCACCGATGGTGCCGCAGGCGATCGAGGCGCGGTCGCGGCTCGTGCGCGCGCTGGCAGCCGATGGGCACCACGAGGACGCTGCGGCCGAGGCGGCGCGATTGATGGAGCAGGCCGATGCGTGCGACCGGTGCGCGCCGGGTGTTCGTGATGCGGCGCGGGCGACCGCAGCGGCATACGGTGGGGCGATCGACGCGGGTGGTGCGCCCAAGTAGTCAGGTGACGCACCGGCGTGGGGTGAGAGCCCTTCCGGTGCGCCGGTGCCGTGGTCTGGAGGATGCCGCAGGCATCCGAAGGCCACGCGTCGGCCATGCGTCGGTCGCTCGATGGTCGCTCGATAGGCGCTCGATGGGCGCACCGTCGTGGCCGTCGCGTCGCTCAGTCCACGGCACCAGTGCAGGGGGCAGATGCTGGTGCATGACCCGCTACCCGCGGAGGGCGGGCAGCACGAGCAGCACGAGGATGTCGTACAGCGAGTGCGTGGCCGCGGCGATGCCGAAGCCGCGCCAGAGGTACAGCACCGCGAAGCCCACACCGGCGATGAAGAAGAAGCCCGCGGCTGCAAAGTCGAGCCCGCCCGCGGTCCACGGGTCGTGGTACCACGCGAACGCTGCGGACGACAGCACGATCGTGAGCCACCCCGCGTGGCGCTGAGGCACCAGGCACACATCGTGCAGCGCGAAGTGCAGCAGGGCAATCAGGGCCATGCGGAAGATCAGCTCCTCGAACAGCCCCGCGCCGATCCCGATCGTCAGCCCCTCGCGCACCCCGAGCGGCAGCACCGCTGGATCGATCAGGCCCGCTGCAGCGAGTGGCACACCGCCCAGCAGTCGCACCACGAGCTGACCGAGCACGAGCAGCGGGAGCGTCCACGCGAGCGACTCGAGCGCCATCACCCCGATCGTCCCCGGCTTCACACTCCACCGGTGCCCGAGCGTTGCATGATGCACCAGCAGCACCACCACGATCGCCAGCACCGGCAACGCCACGCCCGGCAGGCCGAACGTGTCGAACAGCAGCGCCAGCAATCGCTCGGCGCGCAGCTCGGGCCCGGGCTCCCCCGAGCGGAGCAGCGAGATCGAGGCAAACTCGTAGGCGAGGATGAACGGGACGAGCAGCACCAGGCTCGCGAGCGGGCGCTTCGACCGCTCCGCGTACCCCTCGCTCGGCGTGCCGAATCGCGGCCCGTCACCACCCATCGGGGCAGGGTATCGCACCGGACACCGGTCGTCTCGGTGTCAAGGCGGTACGAACTCGGGTGTGAGTGGGGCAGGTGGCCCGATCAGGCGGACTGGGCCTTGGCCTTCACCTGGCGGGAGAGGCGGCTCTTCTTGCGAGCTGCAGCGTTCTTGTGGATCACACCCTTCTGGGCGGTCCGGTCGAGGACCTTGCACGCGGCGCGGAAGCTCGCGGTGAGCTCGTCGTTCGTGGACGTGCCGGCGAGCTTGGTCTCGAGGTCCTTCACCGCATCGCGCATGATGCGCAGCCGCCACCGGTTGCGGGCGCGGCGCTTGAGGTTCTGACGGACGCGTTTCTTGGCGGATGCGGTGTTGGCCATCGCGAGCGTGTGCTCCAGCGGGGTGAGACGAAGGGTGTGCGGTGCGGGTGCTCGTCGGTCGGCGAGGCCGTGGCCCCAATCCTGACGGGCCGGTTTGACGAGCCGAATAGTGTTGCCCGCTCGGGGCCAGCGGTCAAGTGGGGCTTGCCGGGCTCGGGGGCGGGGCGTATCGTGCCCGCTGCCTCCGAACGCGGGCGTAGCTCAATTGGATAGAGCACCTGACTACGGATCAGGAGGTTAGGGGTTCGAATCCCTTCGCCCGTATTGGCCTCGGCACCGGGGCGCCGGCCGGCGCGGGGTGCGGGCCGGTGTCACCCATCGGTGAGGTAGTGTGGTGCTCCGATGGGAGACGGCACGCCGCCCGAGATCGACTACGACGCGATCGACTGGACGACACCCGAGTGGTGGCCGCTCATCGACCGCGCGGGGTGGGACTGGGATCGTGTGCCGTGGAGCGAGGTGCCGGTGGACGGGGTGCCGTTCGATCGGTTGCCACCGCTCGTGCCGAAGGGGGCGGACCGCGAGGCGATCATCGGGGAGGTGATCAAGACGTGGTGCACGTCGGTCAAGGATGAGGATCGACAATCTCGCCCTTGGATCGACCCGCCGAAGTATGCGGCACTTGCAGGCCGAGGTCTTGTTCGAGGAGAGGACGATGGAACGGCATCGTTGATCGACTGGGGTGGGATATTCAGGATACTCGGGCCGCCGAAGCGAGCGTCGATCGCTGGCCGTGCCTTTGTTCAAGAGAATCAAGACGGCAGCACTACGCCGATCGACTTGGGTTACATGCTTCGGCTCGTCCGCGACAAGTTGTGCAAAGACTATCCGCGTAGTTGTAGTGACAAGGTTCCTGGCATTGTGGTGAGCCTTGAAGCGTGTCGCATCGATCTGTGCCAGGCTGAAAGGATCCACCTCCCTTGCGACTTGTGGCTTAGTCGCATCAAATTTAATGCCGATGCGCGGTTTGCGAAGGCACATTTTCGTGGAGATGTGGGATTCGAGCACGCGCGGTTCTGCCGCGACGGAGCATTTGGGGACGCGGAGTTCTATCAAGACGCAAATTATGCTAATTCTCACTTTGATAAAGACGCAGGTTTTGGTGGATCACAATTTAAAGAACAAGTGAGCTTTAACGAAGTATGTTTCGTTGGCGAAGCGCGATTCGGGCACGCATATTTCGATAAGGACGCGTGGTTCGAGAACGCTAGCTTCGCCATGGAAGCGTGCTTTGAAGACAGCTATTTTGGTAAACGCGCGTTGTTCAAAGCCGCTTCCTTCGCTGACATAGCGGGTTTTCAACGTGTTCGCTTCGCTGGAGATGCGCGATTCAAAGATGTTCGCTTTGGTAAGCCGGCCTCCTTCGAGGTCGCGTGCTTTGATGGAGACGCTAAGTTCAGCAGTGCGATGTTCCAGAGCGAGTGCTCGTGTATCGGGGCTCAGTTTTTGGATCATCCTGTTGACGGCGATCGGAATCTGCTCGCGGCACGCTTGTACACAAACAGTCGAGATGCGGTGAGTTTCGGCCCCGCCCGGCCGGCACCTTGGCGAGGTTTCTTCGCGCGAGTGCTGTGGCGTGCGTGGACCTTCCTCGATGTGCAATTGCACTGGGGCATCGTTCGGGGCTTTGGTGAGCTCGCGATCCTCACGCGTGTCTCAACCACGGCGCTGGTCGCGGTGCCGGTGGCGGCCGCGGTGTGGCCGGTGCTGCGCGCGGCCGCCGATCGGTGGGCCGGCGGGGCCAGTGAGTTCCCCGGGAACATGCCGTGGCTCTGGGCAGCGCTGTTCTTCGCAGCACTCTTTGTGGTGCTCGGGCGGGCGGTGTACCAGTCGGTGTGCCCCGAGTTTGTCCGCGAGCGGAGCCGGCTCCGCGTGATCGAGGACACGCTGGCCGAGTACCGGGAGGCGAAGGAGCACGAGCAGCGGTACATGGAGCAGGATGCGCTGGAGGCGGTGAAGGAGGCCGGGCAGCACCCGGTGCTGCGCTGGTTCCGCCACCCCAACATCGTGAAGCACTACGGCCTGCCCGTGTGGCTCCCCGAGAAGGCCGAGCACATCACCGATGAGCGCGAGCTGGTGAAGGCCGAGTGGTGGGACTGGCTCAAAGAGGTGGATGACGAGCGGGCGCGGGCGCTGCTGCGCAATGTGTACGACGCCGACCCGGAGTACCGCGGCGACACACCGGTCATCGATGAGCAGACGGGCGAGCAGGCGACAGACGAGAGCGGTGCGCTGATGTGGGAGCCGTTCCCAGAGGACCACCCGTGGCGTCGCACCGCCGAGCCCGACCGCCCCGCAGCATCCCGCCAGCTCGTGGCGATCCGGGCGGGGGCGGATGCGCGGTACGACATCGTCGCGCGGCAGAACCGGCAGGGGGCGCGGGTGGCGCTGTGGCTGTACGTCGTGGCGGGGGTGCTGGTGGTGACGGTGGTGTACGACCAGTCGCAGGCGATCCTGCGCGAGACGGGGATCGGCGCAGAACTGATGGCGACGCGCGTGGTGGGTCCCGTGCTCGGGCTGGTGCCGTGGTCGCCCTGGATCGCGATCGGGGTGATCCTGGTGTGGGTGGTGGCGGATGCGCTGGTGCCGATGTCGTGGCGGGAGTGGGTGGTTGATCGCGTGAGGCGGCGGGAGCGATGAAGGCACTCGGTGGGTGGCACCGGTGGGGGTGCCGAAGTCGTTGAGCACTGGCGGGCAAGCCGCCAGTGGCACCCGAGCCTGGAGGTGCGCTAGTCTTGGATCAGGTCGAGGAAGGACGTGATGTCGCTCGCGGTAACGACACCGTCGCGCGGCCATCAACGCCGTCGCCGTTGACATCGCCGGCCGAGGAGATGGAGCGGTCGGTGCGGTCGTTATCGTCGAGGCTGTTGATGACGAATCCCAATGATCCGTCGCCGCCGTTCGCTGGCAGCAGGCTCGATAGATCGATCGCACCGGGGAACGAGCCAGTAAGTTGCCCGAAGGCGCTCCCGGCAATGGCGACAACCGTGGCAGCGGCGGTGATGGTCGGATGCACGATGAAGTCTCTCTACTTGTCGGGCAGGGTGCATTCCTGGCTCAGCGCACGCCAGACCACTCTCTACATAGAGAAATACCACTGGTCGAGCACAGGGCTAGCGGACGAGGTGCTTTGGCTGTGCCTTGAGTCCATGATCCGGTCGAGGAAGCACCAGACGACCGGGATGCCGATCTGTCGAGATGTCGGGTACGCTTCCCCGCCCGGTGGCCTCCTCGTCGGGTGGCCTCACTGTTTCACCCCGTCGCCACGCGACACCGATGGAGCCCCCATGCCGACCGCTGCAGCCAGCCACATTCTTGTTTCCACCGAGCAGCAGGCGCTCGATCTCAAGCAACAGATCGAGGGCGGCGCCGCCTTCGCCGACCTCGCGCGCGACCATTCCTCGTGCCCCTCATCGGCCAACGGCGGGTCGCTCGGCACGTTCAGCCAGGGCGCGATGGTGCCCGAGTTCGACGCGGTGGTGTTCTCCGACCTCCCGATCGGCGAGGTGTCCGAGCCGGTGAAGACGCAGTTCGGCTACCACCTGCTCGTGGTGGAGTCCCGGGCCGAGTGAGCGCGGGTACGGGTGCCCTGGTACTCGCCGGAGGCGAGAACCAGGTGGTGGCGAGTGCGCTCGCGATCATTGCTCCGACTTCTCGCTGCGCGAGAAGTCGGGCACCCGGTGGGGCGCCCGGCGTGCGCCGTGTTCAGGCCTCGACGGTCACGCCGTTCCAGAAGGCGTAGTGGCCCTCGATGTCCTTGGCGTAGTCACCGTTGACCGCGGGGTAGTACCAGACCGCGCCCTCAGCG
Organism: Planctomycetota bacterium; assembly: GCA_038747915.1. Classification (GTDB taxonomy): domain Bacteria; phylum Planctomycetota; class Phycisphaerae; order Phycisphaerales; family UBA1924; genus JBCDAP01. The sequence continues at coordinate 16,455 of JBCDJJ010000055.1, read as the reverse complement.
GTCTTGCCGTCGACGACGACGTCGTAGTAGCTCGCGGTGCCTTTGTGTGGGCAGAAGCTGGTGTTGGTGCTCTCGCGGACGAAGTCTGTGTTGAGCGAATCGGGCGGAAAATAGTCGTTGCCCTCGAGGACGACGGTCTGGTCGCTCTCAGCGATGACGGTGCCGTTGAAGGTTGCTCGTGCCATGGTGGACACTCCTTGGTGGGAGGTTTCCGTGGGGGATCGAAATTGGAACGATCGGTCTAACACTCTGGACGGGGGTGTTATTCGCACGCTTCGTGGAGCCGATTCGGTGCATCCTCGGCCTGGTGGTGTCGAAAGAACAGATATGACGACGACCCTCGATGCTGCGACCGGTGACCGCCCCGTGCTCCGCATCTTCATCGATGGTGGGTGTGCGCTGTGCTCGCGCGAGGCCACGTTCATGGAGCGCCGCGATGCGGCCCGGAACGGTGTGCTCGAGTTCGTCGATCTGGCGGATGCGTCGTTCGATCCGGCGCCGTACGGGGTGACGTACGAGCAGTTCATGAAGCACATCCACGGTCAGCTCCCCGACGGCTCGATGGTGCACGGTATGGAGGTCTTCCGCCGGGCGTATAGAGAACTCGGCATGGGGTGGCTGCTCGCCCCGACGGGGTGGCCGGTGTTGAAGCCGGTGTTCGATGTGCTCTACGCGGGCTTCGCGCGGATCCGGATGAAGCTGCCGGGCAACAAGACCCGGTGCGAGGTGGCCATCGGCGCCTCGCGTGCTGCGGCCTGACAGCGTCCGCCAGCGGCCTTTCCACACTTGGTGTACGCCGGTGGCCGGTCTACGATGACAGCTCCGTGTGTTCGCACGCCGCGGCGACCCGCTGCCGGCCCAAGCCAAGGAAGGTTTCGAGATGCCCACCTCCCTCGCGTCGTTGCCCGGAGCCTCGTCTCTCGCGGTCAACGGCGGCACGCCGGTGGCGCCGAACGGGGTGCCGATGATCGCGGTGAAGCTGTCGGAGGCGCAGATCGACGCCGCGGTCGAGGTGATGCGGTCGGGCATGCTCGCACAGGGCAAGAATGTGGCGGCGCTCGAGGAGCAATTTGGTGCCGCGACCGGCGCGACGCACGCCATCGCCTGCGCCAACGGCACGTGCGCGCTGCAGCTCGCTTATGAGATTCTTGTCGAGCCGGGCGACGATGTGCTGGTGCCGGCGTGGTCGTACATCGCGACGGCGTCGATGCTGGTGGCACGCGGCGCGAATCCCATCTGGGTCGACGCCGACCCGGTGACCTACTGCATCGATGTGGACGATGCCAAGGCCAAGCTCACGCCGGGCACGACAGCGATCGCGGCCACGCACATCTACGGGAACCCCGTGAACATCGCCGGTATCGAGCGACTCGCGATCGACCACGGGCTGGCGGTGATCTACGACGCCGCCCAGTCGCACCTGGCCACGTACGACGGGCAGGGTCTCGGCGGCTACGGCGATGCGGTGACCTACTCGTTCTACGCCACGAAGAACATGACCACCGGCGAAGGGGGCATGGTAACCACGAAGGACGAGGTCACCGCGGCGGCGCTGCGGTCCGTGCGTTCGCACGGCGAGACGCAGAAGTACGTACACGACCGCGTCGGCTTCAACTATCGCATGAGCGATCTCGAGGCGGCCGTCGGTCGTCATCAGCTGGCCGATCTGCCGACGATCACCGAGCGCCGGCGGGCCAATGCCCGGGCGCTCGACGCCGCACTCGCTGAGATCGAGGGTGTACACGCCCCGGTCGCGACCGACCGCGCCGAGCACGCGTATCACCTCTACCCAGCCCGGCTCGATCCCGAGCAGTTCATCGAGCCGGAGGATGATCGGCCGATCCGCGACGTCGTGGCCGAGGCGCTCAAGGCCGAGGGCATCGGCTCGGCGGTGCACTACCCGCGGTCGCTCACGCGTCAGCCGGTGTTCGAGAAGCCGGGCATGGAGCACCCACCGGTGGCGGACCATCTCGCGAGCACGCTGCTCTGCCTGCCGGTGCATCAGCACCTGACCGAGCAGCAGGTATCGCAGGTGGGTGATGCCGTGCAGAAGGTGCTGACGGCGCTGCGGCGATAGGTCGTCGGCGGCAACCGCATGGGGCCGTCGGTGGTGGGAGCGTCCCGCTCCCACGGACATTCGATCAACGGTTCGAACCATTTGTGCGCGGGAGCGAGACGCTCCCTCCACCGTTATTCGTACGCTCGGCTCGGCTGGTAGATCGTTGGATCGGCCACGCCCGCGTCGGCGAAGCCGCGCCGGCGGATCTGGCACGAGTCGCACACGCCGCACGCCCGGCCGGCATCGTCGGGCGCGTAGCAGGAACGCGTGAGCGCGTAGTCCACGTCGAGGTCGGCGCCGGTCCGGATGATCTCGGCCTTGGTGAGTTCGATGAGCGGTGTGTGGATGGTGATGGGTGCGCCTTCTACGCCGGCTTTCGTCGCGAGCGCCGCGGTGCGCGAGAACGCATCGATGAACTCGGGCCGGCAGTCGGGGTAGCCGGAGTAGTCGACCGCGTTGACGCCCAGGTACAAGTGGTCGGCGCCGAGCACCTCGGCGTACCCGAGCGCGAGCGAGAGGAACACGAGGTTGCGCGCGGGCACGTAGGTCACGGGGATGCCGCCGGTCATCTGCTCGTCGGTGCGGTCGGTCGGCACATCGATGGCATCGTCGGTGAGCGCGGAGCCACCGATGGCGCGGAGGTCGATCGAGACCACACGGTGATCGATCGCGCCGAGGTGGGCCGCGACTGTGCGGGCCGCATCGAGCTCGGTGCGGTGCCGTTGACCGTAGTCGATGGTCAGCGCCGCGCACCGGCGGCTGTCGCGACGCGACGCGATCGCGAGCGCCGTCGCGGAGTCGAGCCCGCCCGAGAGCAGCACCACCGCGTCAGTGCGCACCGGCACCGCCCTTGGTGTCCGCGTCCGGGTTGATCTCGCCCGCACGCCCGAGCGCGAACTTGAAGATCAGTGGGCCGATCAGCTCGTGCACCGCGACCGCGGAGAGCATGATCGCGTACACCTTCTCCATGAACGGCCAGTGCGCAAACTCGGTGGCGATCTTCTGCGTGAGCGCGAGCGCGATCCCGGCCTGCGGGATGAGCGAGGCCCATACCCAGTCGCGGGCCGGTCGCTCGACCCTGCCCAGCTTGCCGCCGATCCAGCACCCCGCTGCGGTGCCGATCGCTCGGAGCACCACCAGTGCCAGCACGTAGTGCCACACCGCCTGCACGACCGACGGGTCGACCTTGCACCCCGCGAGCGAGAAGAACACGGCGTAGACCGGCATCGAGAGCTCCTCGACCGTCTCGAAGAAATGCGCGAGCCGCGCGCCGAAGAAGTTGCTCATCAAGAACCCGGCGGTCAGCCCCACGATGAGCGGCTCGAGCCCGAGCGCCGTGCTGAGCAGCGTGATCGCGAAACTGGCCGCGATCAGGACGATCGGCAGGGCTGCGCCCACCTTGAGCGCGGCGAACGCCATGAGTCCTGCTACGAGCACCCCTGCACCCATCGACCCGGGCACGTGCTTGAGTAGATAGACGCCGATCGACTCCTTCTTCTCGCCCGAGGCGTCCGCCTTGGCGCCCTCGGTCCCCGCAGCATCACTCGTCTCCGGGCTCTCCATAAGGGCCATCTCTTCGGGATGGGTCTCCGCGTACTCGGGGTGCGCCTCGATGTAGCCCTCGCGCTGCTCGGCGGCCCGCTGAATGCCGGCGCCGGCCAGGGCGAGGACCACCGCGAACGCGATGATTGTGAGCAGGTCCTTCACCACGGTGACCGCGAGGCCGGTCTGGGCCATCACGCCCCGCGCGCCGGTCTCGGTGATGATCGCGATGACCACCGCGGGCGAATTCGCTGCAGCGATCGTCCCGATGCTCAGCGCCACCCAGAACGCCGCACCCTCACCACCGAAGCGCACCACCGGCGAATCATCCGCATGCAGCATGAACTCCATGAGGACCGTGATGAGCACCATCACGATGCCCATCTCGATCACGCTGATGTAGGTAATCGCCTTGCCGAACTTCTTGATGAACGGCACGTGGATCTCCGAACCCGCGGTCAGCGCGATGAGCGCGATCGCGAGCCCGTTGACGAGCTTGAGGTACTCCATCTGCTCGAGCGAGATCACCTCAAGCGTGTACGGCCCGACCAGGATGCCGAACACGAGGAAGCCGGTGATCTTGCTGAGCCCGAGCTGCGCGGCAAACTTGCCGAGGAGCCACGCGCCGAGCAGCAGCACGCCGAAGCCCGTGCCGACCGAGAGCAGCGCCTCAGGCTGGGCCGCGAAAGGCTCGCGCTCCGCATCGACGAGTGCGGGTGTCGTGGCGGTCGCGGGGTCGGGCGGGCCGACCACCGAGGCCACGAGGTCCGCAGCGAGCGCGAACAGCACCAGCGCGATGCACGGCAGGATGAGACGGAGGGATGTGCTCATGCCGACGCGGTCTCCTCCATCTCGTCGCCCGTCGTGATCCGCTCGGCCGCCGCCACGCCGAGCACCAACAGCTCGCACGCCAGCCCGGCGAACGCCACCACCGCGAGCAGCTTCTGGTTGAACGCCGATGGCTCCGCCAGCACCAGGCCGACCGCGAGGGCCACCGCGATCGGGCTCTGGCGCGCGCACGCAAGACGCAGCCCCACCAGGCCGCGCTGGGGACGCTCGCTGACCGGGCCATCATCGTCGTCCTCCGCCAGGGTGTACCCAGCGCGGGAGACCAGCGGTTTGACGATGAGCCTCGCGGCGACGATCGCGCCGACCAGCGCGAGCCCACCGGCGCCGATCCGAGGCTCGAGCAGCACACCCGCCAGCACGGAGAAGAACACCGCCACCGTGTGCTCGGCCTTCAGCACGAACCGCTCGAAGGCACGGAGATCGGTCGAGCCCAGATTGGCGATGACCGCGCCGGTCAGCATGGCCCCGAGCATCGGTGAGAGCCCGAGCTGCGCGCTCACACCCGCGGCGAATACCACCACCCCGAGGAACACGACCAGCTCGTGCTCCCGCTGCTTGCCCGCCACACGGAGGAAGTACCGCCCGAAGATGCCGAGGGCGATGGCAAGCACCGCGGTGAGCGCCAGGCGCACGCCGGCAGCGGGCACATCGAACCGGACGATGCCATCATCGAGCCGGCGCGTGAGCGCAGCGCCGATGCCGAACGCCGCGATGGCAGCAACCGCCCCGAGCGCGCCGCCTGCACGGATGGCGAGTGAAGCCCGCTGCACCGCGTTCGACTCACCCGCCGGCCGGACCGAGCGGGTCTCCATCGACCACGCCACCGCGGTCGAGGCGATAAGCACCATGCCCGCCCAGAGCTCAGCGGGCCGCTGACCGTCTGTCCATGCCCGCAGGCCGAGCCACGCCACAACGGCGAACACCACCCCCGTGATCACGACATCGATCACCGTGAAGCCCACGATCCGCCGGGGCAGCGCTTCGAGCACCTCGCGGCGCAGCTGCAGGCCGACGATCACACCGATCCACCCAAGACCGATCATGAGGAGCGGTGTGGCATCGATGAGCGACGACTCGTCGATGAGCCCGCTGACGTGCGGCCCGAGCAGGAGCCCGATGACGAGCGCCGGCCACCCCGTGCTGAGCAGCCCGGCGACCGCTCGGCTTCGGCGCAGGCGATAGGCGGGCTGACTGGTTGCGGCGAGGCCGAGGGCCGCGACCGCCACGATGGCGAGGAAGATCTCCACGCGCCAATAACCTAGCTGCGTTGGGTGTCTGGTGAGCGCAACGCAGGAATTTGAGGCTGTGATTGGCGGCTTGCTGGCACGGTCTCGGTGCGGCGGGGTGCTCGACTGCCATGGCGTGAAGTGAGGGGCACGAGGCGGGTGGTCGTGACTCAGAGCCACCTTGAGGAGGAAGAGATGAATGTCATTGAGATGAGCAACGAAAGTGGGTAGTTGGTATCCGCGGCAGGTGACGTCAACACCGACGGCATCGACGACCTCATCATCGGTGCGCGTGACACCGACCCAAGTGGGCGCCGACCTCTGGTCACTCGGCACCACCGACAGGTGATCGACGTCCTCGACGACGGTGTCTCCGAGGCCTTCTACTCGGTCGGGTGCCCGAGTGAGTGACCGCACCGGTCTCGCACCGCTGGTAGCCCTACACTCGCCCACAATGGAGCTTCAGGTTCTCCAACCAAGCCGCACAACCGTGATGGTCAAGCCCGTTGGTGCGCTCTGCAATCTCGACTGCACCTACTGCTATTACCTGCCAACAAAGGACGTCTGGGACGGCCATGAAAAGAGAATGAGTCTCAAGACGCTCGAGAGCGTCTTCGCCTCGCTGCTGCCCAACTTCGACCAGCACGTGATGGTTGTCTGGCAGGGGGGCGAGCCGACGCTGGCGGGCCTGCCGTTCTTCCGCCGCGCTCTTGAATTCCAAGAGAAGCACCGCCGGCCCGATCAGACGATCGCGAACTCTCTCCAGACCAACTGCACGCTGCTCGATGACGAGTGGTGCACCTTCCTCCGCGAGAACCAGTTCTTGGTCGGCGCGTCGATCGACGGCCCGCCCGAGCTGCACGACCACTACCGCGTGACCAACCGCGGCGACGGCAGTTCCGACAAGGTCCGAGCCGGCATCGACCGGCTCAAGGCCAACAACGTCGAGTTCAACCTGCTCTGCGTGCTCAACGACCGCAACGTCCACCACCCCGATGAGATCTGGAAGTACCTGGTGAGCCTGGGCACGCCCTGGCTCCAGTTCATCCCTGCCATCGAGTGGGAGAAAGACCCCGACCGCCCTGGCCGTAACAAGCTGGCCGAGTATTCACCGAGCCCCGCGGACTATGGCACCTTCCTGTGCCGCGTGTTCGATCGGTGGTTCGATCGTCACCGCCACAAGATCTCGGTCCGCATCTTCGACGCGGTGCTCAACAAGCTCGTGCTCGACACGATGCCCTTCTGCATCCTCGATGGCTCGTGCCACAATCAGCTCACCGTCGAGCACGACGGCTCGGTCTTCGGGTGCGACCATTTCATCGAGCGGCGCTGGCAGCTCGCCCAGATCGGCGACCGGTCGTGGGCCAACGACATCAACCTCGACGGCACCCAGGGCGTCGGCCTCACCGTCCACGGCACCGGCATGGCCAAACGGGCCGAGCACGCCGGCCGCGATATCGACTCGGCCGACGATTTCGCAGCACGCTTCGTCACCGACGAGGACCCCGGCATCGACGATCAGTGGCTCGCCCGTGTCGACGAAGGCCGCCTCGGCTCCTTCTCCGTCCGCAAGCAGCACCTGCCCGGCAAGTGCGTGAGCTGCCGGTACAAACCGCTGTGCCACGGCGGGTGCCCCAAGCACCGCGAGCAGGGCGGCGAGATCCCCGAACCGACGGTGCTGTGCGAGTCGTACATGATGTTCTACAAGCACGCGCTGCCGCGGCTGAACTGGCTGGCCGAGTTCCTGAGACGCAACGAACGCCCGCCCGAGCCGGGCGAACGGCCGGCACGCCCGAGCCGTGTGCGCGCGCGGTCAGTGGTTCGGCGGCGGTGAAGGGCTCAGGCCCGGTGGCTCGTACGTTCATTGTGGTCGTCAGTGAGCCATTCACCACTTCGAGGTGGTGGCCACCATACCCACCACAGCCACCACAGCCTCAACGGCCGACGCGAGCACACGCCCGAGCACCGCGACTCTGCCTCCCGCGATACCGATGAAGTCACCGTAACTCGATCAAGTCGTTGATCGCCGAGATGGCGCCGGACAAGGAGTCGCACGATGTCTCAGATCAAAGCTGTTCCGACACCCTCGTCCACCTCGAACACCACGCTGTGCGGGCGCACCAAGGCGACCATTCGCCGTTTAGCGGAAGAGGTCGACAGCATTGTGACCCAGGCGAAGCAAGCCCGGCTCGATGCCGAGGCCGCCCGGCTCGAGGCGTTCGTCCGTGAGGCGACCGCGCGCATCGGGCAGATCCAGAAGCTGGCCGAGGACATCGCTGGATTTCTCGAAGCGTCCGAGATGGCTCGTCTGAAGGTCGAGAAGGAGCGGCTCGAAGCCGCGGTCCGAGAGATCGCCGATCGCCGGGCATCGGTCGAGGCGACGCGCAAGCAGACTGCCGGCCTCCTGGCAGCAAACGGGTGGACGCACTGATGGTGACCCCTCGCCGCATCAGACGCCGCGAGCACACCATGAGTTATCAGTGCGTGCCGACACTCCGGGCGTGCCGCACGAGCACGCATCCGCACACGCGCACCTCGGAGCACCGTCGCATCGTCACCGAGCGGGCGATGGTCGAAGCCCGCCGCGTCGCCGAGTTCAGCCCGCTGACGTTCTGAGATCGTGCCACGCCGGGTGTAGGCTCTGCGTGTGACCGATGTTCGTTTACCCACCGACGCGCGCACGATCACTGTCGTCAAGGTCGGCAGCGCGGTCATCGCGCCCGGTGCATGCCTTGATCCGGCCCGTGTGCGCGCCATCGTCGCGGGTATCGCGGAGCGCCTCGACGCCGGCGATGCCGTCTGCCTGGTTTCCTCCGGAGCCGTCGCCTGCGGTCTCGAGCCGATCGGACTCACCGCCATGCCCGCCGCGATCGTCGATCGTCAGGCCGCCGCCGCGGTCGGTCAGCAGCGGCTCGTCCGCGCCTGGGCCGACGCTTTCGAGGCCCACCACCGAGTCGTCGCCCAGGTCCTCCTCACCGAGGACGACCTTGACGACCGCGCCCGATTCCTCAACGCCCGCCGCACCATCGAATCCCTCCTCGAGCGCGGCGTCGTGCCGATCATCAACGAGAACGACTCGGTCTCGCACGACGAGATGCGGCTGGGCGATAACGATCGCCTGTCGGCGCTGGTCTCGGTGCTGATCTCCGCCGATCGCCTGGTCATGCTGTCGGTCGCGCCGGGCGTGCTCGATGCTGCCGGCGCCGTCGTCGCCGAGATCGCCGATGTCGATGCCGCCCGCGCCCTCGTCCGCGACGATCGATCCGGCACCGGCATCGGTGGCATGGCGACCAAGCTCGACGCTGCCGCGATCGCGGTCACCCACGGCGTCGATACGGTCATCGCCCCGGGGGACGACCCCGAGGCGGTCGGTGCAGCCCTCCGCGGCGAACCAGTGGGCACCCGGTTCCCAGCGGTCGCCGACGCCGGCCCCGTCGCGCGCAAGAGTTGGATCGGGTTCTCGGCCAAGGTGCGGGGCACGATCCGCGTCGACGAGGGCGCCGCGCGCGCGCTGGTCGAACGCGGCGCGAGCCTGCTGCCCAAGGGGGTGACCGCGGTCGAGGGGGAGTTCGGGCAGGGCGCCGCGGTCGCGGTGGTCGGGCCCGATGGCATCGAGATCGCACGCGGTCTCATCGCCTACCCGGCGCCGGATGCTCGGCGCATCGCGGGTCTGCCGGCCGCGTCGATCGAAGAGGCACTGGGCTACCGTTACGCCGACGAGCTGATCCACCGCGACGATCTGCTGGTGCTCGGCGCGAGCCCGCGCGAACACCCGCCCGCCGAAAGGAACCCGTCATGACCGCCATCGAGACGACCACCTCCTCGGCCCCCTTCGACATCGCCGCCGCAGCGGCCGACGCCAAGGCCGCCTCGCGCCGCGTGGCGACGCTCTCGACCGATGCGAAGAACGCGCTGCTGCGCGACCTCGCCGACCGCGTCGACGCGCGCCGCGCGGAGATCCTCGAGGCCAATGATGCCGACATGGCCGCGAGCGAGGCCGGTGGGCTCCCAGGCCCCAAGCTCAAGCGCCTCAAGCTCACCGAAACCTCGCTCGATCAGCTCTCCGCCGGCGTCCGCCAGATCGCCGACCTGCCCGACCCCATCGGCCAGATCACCCGTGAGTCAACCGTGCCGAGCGGACTGCGCGTGACCAAACGCCGCACGCCCCTCGGCGTGATCGCCATGATCTACGAGGCCCGGCCGGGCGTGACCATCGATGCGTTCGCCCTGTGCTTCAAAGCGGGGAACGCCGCGATCCTCAAGGGTGGCAAAGAGGCCGACCGTTCGAACCGGTGCCTCGCTGCGATCGCCCGCGAAGCGCTGCGCGCGCACGGTATGCCCGAGGCCGCGATCACCGCCTTCATCTCCTCCGACCGCGAGGAACTCAAGCGGATGCTTCAGCTGGCGGACTCGATCGACCTCGTGATCCCTCGCGGCGGCGAGCCGCTCATCCGTTTCGTCGCCGAGCACTCTGCCATCCCGACCATTCAGCACTACCACGGCGTCTGCCACGCCTACATCGACAAGGCCGCCGACCTCGACATGGCCCTCGAGATCGTCGCGACGGGCAAGACCAGTGCGCCCGCGACGTGTAATGCTCTGGAGTGCGTGCTCATCCACGAGGGCGTGGCCGGAGCATTTGTGCCGGCGCTCGTCGCACGCTGCCGTGCCGATGGCATCGAGCTTCGCGCCGACGAGCGTGTGCGCGCGCGCGCCGGCGCCGAGCCGGTCACGCCCGCGAGCGACGACGACTGGGGCACCGAGTACCTCGACCTCATCCTCGCTGCCCGGGTCGTGGAGAGCTTCGACGCTGCCCTCGATCACCTCGCCGAGTACAGCTCGGGCCACACCGACACCATCGTCACGCAAGATCCTGACACCGCCGAGCGATTCTGCAGCGCCGTCGACAGCTCCTGCACCCTCGTCAATGCGTCGACGCGTTTCAACGATGGTTTCCAGCTCGGCCTCGGCGCTGAGATCGGCATTAGTACCACCAAGATCCACGCGTATGGTCCGATGGGGTTGGAGGAACTGACGACGCAACGCTTCGTGGTCCACGGTACGGGGCAGGTGCGGTAGCGCGAGTCATCGATCAGGCCTGGAGAGTGCCGCATCGTTGGCTCCGTGATCATCGGGCGCTCCCCCAGGCGGGCGACACGGCGGGGGCGCGGGTGTGTCGCGTCATGTTCGTACAACGCATCGCCGAGCCGCAGTTTCGCTGCGATAGATCCCATTTCTTATCGAACAAGAACAACTCGCTGATACCGGAATCACACCGGCACCGGGCATAGGTACTCTCCCGTGGGCGATCGCTCGAACACTCGATGTTTCGGGCGTGCCTGCACATTAGTCCGATGGGGACAGGATAGATAGACATAATAATATGTGATTCGTCAATCCACGCCATCACATCTGTGTACGCCGAAAGGCCACCGAATCGTGCGTTTCTGTGGCAGTTCTCGACTCATTTGTGGAATTCCCCGGTGAATCGGCGCATATGATAAAAGTAATAATTCTCGGATCGAGCGTTTTTGTTTTCTCGGTCCTGAGATATAGTGCCATGGTCATTCGTTTCACATTTATCACATCCTTATAAAGGAGATGGCCATGGGCTTCTCTGGAATGTTGTGTGATCCGGTCAGAGCCGGATCGGGCGCGATCGTTGCGGTGTGCGGGCTCGGGCTGCTCGCCGGCGTGGGTGTTGTGAGCGCGATCGGCGCGCAGGAGGGTGCAGACCGCGACGTCTTCGAGCCGGTCAACTGTCCCGGCTCGCCACCCACCTGTACCGATATCTCGGTTACGACACCGGAAGACACGTTCATCGACATCAACCTCGCGTTCGGCTCCGTCGATCCCGATGGCGATCCGCTGAGCTTCACGATCTTCGGCGATCCCACCAGCGGTTCGGTCACGCTGTCGCCATCCGGTGTGGCGACCTATGTTCCCGACGACTGTTTCAACGGCACGGATACCTTCGAGTACGAGGTCTTCGACGGTTGCTTCACCGATGTATGCACCGTGACGATCACGGTCACACCGGTCAACGATCCACCCGTGTGCAACGATGACTCGGCGACCACCTCGGTGGACACACCGGTCGAGATCGATGTGTTGGCCAATGATTTCGACAAGGACGGCGATCCGCTCGAAACCGGTCGGATCATCGTCGATCCGATCAATGGTGCGGCCGCCATTAATGTTTCGGGCACGATCACGTACACCCCGAACGCCGGCTTCACGGGGGTCGACACCTTCCAGTACGTCGTCACCGATGGTGAATTCGAGTGCGCCGGGGCGACCGTGACGGTCACCGTCAACCCCTGAGCCGCCTCGAGCAGGACGTTCACCGGAATCCTGCCCCACCTGCACGAACACCGACTCTGTCGGTGTTCGTGCGCGCGCCCGTCCACGTCCCAGTCCGTGTGCCCACCGCGCCGCACAGGTCCAGACGCTCCGGGCATCAAGCGGCTATCGTCAGGCAGATCGAGTCTGCACCCCTCACGCCGCTGCCATGCTCCTTTTCCGCGAGTTCACCTTCGACGCTGCCCACCGGCTTGACCACCTCCCCGAGGGCCACAAGTGCGCGCGCATTCATGGCCACACCTACCGCCTGAAGGTTTGGCTCGACGGCGAGATACGCCAACCCATCGGGTGGGTCGTCGACTTCGCCGAGATCAAGGCCAAGACCTCGGCGCTGATCGATCAGCTCGACCACCGCATGCTCAACGAGGTCGAGGGCCTCGCCCAGCCGACCACCGAGCACATCGCGGTCTGGCTGTGGGACCGCCTCAAGCCCGATCTGCCCGAACTCGCCAAGATCGAGGTGTGGGAGAACGCGACCAGCGGCGTGGTCTACGAGGGCCACTAAGGCCCGCGACGTCGATTCGCCACGGTTCACCGGCGCCGACGACCAGCTCCGCACCCCACACCGACCACGAGCACACCGCCCACACCCGGCGCGGGCACGATCGTGAACGAGAAGTACTGAATGTCGGTCGGGAAGGCGAACCGGCCCGACGAGACGAGCTCGCCGTTGAGATTCAGCAAGTACGGATCGTCGCGGGACGAGATGGTGTCGCCGGCCGCCGAGAATCCATCGCCGAACTCCGAATCGAACTCGCCGAGCGCGAGGAAGTACTGCCCAGCGGCGAGGCCGAGGCGCGATGGTGTGCCCTCGTCATCGAAGACGATCTCATGGCCGTACACGCGGCTCTGGAAGTCGTCGCCCGAGTCGTCGTTCGAATCGATCAGTCTGCCGTCGGCCGCGAAGAGGGCGAGCTCGGTGTCGAAGCCCGAGCCGAAGGTGTCGAAGGTGGGGGTGTCGCCTTCTTCGCCGACCACCCCGAGATCGATGACATTCGAGGTCGGCGCATTGGGAGCGAGCACGCCAGGGTCCAGCACGCCGGTCACGGTGAGATCATCGGGCGTGAACCACTCGACCCTGATGTCGGCCAGCTCGATGAAGGCGCGGAAGATGTTGCTCGTCACCGCGAAATCGACCTCGAAGAACTCCGAGGGGCTGGCGTCGAACTCGCCGACGAACGTCAGGTTCTCGACGGGATCGAGATCGTCTCGGCCGTTGATCGCGAACGTCGGCTCCGAGATCGGATCGCCCGTTTCGGGGTCGCCGAAGACGATCGAGGTGAAGTCCGAACTCGCCTGCCTGAGCACCAGTGACCAATCCGCGCTCACGCGATAGGCCACATAGTCGGTATTCGCATCGAGGGCGCTCGTATCGATGGTGACCACGGAGAAGCGGCTCGCTGCCACCGTGCCGAGATCCGCTGTGAACGACGCGGTCGACGCGTGCCCAAGGCCAGCGCACACCGCGAGCGCGGCCACCGAAACACCATGCTGAAGAGTCACTCCGATTCCCCTCGATTTGAGCCGACGGCATGCCGGTGCTCAGCGCATCGCGCACACCAGGGTGTCGACAGATTGAGACGTGTCTTCCTTCACGATTGCACGACCCACCGATCTTCTCCCCTCAAGAGACAGACCAACAGGCAGGCATGTGATCAAGCCACATGCACACGCAACATAGCTCGTAGCACAGGAGCGGCAACATCACGTCTCGCACAATGTGGTGATAAACGTGGGTTTTGTCGCGAAGCGCACGCTCGTGTGCGCACGACCGAAGAGACTGTTGCCTCTCCGTCTCAGCTCAGCCCTGCTGGGGCGGGTTGATCGGCTGCTTGGGCCCGGTCGGGATCTCGCCGAAGTGCGCCTCGTAGGCCGATACCGCCTGATGCAGGGTGCCGAGCAGGCGCTTGGCGGTGGACCAGTTGAGCACGATGCGGTTGCCCACCTCGAAGTTCATCACGGGCTGACCCTCTCGGGTCTGCTGGGGGATGTTGAGGCCGAAGTCGAGCACGATCTCGTCCGCGGTGGTCGAGGTGCGCACGGTGTTGGCGTACCCGGTCTCCATCTTCGACTGGTCGATGCGGACCTGCATCTGCTGCTGCTGGGCCTGCGGCTGGTCGGCGGTCTCGGTGGACATCTCGGGCTCCTCGGTAGACGTGGTATTGACGAAGCTGCGAACGAATCAGCCTACTCACCACACTTCCACCCGGCAAACCCACGCACCCCCTCCCAGCCCCATCACGCGTCCCGCTCGATCGCCACAAGCCGCGCCGAGAGACGCTCCTCCTCGCGCTCGACCTCCGCGCCGATCTTCGCATCGCCGGCCGCGACCGCCAGCCCTTCGAACACCACCGACGAGCACCCGCCCGGGGCCTCCGACTCGAACGTGGCGCTCCCGATCGTCAGCCGAACCCGCCCGGCACTCGGGCCGGGCGTGAAGAGCACCTCGGCCGAGTAGGTCCCCTCGGTCGCGAAGGTCACATGCCACCGCCCTGCGTGGGCATCGCTCCACCCGTCCTCGCCCTCCACGCGCCAATCCGTCCGGCTCAACATCGTTCGCGGCTCGTGGGGCGTGCCGATCCGGATCCGCGGCGGTGCGAAGTTGTCCGGCCGCGTGCGGCACACCTCGTCGAACCACGCGTCGTAGAGGTCGCCCATCGCGGCGACGCGCCCCGCCTCCTCCGGTGCGAGGTCTCGCGACTCGCCCGGATCTGCTGCGGTGTCGTACAGCTCCGGTGGGGCGTCCTCCCGCGGGCGGTACCACTTCCATCGGTCGCCAACCACTGCGGCGTTCCGCCCGCGTACCGGCTCATCCCCCCGGTGCCAGTGCATGAAGCACACCCGCTCGGGCCACTCGGCTTCACTGACCGAGCCGTCGAGCACCGGTATCAGGTCGACCCCGTCGATCACCCGGTCGGTCGGCACCGCGGCGCCGCAGGCGCTGGCCACCGTGGGCAGGTAGTCGATGGGGTTGGCCACGCGCGTCACCGCCCGGCCCGGTGCGAACCGCCCCGGCCACCTCCAGAAGCAGGGCGTGCGGATGCCGCCGTCGTACATCGTGCCCTTGCCCCCGCGGAGCCCGGCGTTGAACCGCAGCCGGTTGGGGTGGCCGGGTGGGAGTCGGTGGCTCACCGGCTGCGCGCCGTGGTCGGAGGTAAAAATCACGATCGTCTGATCGGCCAGGTCGAGCCGTTCGAGCGTCTCCAGCACCCGGCCGACGTTGTGGTCCAGGTTGTCGACCATGCCGTAGAGCTGGGCGGTGTCGTCGTCGAACCCGAGCTCCCTGTACCGATCGGCCCACTCGTCCGGGCACACACACGGCGTGTGCGGCGCGTTGGTGGCCAAGTATGTGAAGAACGGTCGATCGCGGTGGGCTTCGATGAACCCGATGGTGTGCTCGGCGAAGATGTCCGTGCAGTAGCCGCGCACCCGCTCGAACACGCCGTTGCGAGACAGCATCGGGTCGACATATCCGTCGCCCGGCGGGTCGTCCCAGTGCCAGGGGTTGTTGGGCTGGTGAAGCCCGCCCCCGTTGTGCATCAGGGACTCGTCGAAGCCGAGGTCGATCGGCCGCATCGGGTGGCAATCCCCCAGGTGCCACTTGCCCGACAGGCACGTCGCGTACCCCGCGTTCTGCAGCACCTGCGCGAGCGTGACCTCGTCCGGGTCCACCATCGAACGCCCGCAGTACGTATCAATCGCGCGCGTCCGAAAGGGGTATCGCCCGGTCATGAGCGAGGCGCGCGCGGGCGTGCAGAGAGGCCCAGAGCAGTACCGCTCCAGACGCGTCGATGAGCCGTGCAGCCCGTCCAGATGCGGCGTGCGTGACCACGTATTCCCGTAGCACCCGAGATCGCCATAGGTCAGATCGTCCGCAATGACCAACACAACGTTCGGTGGTGTCTCGATTCCGTGGCCCATGGTGCTCCGCTCGGTCGATGTACTGATTGTGCATTTCCTCGTGGTGCGTGGTCGGTGTACGGCGTTGTACACCTGTTCAGGGGCTAGGTCTTACCCATGCATCCGCGCACACTTTCCGCAGCTTGGCTGAGTCCAAGTCCGTACGTATTGTTTCAAGGTGTAGATCAGCGATCGGAAACCACACACCCATGTCAGGAACCACACCATGATGATGGTCAACGCAAAGCTCACCTCGTTGAGCTTGCTCGTGGTCGACGACGACGACGACTTTGTGGATTTCGTCGCCTTCGCCCTTATGTCGAATCCGTCCAAGAGTTCCTTTTCGCGAGTCAGCAACGGCGAGGAGGCGCTGCGGTACCTCCGCAACGAGGGCGAGTATGTCGATGCGGATGTGCCCGACATCGTGTTGCTCGATCTCAACATCCCTCGCAAGAACGGCCACGATGTGCTCCGCGACATGCGGGGCGACCCCGACATGTCTGCCATCCCGGTGGT
>JBCDJJ010000054.1:0-24267 GCA_038747915.1 Planctomycetota bacterium | reverse complement strand
GTGGCACGCAAGTCCCGGAGTCGGTCGATCCACCGCTGAGACTGGCAAGACGAGTTGACTTGGTCTGCTCTAATACGCCGGTTTCGCGTGTAACGTACGCAGCCCTCGTCGGGCTCGACTCACACCGAGAAACTCGACCCGCACCCGCAGCTCGTGTTCGCGTTCGGGTTCTGGAACACGAACCCGCGCCCCATGATCTCGTCCTTGAAGTCGATCGTCGTGCCGCCGAGGTACAGCAGGCTCTTGGGATCGCACACCACGCGGATGCCGTGCTGCTCGAACTGCTCGTCGGTGTCCTTCACCGACTCGGTGAGATCGAGCACGTAGCTGAAGCCCGAGCACCCGCCGCCCTTCACACCGACGCGGAGATGGATGGTGCCGCGGTCGAGGTCCTGCTGCTCGATGATCGTGTTGATCTCGCGGGCCGCGGTCTCGGTGAGGATCACGGGGGCGGCATCGGTCTCGGTGCCCGTGGTGGGTGCTGTGGTGTCGATGGTGGTCATGCTGGCTCCTGCGTCGCTGGTCGTACCGTTCGTTCTTTTCGTTCGATGTGTCCTACGGGATTCTACCGCTCCAACCCGACGGCATCAGGCATCTATTCGGATCTGCCTCACATGGGCGTTCTTCGGCGGAATGCTGGGAGTTCGAACACCGCGAGCGTCGCACCAAAGCCAAGAAGGGCGACTCCAGGCGTCCCACTCACCAAACTTGGCACGAACAACGCGAGGTTGCCCCACGCCTCGAGCAGTTCGTCGTATTCGGCCTCCGAGAGATCGTCCCCTCGGATCACCGCTTCCAGGTATGCCCGCTCACGCCGGCGACCGTCCAGGTAGAGCAGGCCGAGCGCAATGCTCACGCAGGCCAACCCCGGTGCGACGACGGATGCGATGCCGGTGCGTGACCCCGGCGTGCGCACGCCGCGGGTCGCCACCCGGTTCGCCGCCGCTCAGTGGGCGTGGGATTCTGCTTCCGCCTCGATGCCGTTCTTGGTCTTGTAATCCGCGATTGCGGTGCGGATCGCGTCCTCAGCGAGCACCGAGCAGTGGATCTTCACCGGCGGAAGGCTCAGTTCCTCCACGATGTCGGTGTTCTTGATGTCCAGCCCCTCGTCGAGCGTGCGGCCCTTGAGCCACTCGGTCGCGAGCGAGCTCGAGGCGATCGCCGAGCCGCACCCGAAGGTCTTGAACTTGGCATCCTCGATCTTGCCATCGTCGCCGACCTTGATCTGCAGCTGCATCACATCGCCGCACTCGGGCGCGCCGACCACGCCGTTGCCGACGCTCTTGTCGGTCTTCACGTCCTTGGTGGTGCCGAAGCTGCCGACGTTCCGGGGCTTCTCATAGTGCTCGATCAGTTTCTCGGAGTATGCCATCTGGTTCGCTTCCTTGGTGAGTTGTCGTGGTGTGGTATCCGTGCCGCGAGATCAGTGGCTCTGCCACTCGATCGCGTTGATGTCGATGCCTTCCTTGAACATGTCGTACAGCGGCGAGAGGTGCCGCAGATGGTTCACCGCCCAGGCGATCTTCTCGACAGCGAAGTCGATCTGCTCGTCTGTGGTAATCCGCCCGAGGCTCAGGCGGAGCGAACTGTGCGCGAGATCATCGCCGATGCCGAGGCTCTTGAGCACGTAGCTGGGCTCGAGACTCGCGCTCGTGCACGCCGAGCCGGAGGAGCACGCGATGTCCTTGATGGCCATCATCAGACCCTCGCCCTCGACAAAACCGAAGCTCATGTTGGTCATGTGCGGCAGTCGCTTCTCGGCGTGCCCGTTGATCTCGACGTACTCGAGCTCGTTCTGCAGGCCCCTCTCGAGCCTGGTGCGGAGCGCGAAGAGCCGCTCGCGGTCGTCGTCCATCTCCTGGGCGCACAGCTCGCACGCGGCGCCGAAGCCGACGATGCCCGTGACATTGAGCGTGCCCGAGCGGAACCCACGCTCCTGCCCGCCGCCCTCGCTCTGCGCCACCACGCGGACGCGCGGCTTCCGGCGGCGAACGTAGAGCCCTCCCACGCCTTTCGGGCCGTAGATCTTGTGGCCCGACCAGGTCAACAGATCGATGTTGTCGGCCTCGACGTCTGTGGGCATCTTGCCGACCCACTGCGTCGCGTCGGTGTGAAAGACGATGCCCTTCTCGTGACAGAGCGCACCGATCTGCGGCACCTCATTGATGGTGCCGAGCTCGTTGTTCGCCCACATGATCGTCACCAGGATCGTGTCCTCGCGGAGCGCGCCCTCCACCATGGCGCGGGTGATCAGGCCATCGGGGCCCGGCTGAAGGTAGGTGACATCGAAGCCGTTCTTCTCGAGCCGCTTGCACGGATCGAGCGTCGCCTTGTGCTCGTGCATCGCTGTGATGACGTGCCCACGGCTGCGCTCGCCGGCGGGCTTCTTGGCGTACATCTCCGCGGCGCCCTTGATCGCGAGGTTGTTGCCCTCGGTCGAGCCGCTCGTGAAGATCACCTCCTTGGGCGACGCCCCGATCAGCGACGCGGCCTGCTCGCGCGCCTGATCGACCGCGGCCTCCGCATCCCACCCGAAGCGATGGTTCCGCGAACCGGGGTTGCCGAACTTCTCGGTGAAGTACGGCAGCATCGCGTCCACCACGCGCGGATCACAGGGCGTCGTCGCGGCATGGTCCAGATACACGGGAAGATTCAAGGCCATCGGTTCGGAACCTCCATCGAGATGCGGTGCGGATCCTCCCGCACGGTTCGGTGACCAGCGGGCGTCGATGCGATCAACGCCCGTCCGGTGCCATGATTCTTAGAAGGATTCCAAGCTGAGTCGACCAGATCTAGCCCACGATTTCATCCTTTTTCCAGCGGGAGATTCGGGATACCAGGGGGTGATCCGATCGAAACCCCGTGGATTGGCTCGCCAATCGCAGATCCAACCGGTGCCGATTGCGCAAGCGGATGCTCGACACCGTGTCCGCACACCCTCGGCAGACGACCGCGGGTCCGGAACCGCTGATACGTGGGCAGCTCGGCCATCCGTCCGGGGGACTGCCGCGTCGGGTGCCACAGGTGCCACGCAAGGATGTCCGCGACTGCCACGCGAACGCTTGCCGGCCGGCCACCGGTGCAGACGTGCCCGCGCCGCGCCGCACGCTCAGCGAACTCATCGTCCTTGAAGCCCCACCCCTCATATAGCTCATCGAACCCGTTGAGCTCGAGGTACAACGCCGTGCGCACAGAGAAGTGGCCACCTAAGAGCTTGGGCTTGTGCCGCTCGACAAGCCCGAACCGGCGAAGCACCAGGTGCTTTCGGTAACGCCGATCCCGGCGAACCAGTTCAATGCGGTCGTCGTGTGTGGGCTCGAGTGTCTGGTCGCCCGCGAGCAGGCTCGCAGCGTCGAGCGACTCGGTCCGCTGCTGCGTGAGGTTGATGCGATAGGGATAGACGAGGTCTTCTGGAGTGGCCGCGTGGTGTTCGACGCAGGTGTCGGACGCGAGTGTGTCGCCGTCGAGAACAAGGATGCGGCCATCGGTTCTGCCGAGTGCCTGCGCGAGGTAGCGCACACCGTTGTTGCGCACCTGGCACAATCGCTCGCGTTTGGAACCTTCGAATACAACGGGCGGCCGCCGGACCCAGTGTACCTCCAGGCCGCATCGTGGCACCCACTCGGCAAGGCATTCCCCGATCGCAGGGTCATCCGTGTCGCACGTCACGATGATCGTGGCCGGCGCAACCGTTTGCCGCGCAAGCCCGACGAGCACGAACTCGAGGTAGCGCGGGAGATGCGTTGGGATGATGACGTGAACTGGCTCGTGCATCGGACCGCACTGTACGCTGCGCTGCCTGGCACACCGCGAGCCATTCAATTGAGAATGTCCTTGCATTCGTGCATCGATCGTTGATACTGGGGTATCGGTTGGGTTTGATGATCACAAGCGCCGGGGGGCGCGCAACAAAGTGAGACAGCGATGATGACTCGTAGACTTTTGGCGGTGTCGGCCGCGATGTGCGCCGCGCCGGTCGCACTCGGACAGTACACCGTGATCTCGGCCGAGGGCTCGACGGGCGTGCGCGTGGATGGCTCCGCGGATGTACCGGATGATTTCGAGCCGTTTCAAAGGGAGGAGACGACCGGCGCATCGAACGCGTTTCGCCGGTGGAGCTTCCGGACACTCGCGAGCAACAACACACCCGATCGTGTCGGCGTGTTCGAATCCGGGCTTGCGTTCACACGAGGAAACATTCGGCCGCAGACCATCACAGCGGGAGGGTTCGTCACGTACACCGTGCACTCTTCTCAAGACGCGGACCCCGCGAGTGTGCTACTCGCCAACGTGCGCGCGGAGTTCCTCACAACGATCGATGTGCCGCATCCGATCGAGGTGGTCTTCTCGGCGAACGGCTCCTTCGATCCCGAGCGGCCCTTTGCCACCGTGCGCCGACGCGAGACCACTCCGAATAACTTCCCCACCTCGCTCGATATCACCTTCGGTGAATCGCAGCTATTCGATGTCACCCGCTCGACTCGCCTTGCCGCGACCGGCAACCTCTGCTTCACCGAGCCACGCCCGGAAGGATGCACGACCGGCGAACTCACCGATACGTTCGAGGGTGTGCTCCAGCCGGGCGTCTACGAACTCGCCGGGCGTGCGCTCGTGCTGACGCGGGCTCCGGACGACTTCGCCGAAGGGAGCACGGAACTCGATTTCTCCCTGGAGTTTGAGGCCACAGGGTGCGGATCACAGGTGCCGGCCGGCGATACCAACTGCGACGGTGCGGTCGATGCGACGGACTTCATCACACTGCTGGTTCATTTCGGCACACCCGATGGCGCCACCGTGTTCGACGGCGACACCGACGGCGACGGCGATGTGGACGAATTCGACTTCCTCGATGTGCTGGTGAACTTCGGTACGAGCATCGGCGGCGACGCGCCGGACTGAGACGCACGCATCGCCGCGGATCGTGCATCATCGAGTGTCGTAAACGCGGTGGTAGGAGCACATCCCGCTCCCGCGGCCGAATGTCGAGCGTGTGAGTGAGTGTTCGTGCGAGCGAGACGCTCCCACCACCGGGCGACGGAACTCGATGATGCGCGTGGCCCGCGCTCAGGCCCCGCCCTTCGGCGTGTCGTCGCGCATCATCTTGAGCTCGTCGCGCAGGATCGCTGCGAGCTCGTAATTCTCCTGCTGCAGGGCCGCCTGGAGGCGCTCGCGCAGCTCAGAGAGCTGCGAGGCGGGCAGCTTGTTGCTGAGTTCATCCCGCATGCCCCGGAGCAATGCAGCCTCGCTCGACTGCTCGAAGGCCATCTCATCGCCGAGCAGCTCGTACACGCGACGGAGCTCGTCGAGCCCCTCATCGATCGCCAGGATGGCGGCCTTGGGCTCCTGCTCGCTGATCGCCTGCGAGGCGACCGCGCGGGCGCGCATCATCGTGATGTACGGGCGGAACTGCTCGAGCACCACGCGGTCCTCCTCGTCCTCGGCGTAGTCGCGGCACAGATCGAGCGCCCGCATGTTCCGGGTCGTGTCGCGCAGGACCCCCTCGTAGTCACCCAGCACGAGCAGCGCGATGTACCGGTGGTAGTACTGCAGGGCCTCCTCTCGGAGGAGGCGGCAATCGTCTGGTGAAAGATATCGGGCGTCCTCACCGGCCTGATCGGCAAATTCTTCCGGCTGACGGTTCTCGCCCGGCGAATCGGCAACGACATCCTCGAAGTAATCGAGCAGGCTCTCGTACCCGTTGGGACGGTGCCCATCGGGACGCCCGCCCAGCTCCATCTGAAGGATGCCCAGGTCAACCCGCATCTGGAGCTTGGGCTCGCCGTCCTGGCCCTGGATCAACCGAACATTGATCTGACCGGGCTCGTACGGCCAGTCCGCGAGCAGGCTGGAGAGGTCGAGGTTCATGACTCCGGGGAGGTATAGCCGCGGCGGACCGCTCGTGCGAGGGACCAGAACCACCGGAGAGCCTCGCAAGCCCACCCCAGGTGCCGGCGTTGGCCCAGCAACGACAGATCATCGGACCATTGCAGCGGGCCAACGGTCGGCGTAGCATCCAGGAGGTGGAGTCGCGCCGACTGGAGAGTCGGGGTCGTTCAGTCTTGGAGCCTGCGAGCCGATTCGGTTGGGTGGATCGACTAGCATGGACCCGCTCGCGCGTGTGGCGTAGAGAGGACAGTGAATGGCGCGCATCGAGCTGGAATCTGACCTTCAGCTCTATCTACGGCAGATCAACGAGGTGGACCTTCTCAAAGCCGAGGAGGAGCGCCTCCTTGGCTGGAAGGTCATCAATGATTGCTGCCCCTCGGCTCGCGACCGGCTCATCCGCGCGAACCTCCGCCTCGTGGTCTCGATCGCCAAGCACTACACCAACCGCGGCCTGACCCTCATCGACCTGATCGAAGAGGGCAACATCGGCCTGATCCGCGCGGTCGAGGGCTTCGACCCCGCGCAGGGCGCTCGGTTCAGCACCTACGCCTCGTGGTGGATCAAGCAAGCCATCAAGCGGTCGCTCATCAACGCGGGCCCGCCGATCCACGTGCCGGCGTACATGGTCGAGCTCATCGCCAAGTGGAAGCAGGCCTCGGCACGCTTCGAGGACGAGCACGGCCGCCCGCCTAGCACCGGTGAGCTGGCCAAGATCATGAACCTGCCGCCCAAGAAGATCCGCGTGATCATGGACGCCTCCCGCGCCACGCGGGCCGCAACGCAGGGCCCCACCGACGGCGATGGCGAGCCCATCAACCCGGGCGAGCTCATCGCCGACTCCGACGCCGTGCTGCCCGAGAGCACCGTCTTCCGGTCCGACGAGATGGACACGGTCTACCGCCTGCTCGACGCCATCGACGAGCGCGAGGCCCGCGTGCTCCGCCTGCGGTTCGGCCTCGACGGTCAAGAGGCACTGACGCTCAAGCAGATCGGCGAGACCATCGGCCTGACCCGCGAGCGAGTGCGGCAGATCGAGGTCGAGGCCCTCCGCAAGCTCAATCAGCGGCTCAAGGACGATCGCCCGAGCCGGTTCTTCCGCAACGCCGCTGCCCGAGCCGCCGAGGCCGAGGACGATCAGCCCCGTCGCGGCCGGACGCGTGAGCCCGCGGTCGCAGCCCGTCGCGTCGGCTGAGCGAATCCCCTCCACACCTCTGCTCACCCGCCCTACTGTCGCGGCATGACCGATTCGCCCACGCCGCGCCCCGGCATCCCGACACGCGACACCTCGGCCCTTCGCAAGGTCCGCCCCAGCACGATCCTGTGGCTCGGCGTGCTGCTCGGCTTCATGGGCCTGCTCGCCATGGCGGTCGCCGTGGCGATGACCGCCGCCGCGATGAAGCGGGTGCAGCAATCACAGGCCGAGGTCGCGGGGATCCGCCCGCACGAACTCCGAGCGCCCACGTTGATCCGCTCGGACGGCCGGCACGACTCGCTCGATGGCCGATTCAAGCTGACCGTGGTGCTCAACGCCCAGGGCGAGGTGCGGTACTCGATCACGACGACCGACGCCGCGGCCCGACGCGTGCTCGACGGCGGGTTCGACCCGGCACTCGACACCTCGCCGGATGCCGGGCCAGACGCCGAGCCGGGCGACTGGTTCTTCTGCTGGGACCGCGAAGACAACCTCTGGGTGTGGTCGGCCGCAGGGTACGAGCGCCTGCACGCGCCGCAGATCGAATATCAAGCGGTGCCCGACTGGACACAGGACGCCGTGCTACGCAGCGCCGCACCGGAACCTGTGCTCAACGAGTTGATCGGCAATACCCCGTAGCTGATCACGCTGCCGAGGCAGCGTCGCCACCCTTGCCCGCATCAACCTGTTCGACCCGGATGATGTGCCGCAGCGAAATCAGGTCCATGTCCTGCGCGATCCGACTGTTCGGCCGATCGGTGCGCGCGATGTAGACCGAACCGCGGTTGATGTAGCAGAGACCCGGATTGGTGATCAGCACCGCCTGGCAGTCGGAGAGGTGCAGCCGCACCGGTTGAAACGGCTCGCGCGAGAGTTCTTCGTTCAACGCGTCGGGCAACATGATGGAAGTCTACGCCAGCTCGATGTCTTTGACCCCAACCGGCCTACTTCCCCGGTTTGTAGAACGGCATCGGCGCGATCGCTGCCTCGAGTTCGCCCTTCTCTGTGCGCACGCGGAGCGCTGTCCCTTCCGCTGCGTGATCGCGATGTACGTACGCCATGGCGATGCACCGCTCGAGTGTCGGGCTCACGCACCCGCTCGTGACCTCACCGATCTCGTCGCCGGCGGTGGTCACAACGGGGCAGTGCGGGCGCGCCGTGCGCTTGCCTTCGACGAACAGGCCGACGAGCGTGCGCTCGGGGCCGCCGGCGTCGCGCAGTCGCTTCACCGCCTCCATGCCGACGTAGGGCTCGCCGCGCTCATCCTCGTCCTTGTCGATGGTCATCGCGAACCCGAGCCCGCTGGCAAGCGCCGGGATGTCTTCGCCGAGCTCGTGGCCGTAGAGCGCCATGCCCGCTTCGAGCCGCAGCGTGTCGCGGGCACCAAGCCCCGCCGGCTTGACCGTGGCCTCGCCCGGCTTGCCAAGATCCTTCATCAACAGATTCAGGGCCATCTTCACGCTGCCCGCGGGCAGGATCACCTCGACACCGTCCTCCCCGGTGTACCCCGTCCGCGAGACGATCAGCTTCATCACGAACAGGTTCTTCTCGGTGAACCGGTACCGCTTGAGCGACGGGATCTCCTTGCTGAACTTGGAGACGACTTCCATCACGTTCGGCCCCTGGATCGCAACCATCGCCGTCTTGAACGTGCGGTCCTCGATCTTGACCACGGCGCCATCGATCGACTCTTTCACCACCTCGAAGTGGCCGAGCAGCTTCTCGCGGTTCGCCGCGTTCACGACCAGCAGGAAATCATCGTCCGCGAGGCGATACACCAGGACATCGTCCTTCACACCGCCGTCTTGATTCAGCACCAACGCGTACCGGCACTGCTTGGGCTCCATGTCGCTGATGCGGCGCGAGACGAGCTTCTCGACCAACCGGCGGGCGTGCCGGCCCTTGATCGACACCCGGCCCATGTGCGAGACGTCGAAGAACCCCCCGCTCTCGCGGACCTGCTTGTGCTCGGCATGCACCCCGCCGTAGGCACCGCCCTCCTCGAGCTCGATGCGGTAGGTCAGGGGCATCTCCCAGCCGGCGAAGTCGACCATCTTGGCGCCGTGCTCGAGATGGAACGGATGGACGGGCGTGCGATGCACGGCTGCCTCCAGCGGATGGGGTGAGAACCCATATGTTAGTAGATCCAAACGCCCGCGCCGAATGGCCCTGAAGAGCGCCGCAGTCGGCCGACAGGTGCTCACACCGCTCTCTGATGCCACCGCGTCTCAGTCGCCGAACGTGTCGTTGTCGATCAGGCGGATCCCCTCGAGTACCGCCGCCACAAGCACGCGCATCGCCCGACCCGGCTCGGGCGCGAGCAGCGTCTCCGCATCGCGCACCACGAAGTACTCGACGTCGAACCCGGCATCCTGGAGGCGATCTCGCCCCAGACGCTCCGCGGTCGCGGGGTGGCCGACCTCGTTCGCTGCGTCCATCGCGGCCTTGATCTGGCCCGCGTGCGCCCGCCCGTCTTTCGAGAGAAGCTCATTTCTGGAACTCATCGCGAGCCCGTGCGGCTCACGCACCGTCGGCCCGGGGATGATCTGCACCGGCAGGCGCTCCGCTGCGATCAGCTGACGAGCCGTCTGGTACTGCTGCCAGTCCTTCTCGCCGAAGGTCGCCGCCGCAGGGCGCGCCAGCTCGAAGAGCCGCGTGCCAACGCGACACACACCGGCAAAGTGGCCGGGCCGGTACGCGTCTTCGAGGCCCGGCTGGGTCGCCACCGGCGGGAGCGCACCCGAGAACGGGGCATCGACACCCTCGGGGTACACGTCCTCCGCCGACCCCGGGATGTACACCACATCCGCCCCGCGCTCGCCGCACATCGCGGCATCGCGCTCCGGATCACGCGGATACCGGCGCAGGTCCTCAGGGTCGTTGAACTGCGCCGGGTTCACGAACACCGACACCATCACCGGCGCATAACCGCTCTCGCGCGCCCTATCGATGAGCGAGAGATGGCCTTCGTGCAGCGCACCCATCGTCGGGACAAGAACCCCGCCCCAGTGCTGTCGCAGCTCGTCACGATGTCGAACGATCTCCATCCACGCATCAGACTCGGCCGTGCGCCGCAACGCAACACGAGCCACATGGACGAGAGGTTCTACCGGGTGCGACGAACCGCGGCATCCGCCATCGCTGCCAGCGCCTGCGACGCCGGTGTCTCCGGAAGCCGCTCGAGGAGCGCCGCCGCGTCGGCCGCGAGTCGGTGAGCGCACCGGTGGGCGTAGTCGAGTGAGCCGGCCCGCTCCAGCTCGCGGAGCAGCGGCACTCGCTCGCCGTTGAGATGCACCTGACGATGCACAAGATCGCGGACATCCACGTGCGGGTCGGCGTGGCCGCTCGACCGCAGGTAGTGGATGAGCGGCAGCGTGAGCTTGCCGGTCTCGATATCGCGCCCGGTGGACTTGCCCACTGTCTGCTCGTCGCCGGTGAGGTCCAGCAGGTCGTCCTGAATCTGGAAGGCCCGCCCGACCAGCTCGCCGAACCGCAGCATGCGGTGGCAGATCTCCGGGTCGGCGCCGCTCACATGAGCCCCGAGCTCGCACGCCGCCGCGATCAGGGCGCCGGTCTTGCCGTCGATGATGCGGAGGTAGGTGTCCTCGTCGAGCTCGGCGTTGCCAGCGTTGGTGAGTTGAAGCATCTCGCCCCGGCACACGATCGAGCTGATCTCGCCGACACGGAGGGCGACGCGCTGATCGTCGAGCGTCGAGCACAGGTGATAGCTGCGGGCAAATAGGTAGTCGCCGAGGATGACCGCCCGCTCGGTGCCGCTCACACGGTGGATCGTGGGCGACCCGCGGCGGACATCGGCGTCATCAAGCACATCGTCATGCACGAGCGTGGCCAGGTGGATCATCTCGAGCACCGCAGCGACAGTGAGATGCTCATCGCCGAGCAGCGCACCTGCATCCGCGGTCTCCCGGGCCCGCGGGTGGGCAGCGAGGCCGCTCAACAGCACCAGAGCAGGACGAAGGAGCTTGCCGTGATACCGCGTCGCGTGATCGACCAACTCGTCAACCGACGGCTCTCCGCTCCGCAGGTGGGCCGCCACGCGATCCACCACGGTGGAGAGCGCTTCGGCGAGGACCGGCTCGAGCGAGTCGAGGGCAACCGGGATGGGCTGAAGGCGTGTCATGCTCTACACAGAGAATAGGTTCAACACCGTCTCTATGCCAGAACTTTCAGAATAAACTGAAAACAACAGGAACGCCCCGCCCGCACGACCCGTCCACCCGAGCGAACCAACCCGCGCCGGGCCGGAACGGGTGGGCCCGACACCGGTGGTCCGCCCTACTTCTCTGCGACGACGTAGCTCACCCACGCCGGGTCGGCATCGCCGTGCTCCGCCGGCTCGTACTCGCCGTTGCCCTCGCCGGTGTCCTCGTCGGTCCCCTCCCAGTACACCGTCGACCGACGGAAGCCCGCCTCGTCGAGGATCTCGCGCAGCTCGGGAAGGGTCCACAACCGCCACGAGTACTCGAACGCCTTGTTCAGCTTCGACCCGTCGCGGAAATGGAAATGAATGAAGCAATCCATCTCGCCGGTGATCGGGTCGTACCGGTGCTGATCCCACACATAGGTGAGGTCCTTGTTGATGGTGCGCTTGTCGCGGATCTCCTTGAACGACTCGTACCCGCCGTAGGCATCCATGAAGAGCACGCCGTCTTTCACGAGCGACTGCCGGACACGCTCGAAGTACGTCCGCAGCATGTCCCGGTGCTTGAAGATCATCCACGAGAAGTTCATGGCGAGCACCGCGTCGACCTTCGGTGTGGTGACATCGCGCACGTCGGCCTGGACGAGCTTGATCCGCTTCCGCTGCCCCGGCTTGAGGGCGCCGATGTTGTGCTCACGGCCCCACTCGAGCGGGTCGGAGTCGAGATCGACGACGATGGCCTCGGCCTTGGTGTGCCGGCGGACCCACTCGCACGAGGTGTTGCCGGTGCCGCCGAAGTCCTCGCGGAGCTGCTTGAGCCGGCGGCCACGCAGGTCCTTGAAGGTCTCGTCGACGAAGTCGATCTCCGCTTCAACGCACTGGACCGACTGCTGATAGCAGACGTGCCGGTCGGCCTTGGCCGCCAGGGAGAGTCCGCGTTCGCGGCGGGCCGTGCCGCTGCGCTTCTTGCCGGCCTTGCGCGCTCCGCGCGTGGTGCTGGTCGATTTCGCCACGAGCAACCTCCGTGTCTGGGCGATGGATGTGGTGGTATCGGACGTACGGAGTGTACGCCGTTGAGAATCGGTGTGAGCCGAGGGTGCTCGGCCAATACGCTGGGCCCATGTCTCCCCGCATCGAACAGGCCGATTGGCTCGACTTCGTGCGCACGCTCCAACCCGGCTCGATCGATCTGCTCTACGCGGACCCGCCGTTCAACACCGGTGCGCGGCAGGCATCGGGGGCAGGGGCGTTCGACGACCGGTGGCCATCCACGGCAGCGTGGGTCGCCTGGCTCCGCGAACGCCTCGACGCCACCCGCCCCGCGCTCGCGCCGACTGCCTCCGTGCTCATCCACGTCGACTGGCGAACCGCGCACCACGTCCGCGTGGTGCTCGGCGAGATGTTCGGCGAGGCCTGCTTCGTCAATCATCTCATCTGGGCGTACGGCCTCGGCGGCAGCTCGCCGCGACGATTCGCCCGCAAGCACGACGACATCCTGTTCTTCGCAGCGGGCTCGCCGGACGGCTACTTCTTCGACCCACCGATGGTGCCGGCGACCTCCAACCGGATGAAGGGCGAGCTGAAGAAAGCGACCGATGTGCTCGACATCCCAGCGATCAACAACATGGCGGCCGAGCGCACCGGGTGGCCGACACAGAAACCGCTCGCGCTGCTCCAGGTGCTCATCGGTGCCTGCTGCCGGCCAGATGGCACGGTGCTCGACCCGTGCTGCGGGAGCGGGACCACGCTTGTCGCCGCAGCCCGCCTCGGTCGAGATGTGATCGGGTGCGACCTCGCGCCGGACGCCGTCTCGATCGCGCGATCGAGACTCAATTCTGTGGAACCGAGTCCACCAGGCTAGAGCTCGGTACGGAATCACATTCACCACGGGTGCCGTGGTCTGAGCGGGAGCGAAGGCCACGATCCCCCTGCGTCACGTGGCCTTCGAATGCCCGCGGCATCCTCCAGACCCCGCTACCCGGAAACACCGAAATCGCAGCCAAATCAAGCGCCGACGACGCAGTCGTCGAGCACGGGCCGAGGCCGCTACTGTTCCATGGCCGGAGAGTCCCCCGCTACGGAGAGTGCCGATGAAGAAGCTTCTGATGCTGCTGGTCGTGCTCGTGCTGCTCGCGATCAGCGCCGCGCTCGGCGTGGGCTACGTGCTGTTTGCGAACGTCGGCGCGAGCACGTGGCTCGCCCAGTACATCCGCGACACGGCACAGACCTATCTGGTGCCCACCATCGACTTCGACGAGTTCGACCTGGTCGACCTCAAGACCGCGCGGATGCGGAACACCACCTTCATCGCGCCCGACGGCACGCGCGTGATCGAGTGCGACACGTTCGAGATCACCTTCGCCGGCATCCCGAGGCAGGGCCAGCCCGTGCAGATCGAACGTATCGCCTTCGTCAACCCCACGCTCCGCCTCATCGCCTCGAACGACCCCGACACGACCTTCAAGGGCCTCGTGCCCTTCGTGAAGAACACCTCCGAGTCCGAGCAGCAGACGGTGCAGGACGAGTTCAAGCTCTCCAACCTGCTCGCCATCCGCACGCTCGAGATCCGCAACGGCGCCTTCGAATACGACGATGGCTCGGGCTCGCCCATGCAGATCGACGGGCTCGAGCTCGACCTCGCCGGCACCCCGACCGGCACCCCCGGCGAGTACACGCTCGAGGTCGACATCGACCGCGCCCCCGTCCTCGAGATCGTCTACGACGGCTCGGTCAACATCGACACGTTCGCCGCCACCATCGACTCGCTTGCCATCACCGCCTCGCTCGACGAGGGCGACTACTCGGCGTTCCCGCCGCAGCTCCAGCAGGTGCTCGAGCAGGCCGACGCCAAGGGCGAGCTGAGCGTGACCGCCTCGGGCACCGTCGACCCGACCGATCCGATCAACGCCTCCGACCTCACCGCTGCCGCCGACCTCACCGGGCTCAACGTGGGCTTCGGCGAGTACCGCCTGCCCATCGACAAGGGCGAAGCACAGGTCACCGTCTCCGCGGGCCAGCTCACCCAGGGTCCGATCTACGTCGAAGCCATGGGCGGCCGAGTCGAGGTCACCGGCCTGTCGCTCGCGCTGAGCGACCCGAGCCTGCCCGGCTCATTGAATTACTCCGTCGCGGGCGTCGACCTCCGCCAGGCCCTCCGCACGCCGAGCATGGCCAACCCGCCGATCGCTGGGCAGCTCAACGTCGCGGGCAGCGCCTCATTCCAGGCCGCCTCGCTGCCCAACTCGGTGAACGGCCCGGGCACGCTCACGCTCCGCGAGGGCCGGCTGTACGAGATCCCGGTGGTATCCGACCTCACCGATTTCGCGCTCGACACGTGGAACGTCATCGGGGGCGCCGAGGAGGCGGGCGCCGGGGCCTTCTCCGACTCCGCCGACATCGCCTACGCCTTCGATCGCCGCGGCCTGAACATCTCGCAGAGCACCGTCACCACGCGGCTGCTCAACGCCAGCGCCACCGGCACCATCGGCTACGACCAGTCGCTCGACATGCAGGTGAACGCCAACCCCACCGGCAAGGTCGGCGAGTTGCTCTCCGACGCGACCCAGCAGCTTCGCGACGAAGCCGGCGAGGTGGTCGACAAGGCCGCCGAGCAAGCCGAGAAGGCGCTGGAGGATGCCACCAACCGCATCCCGGGGCTCGGCGGGCTGGTGGAGCAGGTCACCGAAAAGGTCGGCACGCCGACGGACATTCTGAGTCAGCTCCGCAACCTTGCCGGGCTCCGCGTCCGCGGGACGATCGAGGAGCCCCAGATCGGCTTCTGACCCACAGAACCGCATCAACCGGTGGTGGGAGCGTCCCGCTCCCACGAACGCACGCCAACACCGTCACGCCGATGAGCCCGGGAGCGAGACGCGCCCGCCACCGCCCGCCGGCTCGCGAACACCTTGCTCCGGCCTCCACCCGTTCGCGATCGGCCGCCGCCGTCCACGCCCGAAAGCCACATCGGTGACCTTCAGGCCGATGGCCAGCTGCTTCCGCTTGTACTCGTTCACATCGGTCAGCCGCACCACCCGCGCGACCGTCGCCGCATCGATCCCGGCCTCACGCACAATGCGCTCGGGAGACTGGCGACCCTCCACGTACCGCTCGACGATCTCGTCGAGCACCGCGTACTCCGGGAGTGAGTCCGAATCCTTCTGATCCGGGCGCAGCTCGGCGCTCGGCGGCTTCTCGATCGACGCGGGCGGGATCGGGGGGCGCGCGAACCCGCACCGCGCAGCGTGCTCGTTGATCCACCGCGACAGCGCGAACACACGCACCTTCGTCACATCGCTCAACACCGCCAACCCGCCGTTCATATCGCCGTAGAGCGTCGAGTACCCCACCGCCAGCTCGCTCTTATTCCCCGTCGTGAGCAGCAGCGCACCAACCTTGTTCGATAGCGCCATCATGATCGTGCCGCGCAGCCGCGACTGGATGTTCTCCTCCGTGATCCCCGCCTCGCGCACAGCCCCGTACACACCGCACAACTCGTCGAACGCGGAGCCGAGCGTCCGCTCGAGCGCCGCGTGCCCATCTTCGATCGGGAGCGTGACCGTGCGCACACCAAGGTTCGCGCCGAGCGACTGCGCATCCGTGATCGACCCTTCCGACGAGTACCGCGATGGCATGAGCGCCCCGAGCACGTGCTCACTCCCGAGTGCCGCGACCGCGATCGTGGCGGTCAGCGCCGAGTCGATCCCGCCGCTCAACCCGAGGCACGCCCGGGTGAAACCCGTCTTGTGCGCATAGTCCCGCACGCCGAGCACCAACGCACGCCAGAGATCCTCCATCGGCTCGTGCGCACGGGGCGGCGCTTCACCGGGCGCATCGAGCTCGACAACGATCGGTTCGCCCGAGAACGGCTCGTTCCCACCGACGACCGCGACCGATCCGCCGCGCCCGCACACCAACCGGGCGCACCCGTCGAAGATGAGATCGTCGTTGCCGCCAAGCTGATTCACGCTCGCGATCGAGACCGTGTGCCGCGCCGCGTGGGCCACCATGATGTCCCGCTGGCGGTGCCGCTTAGCGAGGGCGAACGGGCTCGCGGTCGGGCACACGATCAGCTCGGCCCCCGCACCGATCAGCTCGTCGACCGGATCGGCCTCGCCGGCGTACCGGCCACCGTTCAGCACATCCTCCCCGCGCCACAGGTCCTCGCAGATCGCCAGGCCGACCCGTCGCCCACCCACCTCGATCACCACCGCCCGGTCGCCGGTGTCGAAGTACCGGTGCTCGTCGAACACGTCGTACGTGGGCAGCAGCCGCTTGTCGTACCGGTCGGTAATCGCCCCGCCACGCATCACGAGGGCGCTGTTCCGCGGCCGAGCGCCGGGACGTGGCCGCCACGGACACCCAACGATCACGGTCACTCCCGGGCACACTCGCCCCAATTCGCGGGCCAGCCACTCGGCCGACTCCGCCGCCGCCTCGCAGAATCCCTCCTGCTCGAGCAGATCGCGCGGCGGGTACCCGGTGATCACGAGCTCGGGCAGAACGATCAGTTCACCATCACCCACACCGGTGGCCGCCTCGAGCGCGCGCCCAGCGTTGCCCCGCAGGTCACCGACGACCGGATTCACAGGGCACAGCGCCACCCGCATCACCGTCACTCTACGATGCCCCGCTCGATCTGGCCCCAAGCCCCGCTGAATGAGAAGGAGCCCGGTGTGATCAAGGCACATGGTGTTGGATGGATGCCGCGGTGGGTCGCGGCAATGGTGTTCGGCTCGATCGGTGTCGCACCGGCGCTCGCCCAGCTTCCCCCGCTCATCGAGCTCCGACCGAACCTCGCGCCCGGCACCTCAACACGCTACGAGGTGCGGAGCGATGTCATGGTGCAGCAAGAGCTCACCACAACGCCGCAGCCGGACGCCGAGGGCGAAGCCGAGGCAGCGGAGGAGGCGGCGGAGAACGCTGTCGACCGCCGCACGTTCGCGGGCTCGCTCGTGATGGTCGTTCGTCTGGAGGTGCCCGCGGGCGCAGAGGTCGCCGATGATGCGGAGTCGGTCGCCACCACGCTCGTCATCGAGTCCCTCACGCTGGAAGACGGTGACCCCGAGACAGACACCCTCGAACTCCCCGCCGAGGGCGACAACGATCCCGCGGCCCGGGGCGAGGTGGTCGGGCGGATCACGGGCGAGAACCCAACGCGTGTCTCGGGCCTCGCCGACCTCACCGGCGCCGCTCGCGAGGCCTTCGGCTCCGGCTCGGTGGCCGCGAGCCTGCTCGAACCCACCGCGATCGCGGGTCTGCTCGAGCCGCTGTTCAACGCAGACGGTGCCGCTCCCGGCAAGCGCGTTGGGTACGGATGGGAGAACGAGGAAGAGATCGAGCTGCCCCCCGTCGCGCTGCTCACGCTCACTCGCCAGTACAAGCTCGGCGAGCCCGACGGCGGCACCGTGCCGATCACCATGACACTCGAGGGCTCGCTGAGTGTCAGCCCCCCCGAGGGCTCACTCGCACCGACCATCGCCATCCGCGAAGCCATCGGCTCCGGCGAGACCATCTGGCACCACGCCCACGGCCACCTCGGCTCGCGAGAGGCGACCCAGCGGATCGTCACCACCTGGACACTCGGCTCGAACGCGATGGTCAACACACAGACCAGCACACAGCGGCATGCCGTGCTCGATCACTAGGCACCCCGGGTGACGTGGATTGCCCCTGGTGCCGTGGTCTGAGCGAAGCGAAGGCCACGATGGATGTGCTGTGAGCAGCGTGGCGTTCGCGTGGCCTTCGGATGCCTGCGGCATACTCCGGACCACGGCACCCGATGACACAACGTGCCCCAGGTGACCCAATGTCATCGGCTTTGAACCGGTGCGTGTTATCGCTCGAGCAGTTCAACGAGCCAGATCCCCCGCTCCGGCCAGATGAACACCGGTTGGGCGTGGTCACGCAGTAGTGCGTCCTCAACCTCAGGCGTGATCACCGGATCGAGCCACCCCGATCGGCGCAGCCGGTCGAGTTCCGATTGGTCCACCAACGCGTGCGTGATGCCGGCGAGCCGGAGCGACTCGATCGCTGGAGAGAGGTCCCCGTCGGCAGCGCGGAGGGCAGAGACGAACACGGACTCGTCCCAGGTCGTGGAATAGACGAACGTGCCCTCAAAAAAGAGAGGTGTGGCACTGCCGATCAAAAGAATCGTCGCGCCGCGCAGTTCCGCTCGCTCGCGCACCAGGTTCACGCCACCCGCGGTCGGCACCACGCGCACCAGATCGGCAAACTCGCGCGGCGACTGCGTGCGCGACTCCGCGAGCAACGCAGCCCCGCTCCGCACCGCTGGTGGCGCAACCAAACCCGCGTTCACCGGGCCGGCTCGGTGCGTCACGAACACCAGATGCACCACCCACGACGCCATCAACGCCAGAACACCCACCGAGATCACCACACCCGCCCGCCCGCGGGCACCCATCGCGATCACCGCGGCCATGACCACGCTCATCGGCACCACCATCGGCACGAGGAACCGCGACTGCAGGTGTGTCAACCCCAACCATGCGAGCACCTGCACACCCGCGACGGCGAGCAGCACCACACCAACACGCACCCGCTGCAGAACCAGTGCGCCCGCGCCCAGCACGATCGGCGCCACCACGAACGCCCCGGACCACTGCGGGTGCCCGAGCCCGCGTTCACCGAAGAGATGCGCGATGCGTGCGATCGGCCCGCCGTCGAAGTGATGCCCCGCGTTCCATCGCGCAACCTGCTCGGCCGACCAGTGCCCGGTGCCGAACACACCAGCGGCGTACGGGAACACAGGATTGCCCGTCGCCGCGGCATTCCGCACAAGCCAGGGCACGAGGCACACGAGGCCAACGGCCGCAGCGGCGCCGAGCACCCGCACCCACTCACTCCGCGGACGAGTCGCCAGGATCACGAGCCCAACGGGCGCCGCCGCCATGAACATCGCGGTGGGCTTGGCGAGCACCGCAGCCCCGCAGATCAGGCCGACCACCACCCCCAGCGCGATCGGTCGGCCGCTTGGCCACGCGATGACGGCAAGCACCCCACCCGCGAGCGCAAGGTTCACCACCTGCTCGTTGTACGCGCTGCTCCCGGTCACGATGGTCCACGGCACGAGCAGGGACGCGGCCGACGCCACCGAGCACGCCAGGGCGCGCACCGGCCCATCCGCGCCGGCTCGGTGTGCGACCTCGGCCGCGAGGAGACCCGTCACGCCCGCTGCAACGATCGCGATCATGGCATGCACGAACCCGGCGACAAGCACCGCCGCGTTCGATCCGAGCCCGAGCGGGGCGTCACGCGATGCACCGAGCAGCACCGCCGCGTGCGCATAGATCGCCTCCATGCCCGAGGGCAGGTGGCTGTACACGTTGTGCTCGAGCGGCGTCACGCGGCCGATCATGAGCCACTCGCGCGGCAGCATGAGGTGGTAGCTCAGCGTGTCGTACCCCAGCGCCTCGCTCCGCCACTGCGACCCCGGCGACCACGAGGCTCCAAGCACCAGCGTCGCGATCCCAACCACCGCGAACACCGCCACCCACCCGACCATCCGCTCGGGCGAAGCACGCTCCACATCATCGCGAGTTCGACGACGCCAACGCACCAAGCGCCACCCCCCAAGCCCGAGCCCCGGCGCCACCACCGCCCACGCCTGCCAGGCTTCCCCCGGGAGCCAGACCGACGCCACCGCGTTCGTCACCACCACGCCCAGGCCGATCGAGCCCGCCACGAACACGCCCGCCCGCACCGACCCGCTCAGACCACCGAGCATCGAATGAAAGACCGAGCCGTACCCGAGCCACGCCCCCACCCACGCCAGGGCGGTCGCAAGCGGCACCAGCGCGAGCGAGAGGAAGATCGATGTCCCATCGAGCCCCGCCGGCATCCCGACGCGGGCTAGAAGGCACGCGCCCGCCAGGCTTCCAACGATCAGCGTGATGAGCACCGGCCGGGGCATCGCGCGAGTCTACGCCCGCCCGCGGGCCACGCCCCGCTCGCCATCGACGACGGCGCCTCAGAGCAGCTGCTGCAGCGCCGCCACCCGCTTCTCGACCGGCGGGTGGGTCGCGAACATGTTCACGAGCGTCTTCCCACCCGCGAGCGGCTCGACGATGAACAGGTTGTTCTGCGCCGGGTTGGGCTGCTGAAGCGGGATCTTCCGTGACAGCTGATCGAGCTTGCCGAGGGCCGACATCAGCCCCCGCGGATCGCCAGCGATCACTGCCCCCTCACGATCGGCCGCGAACTCGCGGGAGCGGCTGATCGCCATCTGGATCAGGGCCGCGCCGACCGCGGCCAAGATGAGCACCGCGAACATGACAAGCGGGTTCGCGCCCCGGCTGTCACGCCCCACACCAAGGAACATCCCCCACTGCGCGAGGAAGGCCAGCGTGCCGGCGATCGTCGCGGCGATCATCGAGATCAGCGTGTCGCGGTTCTTGATGTGTGCCAGCTCGTGCGCGATCACGCCGCGTACCTCGTCACGGTTCATGTACGCGCACAGCCCCGCGGTCACCGCGACCGCCGATTTCTTCGGCGAACGGCCCGTGGCAAAGGCGTTGGGGGCCTGCTGCGGGCAGATGTAGAGCTTCGGCATGGGTAGGCCGGCACCCTCGGCCATCTCCACGGTCATCTCGTGCAGATCGCGCTGGCTGAGCGAGCCGCCCGCGATGAGTCGTGTGTCGGTGGGATCGACCAGTTGGCCGCGCATGCTCTTGATCGCGATGGTGTCCGAGAAGAACCAGGCGACCACATTCATGAGCCCGCCGAAGACCAGGAAGCCGGCGATCCCCATCGGGTTGCCGCCGGTGACGAAGTGGCCGGCGAGCCCGAAGAGGGCCATCAGCATGGCCATCAGGGCTGCGGTCTTGGCATGATTCGAGAAGTTGGTGCTCATCGTGTCGTGGCTCCGTGCGTGCGCTCGCCGGTGTTGTTCGGACTTCGCGGGGCAGGGTTATACGCCCGCTGCAAATTCGACGTCGCGGCGAAGCCGATGCCGTTCCCCGCACCCGTTCTCACGCCTCGGGCGGGGTCCCACACGCCACATCGGCGCCCACCAGGCGGACAAGCTGGACGGGCTGCCACGGTGGCACACCTCCGATAAGCGCATATTCAACAGAGACTTGTGGAACAGGCTGGCACTTTGGTGCGTAAATGTCACTGTACGGTGACTGATCTCCACGGTCACCCCGACTCACGCACAGGGTCGGAGAGGAACACGACATGCGTTTCACCAACGGCACCACCACCGGGACCGTCCTTCTCCTCATGGGCTGCGCCGCGACGGCGTCGATCGCTCAAAGCGACGCCGTCGCGAGCGCCAACTGGCGGACCGACCCCTACCGCCTGTGGACCCACCCCACGACCGACACCGATCGCCCCTCTGCAGACCCAACGATCGGTGGTGAT
Organism: Planctomycetota bacterium; assembly: GCA_038747915.1. Taxonomy (GTDB): domain Bacteria; phylum Planctomycetota; class Phycisphaerae; order Phycisphaerales; family UBA1924; genus JBCDAP01. The sequence continues at coordinate 2,647 of JBCDJJ010000054.1, read as the reverse complement.
GCCACATCTCCGATCCTGTTGACCGCACCACCACCACACGAGCTGCTCGAATGGGCCGACGCCGCCGAGATCTTCCCACCCGACACCACCGCCGATCTCCTGCGCGTGGTGCTCCACGAGCTCACCCGTCGTCCGAGCCCGCGCGTCCCCGGCGACCTCTTCGACGCGATCCCCGCGGAGCTGCGCTACATCGAAACCTTCGATGCGGGCCGCACCGGCGATGAGTGGTCGAGCCAGCCCTCGCTCCGCGACGAGGCGCCGCTCGGGTGGGTCGCCGGTCCGTTCCGGCGGGACATTCAGCGCGTGGTAGTCAACACGCCGACCGACGAAGCGCTGTTCGTGCGCTTCGATCTCCTGCTGTTCACGCCGGCCGCGGCGCGGCTCGCCGACGAGGCGTTCGTGCGCGTCGAGATCAACCGGTCCCTGGCCTGGGAACGGCCCGTGGCAGAACTGGTCGCGCTCGCCGAGTCGCAGGAGGCGCTCGGCGAGGGCGTCCTGAAGCTCGAAGGCATCCGCGTGGGGTTCAACCCGGTGGCCTCGGTCACCGAGGTCGGCTTCCGTGTCGCGGGGGACGGCTCAACCCCGCTGTGGGGGCTCGATAACGTCGTGATCGATCGTGATCCCAAGCCGACATTCGGCGTATCCGGTGGCGGGTTCTCCACGCTGCTCGTTGGCGCCTCCGGCGGCAGTACCGGCGGTGCCGGTGGCGGGAGCGCCGGGTTTAGCGCCGGCGGAGGTGGCGGCGGCGGTGGTGGAAGTGGCCTGCTCGGACCGCCACAGGGGCCGTTCACGCCTCAGGACGATGACGACGATGGCTTGCCCTCCGGCGATGAGACGGTCATCCCCGCGCCCGCGCCCTTTGCCCTGCTCGGTGTCACGACCGCAGCAATCGTCTCGCGGCGACGTCGCTGACATCATCCACGATTCTGAGTTGGCCAGAACTCAGATCGCGGGCGCGATCGTGAAGAGCCCGAACCACTGCGCCGCCGCAAAGGCCGGCGGCACGCAGTTCACGAGGACCGCGGTCCACGCAAGGGCTCGGGCCAACCTGGTTTTCTTGCGTCCCACCACCTCGCACACCACCAGCACGAACGCCACGCACAAGAACTTCAGGGCGGTCATGCCGTAGTCGCCCGCGAGCTCGATGGCCCACGCCGCGATGGCGTTGATCTCCCATCCGCCGGTGCGGAGGATGTACCAGGTGAGGATCACGTCGACACACGCGAGCGTGATGTACGCCGCGTAATGCCGTGGGAACAGGATCGCGCCGCGGAGCAAGGCCGTGGGCGGAGTCTGGATCTCGAGTGCTGCCGTCGCCATCAGTGCTTCTCCGAATCCTCGTCCTAAGGACCAAGGAGCAGCGAACCCGACTGTGCCGCGCCCGACCGCCGGGCGAGAACGCAGCCGTCCATCGGCATATTTCACGCGCGTTCGAGCGCTTCGACAGCAACTTTCTCGACCAACCCGCGGGGTGGTGTTTTACCCGTCCAGGCTGCGAGTTGACCGAGCGCCTGTCGAATAAACATCGTTTCACCACGGATGGTGAGCAATCCCTTCGCGGCGGCCGATTTCAGGAAGGGTGTTTCGCGCGGGGTGTACACCGTGTCAAAGACCACCTCATCCCCGCGTAACGCGTCAAAATCGAGATCCGATAACGGCGATGCCGTCTCGCGTTCAGCACTTCCCCTCATACCGAGCGCTGTGCAGTTCACGAACGCATCGCACCCCGAGCGCCCCGCTGATTCCAGTGGTGCAATGTCGATCGTGCCCGTTGGTGAACTATTCAACCGGTGTTCTGAATTAATTTTGCGCAAGGCCGCGGCCGCTTTGTCCATGGTGCGGTTGTGCATGGTCACGTGCGCGCCCGCGTCGGCCAAACCGGCTGCAATAGCCTGCCCCACACCACCGGCACCGAGCACCGCGATGCGTCGGTCCGCCACACCCCCCATAGCTTCCGCAAGCGGCTCCACCGCCGCGGCGACATCCGTGTTGAGCACGCGGCAGGTGCCATCGGCGTCGACCGCCAGCGTGTTCGCCGCGCCAACGCGAGACGCCACCTCGTCGACCACCCACCGGCGCGAGGTGTCCTCCGATGCGAGACGCACCAGGTGCAGTTTGTGCGGGATCGTCACGCTCGCGCCGGTGAAACCCAACGCTGCGTGATCGAGCAGCGCGAGCACCGTCGCTTTGAACGGCTCGTACTCCGGCACGATCGGGAGCGGCAGGTACACCGCGTCCTCGTCCATCGCTTCGAACGCCGCGTTATGCACCTGGGGCGAGATCGAGTGCCCGACCGGCCACCCGATCACGCCGTACACCCGCGTGGCGGGGGTGATCGACCGGAACCGGTAGAGCCCGAGCAGGTCGCTCACGGTCGGTTGCCCGGGCGCCGTGGCCGAGGTGTCGCGGATCGAGGCGAAGGTCAGGAACCCACTGAACTTGGGCGCCAGCACCCGGCTCATGAGCCCGAACTCGCCCATGCCGAGGGCGATCGTCGGTCGGTCGCGCTCGCCGAGCACATCGAAGAGGTCGAGATTGTCACGGAGCGAACGGGCCCGGTAGGCCACTTTGAGCACCTTCGCGGCCTCGACCTCGCGCATCGCGGCGAGCCGCGTGAACAGGTCGGTCGGGCGCGCCTCGAAGTCGT
>JBCDJJ010000053.1:0-25035 GCA_038747915.1 Planctomycetota bacterium | reverse complement strand
GCATTCCGCCGTGCAGAAACGCGTAAGTGACGAATGACGTCCAGAACCAGCCCGGCGGCGACTCTCCCGCAAGGGCCCGGTCGAAGTAGAAATCCAGAAAGGCACGCTCCTCTTCCGGGTCGGCCTCCTGGTGGCCCGTGACGCCACCCCGCCTCGTGGCCGACCATGGCCGCCGATTCGGGATGGAACCCGGCATCTGTTCTGCTCTGGGAAGAACCTATGCCAGCTACGGCTTTCCACAAGGTCTAATCAGGTGATTCATGAGAAGTGGTTCTGGGGATGATTTCACCGGTCGGTGGGTGCTCGCCCCAAATCCGCCTCCTGAGGCACAGGATCGACCCGGACGCGACCGAACAGCATCGGCCACACCACCGACGCTGTGATGATGGACGAGCGAGGGTGCGCGGATCTTGCTGGACAAGACCAAAAACGAAAGCCGCCTTTCCACATGGGAAAGGCGGTGAGGTGATTGTGTTGAGAATTCGGCCTCGTCGATGTGGGTTCGTGGGAGCGAGACGCGCCCACCACCGCCCCGAGACGAGCGATCGTCACATCCCGAGCCAGCCCGAGATGACCGGGCCGAACTTCACCGTCACGCCCGACGCCACAACAGCGACCGAGCTGAGCAGCTTGATGAGGATATTGAGCGATGGGCCCGAGGTGTCCTTGAAGGGATCGCCCACGGTGTCGCCGACGACGGTGGCCTTGTGGTCCTCGGAGCCCTTGCCGTAGACGTACTCGTGGCCATGGCCGGTCCGCTGCATCTCCTCGGCGCGGGTGTGGATCGCGTCGCGGATCTGCTCGGGAACCTTGCCGCGGGCGCTCTCGTCGGCGAGGAACTGATCGGCGGTGATGCGGCCGTAGCTCTCGAGGAGCTTCTTGGCGTTGTCCCACGCGCCGCCGGAGTTGGCCATGAAGACCGCCATGGCGAAGCCGGTGATGAGGCCGCCCGCCAGCACGCCCATCACACCCGAGACGCTCAGCACCAGGCCGCAGGCAACGGGCACGAGCACCACGAGCAGCGACGGCACAACCATCTCGCGGAGCGCACCGGTCGTCGCGATCTCGACGCACCGCGGGTAATCGGGGTAGTCCACACCCTCGTAGTGCACCTGCATCGGCCACCGCTCGGGGTCGGCGATCTCCTCTTCGGGGGTGCCGTGGGCCCGCAGTCCCTCGCGCATCTTCCCGAACTGGCGGCGGCACTCCATCATCATCACGTTCGCGGCGCGGCCGACCGCGTCCATCGTCATGGCACAGAAGAGGAAGGTCAGCATCACGCCGATGAACAGACCGCCGAGCAGCGTGGGGTTGGTCAGCGTGACGTTGTAGAAGCCCAGCACATCGTCGAGTGAGGCCCGCTTGACGTTCACGATGCGGACATCGGTCCGCTCGGCCGAGTCGTTGTCGGGCGAGAGGTCGATCGAGGCCACGAGGCCGCGCTTGTCAGCCAGGGAGAGCTCGCGGCCGAGGGTCTCGAAGCGCTGGCGCTCGCGGGGATCGGGCATGAGCGGGAAGCGGGCACCCCTGGGGACCGTGGCGAGCTCGCCAGGATTGAGCTGCTGGCGATCGACGAGCAGCGCGCCGGTCGCGAGCGGCTCGAGCACACCGTCGTCGCCCGTGCGGCCGTCGGGGATCACGACGGCAAACTGGCCGTAGCCGAGGTACTGCGCGAAGGGCTCGGTCGGATCGGCCCCGTCGTGGTCCGACTGGTAGGCGGCGAGGGCCACCTCGGCCTCGGAGCGAATCTGCTTGTCGATCTGCGTCTGGACGACCTGCACGTACGCAGCGAGGAGCGCCATGGCGGTGAGGGCCGCTGAGCCGATAGCGAAGCCCTTGCCCGTCGCGGCCGTTGTGTTGCCGATCGAGTCAAGCATGTCGGTGCGCTCGCGGACCTCGGGCGGCTGACCGGACATCTCGGCGTTGCCGCCGGCGTTGTCGGCGATGGGGCCGTATGCATCGGTCGCCAGCGTGATGCCGAGCGTGGACAGCATGCCGACAGCAGCGATACCGACGCCGAAGAGGCCCATCAGGAAGTTCTCGTTGCCGCCCGCGAAGCCGTACGCGAACAGGATCGCGACGACGACGGCGAGCAGGCACGCCCAGGTGCTCTTCATGCCCTCAGCGAGCCCCGAGATCATGACGGTCGCAGGGCCGGTGATGGCCTGGCGGGCGATCCGCTTGGTCGGCTCGTGCTCGTAGCTGGTACACCGCTCGGTCCACCAGGCGATCACAAGGCCCGCGACGAGACCCGAGACGATCGACGCGCCGAACCGCCACCAATCGACCACACCGTCGATCTCGCCGAGAGGGCGGATCAAGAAAAAGGGCACGGCAAACGCAGCAGCGACAACGAGGAGCGACGCAACATACACACCCTTGTGGAGCGAATTCATGAGCTCGTGGAACGAGGCGTTGTCCTTCGTGCGCACGACGAACACCCCGACGATCGACGCGAAGATGCCGATCGAGGCCAGCACGATCGGCATGGTGGCCATGCGCAGACCGAGGGTGGTGATCTCCTCGGTGGTGCCTGCGGTGATCGCGAGGAGCGAGAACGCCGCAGCGACGCCGAGGCCGATGGCCGCGATGATCGACGAGTAGTAGCTCTCGTAGAGGTCGGCACCCATCCCAGCAACATCGCCGACGTTGTCGCCCACGTTGTCGGCGATGACCGCGGGGTTGCGCGCGTCATCCTCGGGGATACCGGCCTCGACCTTGCCGACCAGGTCGGCGCCGACGTCGGCGGCCTTGGTGAAGATGCCGCCGCCCACGCGGGCGAACAGGGCTTGCAGCGACGCACCCATCTTGAACGAGATCAGCACCGCGACCATCTCGTTGAGCAGCGACTGGGCGTCGCCATCACCGAGTCGCAAGAACTCAGGCAACCACTCGGCGCCGCCGAAGCTCGAGAAGACGAAGAACCAGAAGCTGACATCGAGCAGCGCGAAGCCCACACAGACCAGGCCCATGACCGCCCCGGAGCGGAACGCGATGCGGAGGCCATCGTTGAGCGACTTGCGGCAGGCGGCCGCGGTACGGGCCGAGGCGTTGGTGGCCATCTTCATGCCGAACCACCCGCACACCGCGGAGAGGAAGCCGGCGATGGGCACGCCGACCATGGCCCAGATGGGCTCGAGCCCGGCGTACACAATGAGCCCGAGCAGGGCCATGAGCCCGATGAAGACCAAGAACACCACCTTGTACTGGGAGTTCAGATAGGCCTTCGCGCCTTGTCGCACCGCTTCGGCGATGCGGACCATCTGTTCATCGCCCTCGGTGTGGGTCATCACACCGCGGTAGAGCAGGAAGGCGGTGATCAGCGCGAGCACTCCCGCCACTGGCGCGAGAAAAGCCAGCGGGTGGAGGGCATCGGCGAGAGCGAGCGTTGCGATCTCGATGGACGGGAAGCTGTTCTCAAGCATGGTCGGGATCCGGTGTGGGATGTCGGGCCAGCGTGTTCCGGCGAGCGAAGACCGCTCGGCGTCGGGCCGGGCATGGTACAGAACGCGTCGCCGAACACCAGCCCGGGCGTAGGATGATGAGGTGGGCAAGTTCCTGGACCTCATCCTGTTGTGCTGCGGGATCTCGCCTCGTACGGACCGGGATGACCCGGCCCGGTGGGACCGGCTCCGTGCGCAGGCCGGGGAGACCAACACGGATCGGCACGCGAGCCCCTCGGCGGCGAGCGAGACACCGACCGGCCAACCGGCGCGCGACGAGGAATAGCCCCGCCAGCTCACGGGTTCGCCGGGCACATTTGCACGGGGTGCTTCATGGTCACAACCGAACAGGCGTCCGACCAGCTCGACCCGCATCAGTTGCGGTGCATGGAGATCTTCGGCGGCAACGGTGTGGTGCATGATGCCGTGAGCACACCGGGCTTCGACGTATTTCTCTTCGGCGAGCCGTTCGAGGGTGGCGAGGGCGGCGGTGATGTGCACTATCTCTCAATGTGCGCCGCGGGCCGGGTGACGCGCTTCGCGCTCGCCGACATCTCGGGCCACGGCATCACGGTGGACGAATCGGCAAAGCGGCTTCGGAAGGTCGTGCGGAAGCACATCAACACAGCGAACCAGGCCGGTCTGGTGCGCGCGCTGAACGAAGAAGTGCTGGCAAGCGAGGCCGGGAATCGCTTTGCGACCGCGGTGGTGGCGACGTACTACGCGCCGGCGCGGGCGCTCGTGCTGACCATCGCAGGGCACCCGTGCCCGCTTTGGTACCGGGCGGCACACCAGCGTTGGGTGCTGCTCGGCCCCGCGACGGAGGGTGTGGAGCTCTCGGGGTCGATCGCGGGCGAGCGGAACTTCCCGCTGGGCGTGATCGACGGAACGGAGTTTTCGCAGATGCGGGTTCCCCTTGGACGGGGTGATCTCGTGATTCTGTACACGGATGCGCTGATCGAGGCCCAGCTGCCGGACGGGCAGATCCTGGGCGAGGAGGGGCTGGTGGAGGTGGCAAGCGGTGTGGACGTGGGCGACCTGCCGACGCTCGGCGACCGGCTGCTGACCGCGGTGCGTGAGCGGTCGGGACGGGTGGACATGGGGGATGATGTGACGGTGCTGACGCTGCACCACTCGGCCGCGGCACCGGCATCACAGAGCGTGGGGGACCGGATCGCGACGCTCGGGCGTGCCCTGGGTCTCGGGGGATGAGGCGGGGCTTCGGGCCCGGTGCCCCTTGACGGCTGCGCGGTAGGTGGCATAGTGCCACCTTCTCCACGGAAGGACGCCGCGATGAAGAAGGCCTCAGAGATCTTCGGGACCACCAAGGCGCTGGTCGGGATGGTGCATGTCGCGGCGTTGCCGGGGACGGCGCGGGCCTCGGCCCCGCTCGCGGACGTGCAGGCCAAGGCGATCACCGAGGCCAAGATGCTCGCCGATGCCGGCTTCGACTCGGTGATTCTCGAGAACATGCACGATGTGCCCTACCTCATGCGCGAGGTTGGGCCAGAGATCGTCGCGTCGATGACAGCGATCGCAGAGAAAGTGGTGTCGGCGGTATCGATCCCGGTGGGCGTGCAGATCCTGGCGGGGGCGAACATCGCCGCCATGGCGGTGGCGCACGCGTCCGGGGCGCGGTTCATCCGTGCCGAGGGCTTTGTCTACTCGACGGTGGCCGACGAGGGGATGTTCACGAAGGCGGACGCCGGCCCGCTGCTGCGGTACCGCCGGCAGATCGGTGCGGACGATATCTCGGTGATCGTCGACATCAAGAAGAAGCACTCGTCGCACGCGCTGACGTCGGATGTGAACATCGCGGAGACCGCGCGTGGCGCGGAGTTCAACGGCGCCGACGCGGTGATTGTGACCGGCACGTCGACCGGGCGGCCGGTGTCGATCCAGGACATCCGCGAGGTGCAGACCGCGACAACGCTGCCGGTGTGCATCGGCTCGGGCACGACGCCGGAGAACATCCGCGAGATGTTCCAGTTCGCCGACGCCGCGATCGTGGGCTCCTGGTACAAGGGCGAGGGCACGTGGTCGGCCGACCCGGACCCGGAGCGCGTAAAGCAACTGGTGCATGCAGCGGACCGGGCGCGTCTCTAGAGCAGACCAAGTCAACTCGTCTTGCCAGTCTCAGCGGTGGATCGACCGACTCCGGGACTTGGGTGCCACTGGCGGCTTGCCCGCCAGTGTTCAAGGGCTATGGCGTTCGCACTGGTGGGCAAGCCACCAGTGGCACCCGCGACGAATCGACTTGGAACGCACTAGAACCTTCCAAAGTCGATTCGTCGTGGGTGCCGTGGTCTGAGCGAAGCCAAGCCCACGACGTCGCCGGCATGTCGTCGCAGTTTCGTGGCCTTCGGATGCCTGCGGCATCCTCCAGATCACGGCATGGAAGAACGCACGAAACGCTACGCCGCCTCGCCGATGCCGCCAGCAATGCGCCAGGCGAGCAGGCCGCCGGTCATCAAGCCAAAGACGACGCAGGCCACCTGGAAGGGTCGGTCATGCACCGCGAGCTCGGTCGGGTCGTCGTAGGCGCCGTTCTCGAGCACCACGATCACCCGGAGCAGGGCGAACGTCACGGGCAGCACTGTCAGCCACATCAAGTTGAAGCCGATCGTGTAGAGCACTTCCTGCTCCTGCACGTAGAAGGCGTAGGTAAGGAGCGTGGCAACCGCGGTCACCACGACAGCCATGCGGAGCAGCTCGTTGGTGTACCGGTGCTGCACGCGGCGGTGGGTGCCGGCATCGTCAGCAAGCGTGCGGCGTTCGCCGAGTCGCTTGCCGAAGGCCAGGAACATGGAGAAGAAGAGAGTGACGTTGAGCAACCAGGTGCTGGGCGTGATGGCGACCGCGGCACACCCAGCGAGCACGCGGAGCACGAAGCCGAAGGACAAGCTCATGACATCGGCAATGCGATAGTGCTTGAAGGACGCGGAATAGGCGGTGACATTGGCGACGTAGAGCGCGAGCACGCTCCCCACGAGCACGCGGGCATCCAGCGGGAGGACCGACCCGGCGCCGGTCGGCGGGATGGCCAGCACGATGACCGCTGCGAGCCCGAAGAGCGCCGCCGCGAAGAGGCGTGCCTGGCCGGGCGAGATGTGCCCCGCGGCGATGGGTCTGGTCCGCTTCCGCGGGTGGACGCGGTCGGCCTCGCGGTCGGCGAGATCGTTGATGACGTAGCACCCGCTGGCCGCTGCACCGAAGGCCGCCGCGGCCAGCAGGGCCGCCACGATGATCGGACCCGGGGATCGCCCCTCGGCGAGTGCCGCCGCGAGGCCGTACGCCGGGCCGACGAGCACGAAGACGCTCTTGCTCCACTGCGCGGGTCGCGCGAGTCGCACCAGGCTCGCCGCGAGCGGCGGTCTGGCGACAACATCGAGGTTGGCGGTGGTGCTCATGAGGGTCGGTCGCGATCGCGTGGCACGGGTGCCCATTGGATCGGGCCGCCGTGGGCAAAACTATAGTTGCGACACCGAAGCCGCATGCACCCCGAGCGCACCATCGACCGATCGCCGCAGAAGATGACGTGGTGGCCTGGTGCGCTGGTCGCTGCCCTGTTTCTTGTGGTTGCCACCCCGGCGTTTGTTGCGGAGGCGCGGCGACCGCTCCCGGGTGCCGGCGTATCCGCCGGGCCGCAGACCAGCGAGGCCTTCGATCAGGACGAGTACCACCTGCCGATCATCCTGATGTTCGCGGAGCAACTGCCGCGGCCGGACCTGCGCGGGTATCCCGCTGCCACGACGCCGGGATACCACCTGGTGCAGGCGGCCGTGTGGCGTGCGACCTCGAACAAGGCGGCGATGCTCGCGGTGAATCTGATGATCGGGCTGGGGCTTGTGGTGCTCGTCTGGGCGGTGGCGGCGCGGCAGGCGGGCGCGGCCCGAGCCGTGATCCTGACGCTGCCCGTCGCGTGGAGCGTGTACGTGCTCGGCGCCTCGATCTGGGTGACGACCGACAACCTCGGGTGGCTCGCGGCGCTCGGCGCCGTCGGGGTGAGCGCGATGCCGGGCCGATCGATCCCGCGCACCGTGGGGGCCGGGGTGTGCGCCGCGCTCGCTGTTTTCGTGCGGCAGATTCACATCTGGGCGCTCGCGCCGGCGGTGCTCTCGGGGTTGATGCGGAGCCCTCTGGCGCGGTGGGTGCCGGGCGTCGTCTTCGATGAGGAGGAGCGAGACGCGCCGCGATCGTGGCGGGGGTTGGCCGCGGGCGTGTGTGCTGGGGCGTTGCCGGTGATCGTGGTGGGCGGCTTCGTGCTGGCGTGGGGCGGGCTCCTCCCGATGAACGACGAGATGCGGTCGCGGCACGGGGGCGGGTTCGCGCCCGGTGGGCCGGCGTTTTTCATGGCGTGCCTGGGTGTGTTCGGGTGGCCGGTGCTCGTGCTCGTGCCGGGTGCGATCCGGCGAGTCGCCCGTGATCCCGTGGCGTGGTTCATTGTTGGGGCCGGTGTGCTCGTGGCGGCGGTCCCGCACACCTCGTTCGACCCGGACGCGCAGCGGAAATTCGGGTGGCTCTGGCACGGCGTGCGGGTGGTGCAGGACGCGGGGGGCGAAGCATTCGCGGTGCGCAGCCCGGTGCTCATCGCGCTCGCGGGCGTTGGTGTGCTCTCCATCCTGGTGTGCTGGCGGGCGGCGCGGGCACGGGGATTCGGCGGCTCCGCGTGCATCCTGATGCTCTCGGCGCTCGGCTTTGCGCTCGCCCAGTCGGCGAACAGCGCGGTGTGGCAGCGGTACTACGAGCCGATGGCGCTCGTCACCGTCGCGTGGCTCGTCTCGCTCGGCGTGCCGAAGGATCTCCCGGCGTGGCGGTGGAGTGGGTTCGCCGCGATCGCTCTCGCGCAGCTCGGGCTCGCGCTGGCCACGGTCATCGCACCCGCGTTGTGATCGGTCACCGGTGGACGTCTGGGTGCCCGAGCGGGTCTTCGCTCGGCGTCGGGTCACCGTGCGCGCGCACGAGCGCTTCGACTCGGCGCCAGGTCGATCGCACCGGGACACGCGCGGCGCGAAGCACACGGGCGAGTATCACGGGTGCCGGTGTGAGCCCGGTGCCGATGAGCTCGATCACGAGGTTGGCCAGCATCCGCCCGAGGCGATCGCTCGGGCGGCGCCGGTGTACACCGACCGTGTCGATGAGTGCGAGTGCCGGATCGAACGGCTCGGGCAGCACGATGAGGTTCGAGGGCTTGTGATCGCGGTTGAAGAGGCCCGCATCATCGAGCGCCCTCGTGAGCCGACCAACATCCCGGGCCAGTGCGCACACCCGAGCGTGATCAGCACGCCCCCCCGCGATGGTGTGCAGCAGCGTCTCGCCCGGTAGGCGATCGAGCACGAGCGTCTCCACCACCGTGCCTCGCGCGTTTCGACCCCGGAACATCAGCCTCGGCTCGGCGGTGACGAGGCCGGCCTGCGCCACGCGGTGCGCCCCGCGGCGTTGACGCTCGAGCCGCGTGGTGCGGAACAGCCGCGAGATCACATCCTTCGGGCGATCGAGACGCATCGTCTTCACGACGATGCGCTGGTTCCCAAGCACCTCGCCCGCGAGCACAGCGCCCCGGTCGTTGGACTTGAGCACCTCCCACCAGGCCGGCAGACCATCGGCGAGCGTCTCGCGGAGTTCGGTCAGCGCACGGTGCGCATCGAACTCGCCCGTGAAGAGGACGCGGGCTCGGTCGAAGCCGGGGAGGATCACTTGACCGTGGGAAGCCACGCGGCCATCAACTGCACCGCCGACTCGAGGTCGCGCACATCGATCATCTCGCAGACGGTGTGGATGTAGCGGATACCGACCGCGATCGCGGCGACGCGGCAGCCTCCGTGCGCGAGCTGCATGGCCGCGGTGTCGGAGCCGCCCCCGGTGAGCGCGGTGCGCTGGTGCTTCACGCGGGCCTTCCGCGCGACGGCCTCGAGCTCAAGGATGAGCTTGTGATCGGCGATGAATGAGCTGTCCATCATCTGGATCGCGACGCCGGCGCCCTGCTCGGCGCACACGACCTCGTTCGGCGTGCCCGGCGTATCGCCGGAGACGGTGACATCGACGCCGATACCGATGTCGGGCTTGAGCCGCTGCGCAGAGGTCTTGGCGCCACGAAGACCGACCTCCTCCTGCACGGTGAAGGCGACGTGGATCTCGCAGGCGTGGCCGGCGCCCGAGCGGTCGAGGGCTCGGATACCCTCGATGCCGAGCCAGCAGGCGTAGCGGTTGTCGATCGCCTTGGCGACGACCTTGTCCCCCATGCGGACCGCCGGCTCGTCCATCACGATGAAGTCACCCACCTTCACCCGGCGCTTGACCTGCGGGGCGGACATCCCAAGATCGATGTAGAAGTCACCGAGCCCGACGGGCTTGTTGCGGTCCTCGGCCTTGGTGATGTGGAGCGGCTTGATGGCAGGGCTCATCACACCCGGCAGATCACCGTCCTCGGTACACACCAGCACCCGTCGGGCGAACATCGTGCGTGGGTCGAACCCGCCGGCCCGAGTGAAGCGCACGAATCCGTTGTCGTCGATGTGGGTGACGAAGAGCGCGATCTCGTCCATGTGGCAGGCGAACATGACGCGGGTCGGATCGCTCGAGCCCGAACGCTTGGTCGAGCGCACCTTAGCCGTCTTCTTCTTTGAGCGGGAGGCGGGGCGCGGGTCGCGGCGGCAGAGCAGCGAGCCCATCGGGTCGGTCTCGACGTGGTCGAAGAGTCCCTCGATCTCGGACTCGATCAGCTCACGGACGCGGTCCTCGCGGCCCGGGGCACCGGGGGTTTCGCATAGACGCTGAAGCAACTCGATGTCGGCCACGGCATAGTCTCCTGCCAAGAATGGTGGGCCGCGTACCATGACGGGGTGGCCCGTGAACAGCAAGTCGGGCCGCGACGCACGATGTCCCCCATGGCGAGCCAGAGCCCCATTCAGCCGCTGCACGATCGCGCCGAGGCGCTGATGCTGACCTATGGCGAGGGGCACGACCGGGCCGCAGCGGTCGTGGACCGGTACGCCGAGCTCGAGGTCGAGTACGCGAGCATCCGCAAGTCGGCCGCGATCCTCGACCTGCCGCACCGCGGCACGATCGAGATCCACGGCACCGAACGCCTCGCGTTCCTGAACAACATGCTCACCCAGGAGTTGAACGACCTGGCCCCGATGCAGTGGCGACGGTCGCTCTGGCTCAACCGCAAGGGACGGGTGGAGGCAGACCTGCGGATCTGCGAGCTGGGCGAGCGGATGCGGGTCGAGGTGGACTCGTTGGTCTCACCCGGCGTGGTCGATTCGCTCGGGTCGTTCGTGTTCGCGGAGGACGTGGAGATCCGCGAGGTGAGCGAGTCGATGCACCGGTTCACGATGCACGGGCCGGGCGCCGCCGCGGTGCTCGAGTCGGTAGCGACGCCGATCGAGGGGCCCGCGATCGGCTCGCTCGCGTCGGGCCAGGCGTCGATCGTGTCGATCGCGGGCGCCGAGGTGGTGGTCGAGCGGGAGGATGATGCGGGCGAGGTCGGGCTACACCTATCGACTGCGACAGACCACGCGCGTTCGGTGTACGAGGGCGTGCTCGCTGCAGGAGTCTCACAAGACGAGGGTCGTCCGCGCGCGCGACCGATCGGGTGGCACGCGTACAACATCGCGAGGCTCGAAGCGGGCACGCCGATCTTCAACCTCGATTTCGGTGTGAGCAACCTGCCCGCGGAGACGGGCCTGCTCGACGACCGCGTGAGCTTCACGAAAGGGTGCTACCTCGGGCAAGAAGTGGTGGCACGGATGCACTCGCTCGGCCACCCGAAGCAGACCCTGGTCGCGGTCCGAGCAGCGAATGACGATGAGAGCCGCGAGCCGGCGTGGCAACCGGAGACCGGTGCCGCGATCACCAAGGCGGACACCGATGCGGACGCAGCGCCGATCGGCGCCATCACGAGCTGCACACGGAGCCCGATGCTGGGCGACTCGATCATCGCGCTGGCGATGGTGAAATGGGGTGCGCACGAGCCGGGGACCGAACTCGATGTACGCACGCCGGCGGGCGTGCTGCGCGTGCGCGTGCAGGACGGGCCGGCGTTCTGGCAACGGCCTCACTAGAGCAGACCAAGTCAACTCGTCTCGCCAGTCTCAGCGGTGGATCGACCGACTCCGGGACTTTGGGTGCCACAGGCGGCTTGCCCGCCAGTGTTCAAGGGCTTTGGCGTTTGCACTGGTGGGCAAGCCACCAGTGGCACCCGCGACGAATTGACTTGGAACGCACTCACCCGAGGCGCGGGCGCAGGCACGCACGCCACAGCCGAGAACCGCACACCGAGCCCTTAGCACACGCCGGATCGAAGAACGTGCCGGACCACTCGAGCCGCATGACCCGCAGAGCCCTTGGTGTCGGGCGCGCGTGCGTGCGACCGCGGCTCGGATGTGTCCCGTTACTCGTTCACCAGGCCACCGAGTGTCGGTGCACCCTCGTAGAACCACCATCCCTCAATGGTCGCTGTCGATCCACCCGGCTGAATGTCGACCAGCGGGCCGTACAGCTCGGCCTCGTGCAGCTCCGCACCGGCGTCGGTGTAGATCGCAACGGCACCCTCTCCGGCATCGATCAGACGCTGCGTGGTGCCGGGCATGCTCTCACGACGGAGCCACCACCCGTCGCGCCACACCGCGATCTTGGGCGGCCCATCGATATAGAACTTGAAACCACCCTCGTGGGTCGCCCGTGACAGATCGAGCAGGATCCAATGCGGCCTCCGCTCGGCGACCAGGCGATCGAAGTCCCGGTGACGCTCGGTGTCGACCATGCGGACCGTCGCGCTCGGTGGACCGGGCACCGCGATCAGACCATCACCCGGCACCGCGGTGTTGAACCATGTCCCGCCGGTGACCGTGCGGTCGGTCGCGTTCCGGAGCCGGTACGCGATCCCCGCGCCGGGCAGGTGCGGCATCGTCCGCTCGTAGAGGCTGAAGCTCTTCTCCTCGACGAGGCCGACGCGGGTTTGAGGACTTACGACGTAGAAGCCGGTGGCCACGCCGTTGGTGAGCTCATCTGATCCAAATCGTCGGACCAGTTCGACGGGCCCTCGGTCCATCGCGGGATCGGGCGGCCACGGCATGAGCTCGCCCGCGTCGTCTCGCCACCCGAGCACCGGGTCGTTCTGCGGGCTGATCCAGGAGTACCCGCCACCGAAGAAGCGGTAGTCGCCCTCGGGGTGCGGGCCGAGGGCCATGGTGGCCTCGTCGAGATGCACCATGTTGGGGCCATCGGTCGGGCCGGCGTAGACCACGCGGTCGCGGTCGAGCATGAACTCGAGACGCAGGCCATCGTGCTCGAGCGCGACGATGTTGGCATCCGTCCCGAGCGACCCGCACCCACACTGAGCGAGGGCGACGCCCAGGGCGATCGGCGCGAGCCGCGAGCGAAGTGTTCGCATGACGTTCTCCTTGCCCGCGGAGTCTACCGAGGCCCCACTACACTCCCCCCGATGAGCCCCCCGACGAGCCCCAACGGACACGCCGAGACGACCACCCCCCCGCTGCTCGACGTGCGCGAGCTGAGGACGTGGTTCCCGATCAAGCGGGGCGTGCTTCAGCGGACGGTCGGGCACGTGAAAGCCGTGGACGGCATCACCTTCGCCATCGCCCCCGGCGAGACGCTCGGGCTGGTGGGTGAATCGGGGTGCGGCAAGACCACCGCGGGGCGCACGCTGCTGCGACTCGCGCCGGCGACGGGCGGGAGCGTGACATTCGACGGCACGGATGTGCTCGCGGCCAACGGCACGACGCTCCGCAACCTGCGCCGCCAGATGCAGATCGTGTTCCAGGATCCGGGCGGGTCGCTCAACCCACGGATGCGGATCGGGGCGATCGTGGGCGAGCCGCTCGTGGTCCACAAGATGCTGCGGAGCCGCGACGAGCTGCGCCACCGCGTGGAGCAGCTGCTCGAGCGGTGCGGGATGCCCAAGCTCGCGGCCGACCGGTACCCGCACGAGTTCTCCGGCGGTCAGCGGCAACGGATCGGCATCGCCCGCGCCCTGGCCCTCGAGCCGCGGTTCATCGTGTGCGACGAGCCGACGAGCGCGCTCGATGTGTCGATCCAGAGCCAGATCCTGAACCTGCTGGCCGACCTGCGCGACGAGTTCCAACTGAGCTACCTGTTCATCAGCCACGACATGGCGGTCATTCAGCACATCTGCACGAATATCGCGGTGATGTACAAGGGCAAGATCGTGGAGTTCGGCTCCCGCGAGCAGGTGATGGGCGACCCGCGCCACGCGTACACGAAGGCACTCTTGAGCGCCGTGCCACAGGCGGACCCGCGGCGAGAGAAGAAGCGGATCGTGTTCGAGGGGATGGCGATGTGAGCTCGATCGAGTGAAACGCTAAGTTGGGCCGATCACCGACGCCATGAAAGATCATCAGAGCGTATGACTTGCAGCAAACGTTCTCGGTGACGATCGATGTACTGGATCGTCTCCATGACGAACTCGGCTTCGGTTGAACCTTTCCTCCAACCGACATATTCACAGTCCGGAAGCGCTCTGCGAAACAGATGGCTCGGTATGCCCCCGTTCTCACGATGGATCCCATCGCAGGCGTTCACGGATAGTTCGCTGCGATCTCGATCCACAGCGATCAACAAGTGTTCTTTCTGAATCTCAAGGATCTCGTTTCCAAAGCTCTGCGCCGAGTAATCGTATCGGATCGTTTTATATCCGAGTTCGCGCATAAGTATTTGAAATTTCTGAGATGACATCATATTGAGAATTGTCTTAGTCATTAGAAAAAATAATAACTGACCCTGGGCCACAGGCCGATCAGCACCTGAACGTAGTCCCGAGTGGTGGCCAAGCCTTCGCAGTCGTGAGACAACGGTTCCCACGGATCACGCTGTGGAGTCTGTTCTTGTGGTCTGTCACATATCGCACAACGTTGCTCAAGAAAAGAGCTCGGTTCTGTGACCAGATATCGTGAAGAAACGATGTTGAACCAATGGGATCTCCCGCCAGATGGAACGGTATGCTGCGGGAACGCCTGGGATACGACTCGAGGTTCTCGACCAACACATCGACCTGGAGTTCTTCTCCATCGATAACGATGCCAATCTTGATTGCTTGGCTGACAACCTGGAAGCTCTCTCCGTGGCTCCCAGATAGTGTTCGAAGGATCATCGGGCGAGCCTGCGCGACAAGCTGTTCAACGTTCGTGTACTCGTATTTGACAACGTCCCACGAACACTCCATGACCGTGCTCTGAAAAACATCACTAAGCATCACCTCGTATAGCTCCATCGTTTCATCATGCCAGAGCTGGACTCGAGAAGCCATCGCGTGCTCTGGAGAATCGCAGCAGGAGAAGAAATAGATCGTGTTCGAAGAGATGGCGATGTGAGTCGCACCGGCACAAGCTGCGTCAAGACTGCTGACCATGGATATCTGAAGTAAGGCCTCAACGCGGTGCGAGAGATGCCCTGGAAAACCGCACGGCACAAATCATGGTCACAACAAGTGCCCACGGGGCGATCGCAAGGCCCAACACGGTCAGTGTCAGATCCATCAGTACCGGGATGTGCGTCGTGCCACCGAAGGCGACACCAAGAGCACCAGACGCGACTTCCAAGCACAGCCCGACGCAGATCGGAAGCAAGATGCCAAACAGGATCGTGTCGCGAATTGCTGCTGCTTTGCGTTCCCTTCTGGACTCCTTGGGCCGATCCCACGGTTCTGATTCACCCACGCTTTCGTCCTGAGCAGAATCCTGAACCCCCTCCTGCGATTCGAGGGCAGCGAACTCGGCCGCGTTCGCATCCTCGGGCTGCCCGACATCCACTTGATCCCAATCGATCTCTTGTGCGTGCTGCGCAGCCTCGGCACGGAGCTGCGTCACCAGCTCCATCGCCCGCTCCGCATCCGCCCACCGCGCCTGCACCCGGTACGGCTGATTCAACGCGATGCCCTCCCAGGGCACCATCTGCACGTAGCCCGCCGTCGCGTTGAACGCGTCGATCCCCGCGTCGCGGAGCATGGCGGCGAGCCACTCGGCCTCTGCTTCGTTCGCGGCGGTCGCAACCGTGACCAGCGTGTCCGGATCCTTCGGCATGCCCTTCTCCCGTGCGCCGGCGGATGGCACTGGTGGCTTGTCCCGCCAGTGCTCGTTGACTTCGGCCCTCACACGGTGGGCCAGCCACCAGCGGAACCCGTGACACACTGACCTGAAACGATCTAGTACCGCGCAATCGCAGAATCGATCTGCACCGCCCACGCATCGATCCCGCCCGCCATCGAGCGGACGTCCTCCATCTCCGCCTCCTTGCGCAGGAACACCGCGACCTGGAGCGAGCGGCCGCCCAGGTGGCACATCGCCACCAGGTGCTTGCCGTCGGCCGCAGCCTCGATCTCCCCGAGCCTCGCCTTGATCTCGCCCATCGGCACGTGCAGCACCCCAGCGCCCTCGGGAAGGGCGGCGGTGGCCAGTTCCGCGGGCTCGCGCACATCGAGGATCACCAGACTCTCGGCATCCACGCCCTGCATGGCCTGCACCTGCAAAGGCGTGATCTCCCAGTCCGGGTCGCCCAGGCGACCATCCGGCAGGGCGTACTGCTGACCTGTCGGGATCGGTGTGCTCACAGCGGCTCGGTGTCGGTGGTCTCGGGAGTCACCGGGGCGACCTCGGGGGCCGCACTGTCGAGCCCGTCCGGCCCGGGACCGAGCGGCACCGCGACCGGCGGCGGGTTCTCGCCCGCGAACCATGGCGCGAAGAAGACCGGCGAGATCGGCGCCACCGGGATCCGCTCGTACCGCTCGCTCGGAGGGCGGTCGGCCAGGCCACCGATGAACGGCACAAGCTGAAGCGGCATGGTCACCATCTCCAGCCCGCCCACGCCGAACTCGGCAGCCGCCTCGGCCACCTGATCGCCCTGATCGCTGACCGGCGTGACCGCGGAGAAGGCGTTGGGGAACTCGCCCCGCTGACGGGCGGTGGCATCGGTGAACCGGACCGGTGGGATGCGGAGCGTGGGGATGTCCGACACCTCGTCGACGGGCACAACGATCACCGTGGTCTGCCACCCCGAGCGGTCGAGACCGGTGACACTCGGACCGGTCGCGGGAGCGAGCGGCGCCGGCTCGCTGACCGCTGGCAGGCGGACGGTGAGCTCCTGGTCGAGGTCACCGATGGTCAGGCGGTCGTTCCGTGCGCACCCCGCGAGAACCGCGGCGAGCGCCGGCGCTGCGAGGAGGAGGGAGGAGACCCGATGGGAAGCGGTGGTCATGAGATCACTGTCGGTCCGTGGGAGGTGGTGCGTCAAGCGGGGTCAGGACTCACCGCCGAGGTGGGCGAGATACTCGGCGATCTCGTTGGTGGCTTTGGCGTTGCCCGCGGCACGGGCCCGCCCGAGCCCGACGGTGAGCGTTTCGCGGGCCTCGGCCTGCTTCTCAGCTGATTCGAGGGCGCGCGCCTTGTGGAAGTAGGCGTAGTGGTACTCGGCATCGATCGCGAGGCACCGGTCGTACCACTCGACCGCGGCGTCCAGATCGCCGGCCTTGGCGTGCTCCTGGGCGATCATGTAGGGCACATCGGCATCGGCGGGGTCGGCGGCGTGGAGCGTGGTCAGCTGATCGAGTCGGCTCATGCGCGGGCTCGCGTGCGGGTGGTGGTGCGGGGGGCCGTGCGGGTCTTCGATCGGGCGACGACCTCGTCGTAGGTCGCGGCGTAGGTACGGTCGATGGGATCAGCGGTGGGGTCCCACCCACGGGCCTTGCTCGCCCGCCGGCCGTGAAAGATGAGCAGGTGCGACGCCTGCGTCCAGAGCGTGCGCGGCAACTGTGCGCACAGGTACCGCTCGGTCATGGCGACGGTGGCGTCCTCCGGTGCGAGGCCGAAGCGTTTGCTGAGCCGCTCGACGTGCGTGTCGACCACCACGCCCATGGCGATGCCGAACGCGTCGCCCAGCACCACGTTGGCGGTCTTGCGGGCGACGCCGCGGAGGGAGAGCAGCTCGTCGATGTCGGCGGGCACCTCGGCGTTGTAGTGCTCGACCAGACGTGTCATGGCCGCGTGGATCGACTTGGCCTTGTTGCGGTAGAGGCCGACGGTCGAGATGTGGGTCTCGATCTGAGCAGGGGTGGCGACGGCGTAGTCGGCCGGTGTTGGGAACGCTGCGAACAGGCCCGGCGTGGCCTTGTTCACCCCGGCGTCGGTCGACTGGGCGCTCAGGATCGTGGCGATGAGCAGCTCGTGCGGCGTGGAGTAATTCAGCTCGCAGTGCGCATCGGGGTAGCGCTCGGCGAGGCGTGCCATCAGGCGGCGGGCCCGCGACTTCTGGGCCGACGAGACCTCGGGCACCGAGAACGGCAGGTCGCGCAGCCCCGGTGGGTTGCTCGGGGTTTTCGGTTTGGGGCGTGCACCGGGCATGAGCAGATCCGTCGGGGGCGGATCGTACGCGGGAAACGGTGGTACAACCGCCGCATGGACGGACTTGGACACACAGGTTCGCTCGGCGTGTTCGGGGCGGATGCAGCGGCACTCGCGCTCGCGGGGCTTGAGCGAGCGCAACCGCTCCGCGCGCGGCTGAGTGCGATTTCGGGCATGGGGTACCGGTGGGTGCACCTGGACGCTTCGGACCCCGAGTGCCGAGCTCGAGAGCTCACGCGGTCGGCCCGGCGTGACCTCGCGGCGACGCTCCGCCGGGACGAAGTGCGGTTCGCGGGGCTCGATCTGTGGATCCCGGCGCCGCACTTCATCGAGCCGGCGACGGCGGATCGGGCGATGGCGGCGGCGCTCGGCGCCATCGAGCTGGCTGCCGAGCTCGCGGAGCTCGCCGAGGGGCGGGCGGTGGTGGCCCTGACGCTGCCCACAGGCGAGGAGGCAGCGGGGGTGACCGAGATACTCGCGGCGACAGCGGGCGATGCGGGGTGCGTGGTGGCGGACTACGCGTCGCCCGAGGTCGAGGGTGGCGTGAGCCACGAGGCCATCGGCGTCGGGTTCGACCCCGCAGGGATGATGATGGCGCGCGGGCTTGAAGTGGATCTGGGGCGAGCTGTCGCGGCGTGCAAGGGACGGCTCGGTGATGCGCGGCTCACCGATGCGTCGGAAATCGGGCGGGTCGCGCCGGGCGCCGGGCGGCTCGATGCGCTGTCGTACACCGTGGCGTTGACCGCTGCGGGGTACACCGGGCCGGTCGTGGTGGATCTCCGGGGGGTGCGGGAGGCGGAAGACGCGGCACAGCGTGTGATCGCCCGCGTGTGAGGAGGTCGGACGTCCCCGCAAGTCCCGGGCGGGCACGGCTGGGCTCGCTCGTCGAGGATCGCTCCTAGGATCCGCGGATGTCGGCACGGGACTACTACGAGGTGCTTGGGGTGTCGCGCGGCGCATCGGCCGATGAGATCAAGTCGGCCTATCGCAAGAAGGCGCAGCAGTACCACCCGGATCGCAATAAGGACGACGACGCCCACGAGCGCTTCAACGAGGTGCAGGAGGCGTACTCGGTGCTGTCCGACACCGAGCAGCGGGCGAACTACGACCGGTTCGGGCACGCGGGCGTGGGGGCTGGAGCCCGTGGCGGCCCGCACCCCGGCGGGACGTACACGTGGTCGAACGTCGGGGGTGGGGCGAGCGGCACCGGTGGCGGGTTCTCCGACGTCGATGTCGGCTCGATCTTCGAGGAGATGTTCGGCGGTCGAGGCGGCGCGGGGAGTCCGTTCGGGCGGAGTGCGCCGCGGGGGCGGGCGCGGTCGTCGCGGGCGCGCGATCTGACCGCTGACCTCGATGTGGACTTCGCGACCGCGATCACCGGCGGCACCGAGAGCATCCGCGTGGATCGCGCCGGCACCGCGGAGACGATCGATGTGACCATCCCGAAGGGGGTGAACGACGGCGCGAAGCTCCGTGTGCGCGGGAAGGGCGAGCGGTCGATGGGCGGGGCGACCGGAGATCTGATCCTGACGGTACGGCTCGGTGGGCACCCGCTGCTCCGGCGCGAGGGGCTCGATCTGCTGATCGACCTGCCGGTGACGATCGTGGAGGCGACGGTGGGTGCCCAGGTCTCGGTGCCGGTGGTGACCGCGAGCGGAACCCGGTCGGTCGAGCTCGATGTGCCCGCGGGGACCGCCTCGGGCACCAAGCTGCGGGTTCGAGGGATGGGTGTGGAATCTGCGGATGGCAAGCGCGGGGATTTCTTTGCGGTGATCCGTATTGTCCCGCCCAAGAGCCTCGGCGAGCACGATCGGGCACTACTCGAAGAGCTCGCGCACCGGATCGCGAGCCCGCGTACCGGACGAGACTGGACCTGAATGCGTTGCGTCGGCGATGATGATGGGCCGAGTTACGGTTGACGGGTTGAAATGACAGGGCGCGCCGGGCGAATGAGACACCCGACGCCGGAGCCACGCGAAGGGATCTGTCCATGGCGGTGCATGCAACGATCGTTCGAAAGCTGCTGACGGCGCCCACGCGCATCGCCTGCGTGGACGATCAGCGTGAGTGGAAGTCGATCGAGCTGCTCGTCGGGGCGTATCACCTGGCGGGCTACCTCGAGAAGGTCTGCACGACGAAGACGATCGCCGTGCTGCTGCCCAACTCGGGCGCTTTCCCGATGACGGTGCTCGCGGGGTGGCTGCTCGGCAAGGCGGTGGTGCCGCTCAACTTCCTGCTGCGCCCCGACGAGTTGCAGTACGTGATCGACGACTGCGACACGGACACGGTGGTGAGCGTGGGCCCGATGCTCGATCACCTCGGCTTCGAGCCGAAGGTGAAGAACCTGGTTCGGCTCGACGAGATCAAGGGACAGTTCAAGGGCGTGCCGAAGCTGCGGTGGCCACCGCATGCAAGCCGGGACGACTTATGCGTGCTGCTCTACACGTCGGGCACGTCGGGCCGGCCCAAGGGCGTGATGCTCACGCACGGCAACATCGGGTCGAACATTCGCCAGTGCATGAAGTACGGCTCGTTCACGAAGAGCGATGTGCTCGTTGGCGTGCTGCCGTCGTTCCACAGCTTCGGGTTCACGGTGCTGACGATGCTCCCGCTGTACAGCGGCGGCAAAGCGGTGTTCACCGCGCGGTTTATCCCGCAGAAACTCGTGAAGCTGTTCCGCACGCACAAACCGACGATCTTCGTGGCGATCCCGTCGATGTACACGGCACTGGCGCGCGTGCGCGATCTGACCGCGGAGGATTTCGCGAGTTTCCGGCTGATCGTCTCGGGTGGCGAGCCGCTGCCCGACGCGGTGCGGCAGGAGTATCTCGATCGGTTCGACGTGAAGATCAGCGAGGGCTACGGACTCACCGAGACCTCGCCGGTGACGAACCTGTGCCTCCCGGAGGAGTACCGGCCGCACTCGGTCGGTCGGTCGCTGCCCGACGTCGAGATCAAGATCGCCGAGATCGACATGGAGGGCACGCTGCACGACGAGAGCGATGGCGAGATCCGCTTCCGCGGGCCCAACGTGATGAAGGGGTACTACAAGCTCGCCGAGGAAACGGCTGCGACCTTCGACGAGAAGGGCTTCTTCCGCACGGGTGATATCGGTCGGCTCTCGCCCGATGGGCACCTGTCGATCACGGGCCGGCTCAAGGAGATGCTGATTGTCGGCGGGGAGAACGTGTTCCCGCGCGAGATCGAGGAGATCGTCGTGGCGCACCCGAGCATCTCGGCGTGCGGCGTCGCTGGCAAGCATGACGACAAGCGCGGCGAGGTGCCGGTGGCGTTCGTCGAGGTGAAAGAGGACGAGACCTACGACGAGGAGTCGGTGCTGGCCTGGTGCCGCGATCGCCTGGCGATCTACAAGGTGCCCAAGGAGATCCGCGTGCTGGAGGAGCTTCCGCGGAATCCGACGGGCAAGGTGATGCGTCGCGAGCTGGCGGAGATGCTCAAGCAGGAGCAGGGTGCTCCCGCGTGATCACACGAAAAACGCCGCGGCTGTCCGCGGCGTTCGTTCGAGTCTTCCATCTGGCGACTGCCGAGCCCGGCTTCTCACTTCGCGAGGTGACGGGCACTCGGATGTGGCCCTACTTGACGAAGAGCATCTCCTGGTAGGTCGGCAGGGGCCAGAGGTCGTCGGCGATGTGGTGCTCGAGTTCGTCGGCGAGTTCACGGACATCGTTGATCGCCGGGATCACGGTGTCGCGGAGTGCCGCAGCGAGTTTGATGCCCTCGCCGCCGACGCTCTCGACCGCTTCATCGAGCGTGATCACCTTGGCCCGCAGGTCGTTGACCATGCCCGCGAACTCCTCGAGGGCGAGGCGCTGCTCCTCGGCATCGATGTCGGCCGACTGGAGCGCCCCGACGGACTCGGCCAGGTCGGTCTGGTGACGGATCGCAGCGGGAAGGATCGAGCGCTTGGCGATCGACGAGGTGGTCTTGGCCTCGATCTCGATCTGCGTGGCGTACTGCTCGGCGTAGGTATTGAAGCGGCTCTCGATCTCGGCCTTGGTGAGGACCTTGAACTTCTTGAAGGCGTCGATGCACTTCTTGGCCTTCAGGGCCGGCAGGGCGTCGACGGTGTCGCGAAGGTTGGGCAGGCCGCGCTTCTCGGCTTCGTCGTGCCACGCGTCGGAGTAGCCATCACCGTTGAAGATGACCTTCTTGTGCTCCTTGACGAGCGGCTTGAGCACCGCGAGGACCGCCTGCTTGAGCTGGGCCTCGGTGGGCTCGCTCTTGCGGGTGCCGAGCTTGACCTCGATCTGCGAGGCGAGCTCGTCGAGCGACTCGGCAACGATCACGTTCATGACCGTGTTGGGCCAGGAGATGGACGCCGTGCTACCGACCGCGCGGAACTCGAACTTGTTGCCGGTGAAGGCGAAGGGCGAGGTGCGGTTGCGGTCGCCGGCGTGGCGGGGCAGGTCGGGGAGGGTGTGCGCCCCGAGGTCCATCGTGCCGCCCTTCTTGGTCTTCGTGGGTGCGCCCTTCTCGATCTGCTCGAGCAGGTCGGTGAGCATCTCGCCCATAAAGATCGAGATGATCGCGGGCGGCGCCTCGTTGGCGCCGAGGCGGTGATCGTTCCCGCTCGACGCGATGCAGGCGCGGAGCACATCGGCGTGGATGTCAACCGCACGGAGCACGGCGCACAGGAACACCATGAACTGGAGATTGGTGTGCGTCTCGTCCTGCGGATCGAGCAAGTTGACACCGGTGTCGGTCGCGAGCGACCAGTTGTTGTGCTTGCCCGAGCCGTTGATGACCGCGAAGGGCTTCTCGTGCAGCAGGCACTGGAGGCCGTACTTGGGCGCGATCGACTGCAGCACCTGCATGATCAGGTGCTGGTGGTCGGACGAGACGTTGGCGTTCTCGAAGACCGGTGCGATCTCGTACTGACTCGGCGAGACCTCGTTGTGGCGTGTCTTGACGGGCACGCCGAGCCGGTAGAGCTCGGCCTCGACGTCGGCCATGCACGCCAGGATCCGCTGCGGGATGGCGCCGAAGTAATGGTCGTCGAGCTCGTGGGCCTTGGCAGCCTGCGTTCCAAAGAGGGTCCGGCCGGTGAGCACGAGATCAGGGCGAGCGTAGTAGAACCGGCGGTCGATCAGGAAGTACTCCTGCTCGGCGCCGCAGGTGGAGTACACCCGGCTGACCCCCGCGTCGGTGCCGAAGATCTCGAGCACGCGGATCGCAGCCTTCGAGACCGCATCCATCGAGCGGAGCAGCGGCGTCTTCTTGTCCAGGGCCTCGCCGGTGTAGCTCACGAAGGCGGTGGGGATACACATGGTCACCTGGTTCTCCCCGCGACGGAGGAAGACCGGGCTGGTGGCGTCCCACGCGGTGTAGCCGCGAGCCTCGAAGGTGGCGCGGATGCCGCCCGAGGGGAAGGAGCTCGCGTCGGGCTCGCCCTGGGTGAGGGCATCGCCGGAGAACTCGACGATCGCCCCGCCCTGCCCATCGGGGCTCAGGAACGAGTCGTGCTTCTCGGCGGTCAGGCCCGTGAGCGGCTGGAACCAATGGGTGTAGTGCGTAGCGCCGTTCTCGATCGCCCAGTCCTTCATGGCGTTGGCGACCGTGTCGGCGATCGAAGGATCGAGGGCATCACCCCGCTTGAGGGTGCTCTCGAGCTTCTTGAACACGGCCTTGGGCAGCCGCTCCCGCATGACCTTCATCGAGAACACATCGTCGCCGAACGTGGCGTGGTGCTCGCTCGGTGTCATATGGACCGAGCCGTTGCCGTTGGCGGTTTCGGCGTGCCAGGTGGCCGCCCCGGTGATGGCTTCAAGCCGCATCGTCGAATCGCTCATGGACCTCTACCCACTTGCTTTGATTGTTGATCGACCGGCCGCTCGGCGAGCGGCCCGGTCTCAGACCCAAGGAAGGAACCTACCACGAGATCGGGCACCGGTCATCAGGTTTGACCGAGACCGGCCGCAAGTTCTCCGGTGAATGCCTCGGCCACCCTGGCCACTTCACCGGGGTGCTCGTCCGCCTCTGAAAGCCGGCGGACCAGGGCGGAGCCCACGATCGCAGCGTCGGCCGACACCACGGCCTCTCGCACTTGTTCGGGCGATGAGATGCCAAAGCCCGCTGCAAGTGGGAGATCGGTGACCGCTCGCAGCGCCGCGATCCGCTCGGCGAGGTGCGCGCTCGGACCACCCGCCTGCTCGCCGGTGATGCCCCCGCGCGTCAGGACGTAGATGAATCCCGAACACGCCTCGGCGATGTGCGCGGCACGGTCCGGTGATGTCCCAGGTGCGACCAGGAGTGTGGAGGTCAGGCCCGCGCCGGTGGCAGCGGCGCCGAGCTCGGCAGCCTCCTCGAGCGGCGCATCGGGGAAAATGAACCCGTCGAACCCCGCCGCTGCAGCACGGGACACGAATCGCTCGATGCCCATCCGGTGCACGATCGACACGCTCACCATCGCCACCAGACCGAGCGCCACGCGCGAGCGACGCTCGGCGACCGCGTCGAAGATTGCCTCGGGCGTCACACCGCGTTCAAGGGCGTCGTGCATCGCCGCTGCGATCACCGGGCCGTCGGCGATGGGATCGGAGAACGGAATGCCGACCTCGACGATCGACCCGCCGCCACGCTCGACCGCCTCGATCGCGGCCATGCTCGATTCGAGCGACGGCGAGCCGGCGCACACAAACGGCATGAGCAGCTTCCGCCCGCTCGCGCGAGCTTCAGCGAAGATGGCCTCCACGCGGTTGGTCGCACCGGTGCTCGCACTCACGGCTTGACACCCTTCACGCGCTCGGGGTCGGTGTACTTGGTGAGCGCCTCGGTCAGGTCGACGCCGTTGATGTTGGCGAGTGTGGCGAGCCAGGCGAGCACATCGGCGAACTCTTCGACCAAGTTGTGCCGCTGCTCGGGTGTCGGCGACTGCCCCTCGGCGCACTCGTGGAGCGAGGTGGCAAGCTCACCGACCTCCTCGATGAACCACATGAACGTGCCCGGTGTGCCGCGCTCGGCGTCGGTGGACGAGTAGCGCTCGCGGATGAGCTGCTGGAAGTCGGCGATGGTCAGATCCTGGGGCACAGCGGGCGAGGGTAGTCGCTCGGTTCCGGGCCGGCACGCACCCGATGCGTACCCAGGTGGGTGGCGTGGGGGGGGGGGGCGGGGCGCGGCGCAACCGAAGGGCCCCCCGCCCCCGGAGGCCGCCGGCCCGGGGCAGGGGGGGGCGGGGCCCCCCACCCAGCGGGCCGGGG
>JBCDJJ010000052.1:0-25289 GCA_038747915.1 Planctomycetota bacterium | reverse complement strand
GCGGGTGCCACTGGTGGCTTGCCCACCAGTGCGAACGCCAAAGCCCTTGAACACTGGCGGGCAAGCCGCCAGTGGCACGCAAGTCCCGGAGTCGGTCGATCCACCGCTGAGACTGGCAAGACGAGTTGACTTGGTCTGCTCGAGAGCGGTCATCTGCGCACGAGTTCCACGTCGACGACCTCCAGCCGCCCGCTGCGAATCTCCGCACCCGCGTCGATCACGATCGTCCGCGCGGTGCAGTCGCCGCTCCACACGCACCCGCGTGCCAGCACGAGTCGATCGACGCGCCCGCTCCCTCCGAGCACGACCCCTCGAACAATCAGATCACCGCTTACGTCGATCGCCGGCGCGACGAGTTCGCCGTCCCGGGCCACCACCAGGTCGCCCGCGACCTCGACCCCCTCACACCATCGCCGGCCGTGGATGACCTCCATCGGCCGACTCGTGAAACGCGCCGAACGCTCTGCTCCGATGAGCGCTCGGCACAAGGAAGACAAGACTGGCGCTCGGTGAGCGCGCGGGCCGCCCTCCGTGGCGGCCTGGGACAAACGGTGGTTCACCAACTCAGGACTTGTTCAGGGCGTTCAACCGGCCGCCGAGCTCGCCAACCGGCTCGCCCGCGCCGCCATCGATCGCTGTGTTCTGCTCGCTCGGGAGCGCGATGTGCTGCCCGTTTGTCGGCTTGGCTTCCGCAGCGGTCTCGGCGATCGACTCGCCCACCCGGCAGTGCCCGGAGAACGAGGCGCCCTCGGCCACGATCAACGACCGCGCGACGATGTCGCCCTCGACGACCGCGTCCGACGACAGCTCGAGCCGCTGCGATGCCGCGACGTTCCCGATCACCCGTCCGTCGACCTGGATCGACTCCGCCATGATCTCCGCCCGGGCTGTCGCGCCCGCTTCGAGGTGCAGCTCGCCCCGTCCGTCGATCCGTCCTTCGACGACGCCGAGCACGCGTGCGCCACGCTCGAAGCTCATCTCTCCCACGAGCTTCGCATCGCTTGCGATCACCGTTGCCGGCGCGTCGACACCATCGATCTTCTGATCGTTCATGAACCGCTCCTTCACAATCCTTGCTGGGGGCGTGGTGATTAGGCATCCGCGGGCACTCCACCCGCACTAAGCCGACAAGCGTCCCGACCCCCCCGACTTCTCAGGGGCGCGCAGAAATCGCGCGTTGAATTTGCTCTGGTGCGCAGATCTCGTCGTCTAGCGTCGCGTTCAGATCTGACTTGCAGAACGCCCCGATCTGGATCAGGGCCCCCTCGATCACGGCGCCCGCCTCGATGTCCACCTGCGGCGCCCGCAGGCTCCCGCGCACCCGTGCGCTCGGTCCGAGCCACACCCGTCCCCAGCACCGCGTGTGGCCCGAGATCATGCCGTGGACGATGAGTTCTTCGGTCGCGAGGATCCACTCGGCTTCGATGCTGCCCTTGGTCAGCACCACGAGCGTGCCGCATGTCGCCATCGACGGCTGCACCACCGGCTTGCGGATGGTCATGTCCGCGAGTTCGATCCCGCGGTAGCACTGCGGGCACATCGCGGTCAGCGCGCGGCGACCGACGCGCACCTCGCCTCCGCAGTGGTAGCACCGGGCGCTCCGCGACAACGCCGAGGGTTCGGCGTGAAGGCCCCGTCGTGGCGGGCTCATCCCGCCTCGCGCACCGGCTCGGCGTCGCGCTGCTCGAACCGAGCTAGGCGAGCCTGAGCATCGGCCAGCTTCGCGCGAGCCGATTCCACCCGCTCTTTCGCGCTGCTGCCGTTCGGCCGGGGCTCGACGAAGGCGCTGGCGTGGCCGTTCTCCCGGTGGATCATGGGTGCTGGTGCCTGGCGCTCGCCCGTGGTCGGCTCGCCGAACTCTGCCCCGATGCGGCAGTGCCCGATGAAGCTCGCGCCGTCGGCCACGACCATCCGCGGCGCTGCGATGTCACCCTTCACCGAGGCACGCTCGTTGAGGTGCACCGACTCGCGGGCCTGCACGTCGCCCTCGACGCTGCCATCGACGATGACCATCGAGCCCTCGACCGCGGCCTTGCACACCGCGCCGAGCCCGATCTGGACCTCGCCCTTCGCTGAGATCCGGCCCTCGAAGCTGCCGAGGATCCGGGCCGTCCCGTCGAAGTGCATCTCACCCTTGATGTGCGTATCCGGCCCGATGACGGTCATCTCTTCGCCATGGGCCAAACCGTTCGTGTGCTCCGACATTGCGCGTCCGTCCTTGTACTGCGCGCCGACTGCGCAGCATCCGCGCTGCGCATCCTCCCGACGGGGTCGGCGTTCTTTCGGTTCGCAGCGATCCCCGCTGCGAGCGTCCGTGGCGTCCTGCCGCGACGGTCCCCGTCGCACTCCACACCGGTATCGACGCAACCGCCGTGCCGGGCTCAACACCGCCGAGCCCGGCACCGCGGC
Organism: Planctomycetota bacterium; assembly: GCA_038747915.1. GTDB lineage: Bacteria > Planctomycetota > Phycisphaerae > Phycisphaerales > UBA1924 > JBCDAP01. Next base: position 22,880 of record JBCDJJ010000052.1, on the reverse strand, counting down.
ACCCGCTCAGTGCACCGAGTGGGCACTGACCTGCGGGGCGACCTGGTTGCGGTGCGTGACCGGGTTCATCGGGCGGCTCGGTCGGGCACCCTCGGCGGCAACTGACGACTCATCGTGAGACGCCGCCGAAAGAGCGCAGCCCGAGACACCCACCATGGTGACCACGACCACGGCTGCTGCGATCGTGGCCCACGCCCGCTCGAGCGGGCCACAACATCCAGAAGAAGACGAAAAACGAGGAGGTGACATGAGGGTGCTCCGGTGTCAGAGGGAAGGAACTCGGAGTCGCCCGACACGGACGATCCGAGACCTCCACCATCCGATCCCGGCGCACGCCAGGGCAAGCGAGAGTGTGAAACGCGAGGCGCAAGTCGGGGAACCCCCCTCGTGCGCGAACAGCACCGGCGGGGTCAGTAGGGCATCTTGGGCGTCGCGGGCATCCGCGGGGTCGCGTGATGGTGGTGATGCACCGCGCCGACCGATGTGGCCCGCGCCGCGTTGAGCCGGTTGTTGAGCAGCGACACCCGGTTCCGGTAACGCTCGCGGCTCCACTTCGACGGGTTCAGGTGGAAGCCGATCGCCGCGTTGAGATCGCGCACCGACTCCCAGTACGTGTCGGGGATGTCGCCGTAGGTGACTTCTGCTCCGGGGCGGAAGATGACGGCCTTAAGGGTGCCATTGGGGCTGCTATAGGTGCGATCCTCGTCGGCGGTCATCTGCACCCGCTGGCCTTCGGGCGACACCGCGACGAGGGTGTCGCCCTCCCACGACTCCACGGTGTACTTGAGTTCGTCGAGCACGGTGGAGACCGCCTCGGTGAACTGAGCGTTCGCTTCTGCCTTTGTGATCGCGGGTGGGTGATAATCCGCCTCGATCAGCCCGGTGGAGTAATCGATCTCGTTCGGGCTGTCGGAGGTGCCGCCGAATTCGGTTGACTCCACGAGGCCCGGAGCGATCTGCTGACACGCGGAGAGCATCAACCCGCTCGACGCGATCGCGACGACGCACACCGATCGGAGATTCAACATCGCGCGCTCCTCCGCGAATGAGAGTTAGTGAACCGAAGAGTCTAGGCCGCGCACCATCGATCAACGAGCGGTAGGCGCCAGCCCGCGAGCAAACCGGCCATCACCACTCGATCGACGTACACGCCCGAGCGCGCCGACATCACCGCTCGCCGGCGAGCGAGGCCTCCATCGCCTCGAGCACCAGCCGTTGACGTGCCTCATCGCCGAGCCCCGGGAGCCCGATGAGGACCGTGGCTTTCACGTACCGCTCGTCGTCGCGGTCTACGAACACAGCTACCGGATCGCCACCCGCGGTCGTCGCCCGCACGATGCCTTCGGTCACGTCCGCCTGGGAACGCCCGAGTGTGAACCCGAGCTCGCCGACCGCCGCCTCCGCTGCCGCATGCACCGTGCGCACATCACCCGGGAAGAACACCTCACTCGCGCGCCCCGCGTTGAGTGTGATCCGCGTGCCGGTGCGCGTGGTGCTCTCGCACCCCAGTGCGCCGAGGCCCGCCACGCTCGCCACCATTGCTGCAACCGTGATCGAGACCCATCCGCGCATCATGTCGTTGCTCCATCCCGGGCCGTCGTCCCATCGCGGTGCATCCACCACAGCAGCAGACACGCCATCGAGAATCCCCCCGCCAGCTCGCCGCTCGCGATCAACTCCCCGATCGACCGCACCGGTGCGCGCACCACCGCGATGTCCTCGGTCTCGCCGAGGGTGAGTTCTTGTACCGCCCGCGCCCCGGTCGCGAGAAACACCTCGCCGTAGTTCGACTGCCGCTTGGGGCTCGGCCAGAACCCGCCGAGCCGCGTCCACGCGTCGGCGGTACATCCCGTTTCCTCGAGCAACTCCCGGTGTGCTGCGTCCTCGAACGATTCGCCGTCATCCACGCCCCCACCCGGGAGTGTGAGCATCGCTCGCTCCACACCGTGGTGAAACTCGCGCACGAGCACGAGCTCACTGCCCGGATCGTCCGCTGAACCGGTGAGCGCGATGATGTGTACGAAATCCGCATCGATCATGCGGTAGAAGTCGTGATGCGTGTGATGGCCCGCCCGTGTGCGCACGGAACGCTCGACCGTCCACCCCGGTGCGGTGCGCAGCACCGTCTCTCGCTCACCGATCGACCACTCGTGCACGGCCGTGCTGTCCATACCCCGATCCTACGGGACACGCGTCGAGCCCACGCCGGCGTCCAGCACGTGGCGATCAGTAGTCCACATCCCGCCCGCGGCGCCGATCGCCATCCTCGTCGCCCGGGGTCTGGTTTCGATCTTGACCGGGCTCGAACGCCCCAAGACCGCCCATGGCGGATTCGAACTCGTTCAAGGCGTACACCGCGCCCGCGCCGAGGGCGGCGCCGAGGGCCACGCCGCCGAACACCGAGCCGGCATCGCCGATGCCCAGCACCGCTGCGGTGCGCGCGAGCGATGAGCTGTCGGTCTCGATCATCACGACGAGGTCATCGCCGGCCCACGTCGCGGTCGTGAGAATCGGCTGCACACCCTCGGCGAGCGCGAGCGGCGTGGGCAGCACCATCCCCGGGTCAACCGTCGGGTCGCTCGGCGACCGCACCGTGTTCGCCAGCGCCGAGCACCCCAGAGAGAGCAGCGCGTACCCGTCGCGCATCGTCCGCTCCGCGTTCACGTACTGCACATCCACAGCGGAGCCATCGTGCTCGCGATACGCCCGCGCGAACGACGCGTTGTCGAGCAGCGACCGCCCGTTCGGGCGCGCGATGTGCTCGAGCGCCGCCGCGGTCGCGCCCGGCGTCGCGCCGGTGATAAGCCACCCGTCCTGCACCGCGAACGTCGGCTCGATCGGGATCGGTAGCCCGCCGAGACGGATCAGCCGCATCGACCGGTCGCCCGCCTCCATCATCGTGAATCGCACCGAGAACGGCGCACCGGCGAGCACCTCGCGCGAGGCGTTCTCGATCGAAGCGCCGAGCCGGTCGAGCGCGTCCTCCATCCCGTTCGGGTCATCGAGTTCCATCGCGACCACCGCGGAGGTGATCGAGCCGCCGCCCGTCGAGTCAGCGAGGTACACGATCATCCGCTCGCCGAGCGAAGCCAGCAGATCGTCCTCGAACGACACACCGGTCATCTCCTCGAACTGTGCGAGCCCTTTCTGCACCCCGTCACCAAGGCCCTGTGACTGCAGGTCGCGCTTGATCTGGTCGTAGATGCTCTCCACCGGGAACGGCCGCACGCCGGCCCACGTCGCGTCGCCGGGGATCATCGCGAGCAGGTCACGATCGATGGCGTCCTCGGGCATGAACAAGCCCTCGGCGAACGCTTTCGCACCCACGGAGCGAAGCTCCGTGATCGATTGCCCGTCGGCGAACCACGATGTCACCTCGAAGGTCATCGCGTCCTCACCCCAGAGCCCCTGTGCTTCAAGTTGCTCGAGCTGCGCAGCGCCGCCCGGCTGTGCCATCAGGAGCAGGCCCACGAACGGCTCCACGAGAGATGACACCGCGGCCGTGTCCACCATCCCGCGCACCACGGGTTGCACCCCGTCACTCGCCTCGGGCAGATCGCCAAAGGGTGCCTCGACATCTTCGATCCCGCCGAGCCGGAACTGGTACGTCCACCCCGTGTCCTCCTCCACCGGGCCGATCAGCAGCTCGCCGATCGGCAGCTCCAGCTCGACCATGCCGGGGTGCTCGGCGCTCTTCTCCGGGCGAGCGCTCGACCACGGACCAACGATCGGTGCCAGGCGGGCGTGCATGAGCTCCGCATCACGCTTGTCGCTCATCGTCAGGCTCAGAAACCCGTCGATGTCGGATCGCCCTCCCTCCCGTGTCGCGTTGACCAATGCAAACCGAACCGGCCGCCCGCTCACCTGCACCACGAGCTCGATGAGTCCCTCGGGCAGCATGCTCATGAACGGCGCCACATCCGGACGCGAGGTCACCTCGCGGACACGCGGCCCAATCAGCTCGATGGCGCGCACCAGCCCCGCGTCACGCTCATCGGGCATCAGGTCGCGCCACGACGACACCTCAAAGGCTGCCACAGTGCTGGGCTCCGCCCACGCCGGCAGTGCGGCCAAGCTCGCGCCAAGGGCACCCAGGGTCACGAACGTGCAACAGCGGGGGATCGGCATCTGAACTCTCCTCACAGCACCAGGGCAAGAATGGGCTGCACCTGAACAAGGCCCAGCCGGCACAGTTGTTCCGCTCCGCCACCCTGAGGTTTCAGCCCCGAGGTTTCGGGTGCGAGAGCGGCCGGCGGGTACCGTACGCCGGTGGACGAGCCCCAGCGCATTCTCCTGATCCGCCCGAGTGCGCTGGGGGATGTCTGCCGAACCGTGCCCGTGCTTGTGAGCCTGCGGGCCCGATGGCCCGATGCCCAGATCGATTGGCTCGTCCAGCGAGGCTTCGAGGATGCCGTGGCGGCCCACCCCGCCCTCTCGAACATCCTCACCTTCGACCGGTGGCGGCTCGCTCCGAGCCGGTTGCACCACCGAGATGCCAGGGCGGCCCTCCTGGCGCTGGTCCGCGAGCTCAGATCGGGCCTGTACGACCTCGTCATCGACGCCCAGGGCCTGCTCCGGAGCAGCTTGCTCGCCCTGGCCACCGGCGCCCGATGGCGTGTCGGCTACGCCAACGCTGCCGAACTGGGGTGGATCGCCCTCAACCGCCGCGTCCGTGCCGACGCGACCCACCACGCGGTCGACCGCATGCTCGAGCTCCTCGGTGCGGTCGACACGCCGCCGATCCTCGATCTTCACCTGCACACAGCCCCTGCATGGCGAGCAACCGCGATGTCGCTCACTGGTGACACGCCCTACATCGTGCTCGCCTCGACCTCCCGGTGGCCGGGCAAACGGTGGCCCGACGAGCACTTCGCGACCCTCGCCACGTCGTTGCTGGAACGCCTGGGTGACCGGTCGATCGTCCTCGTTGGCGGCCCCGACGAGGCGGATCAGTGTCCCGGTCTTGTCGACCTTGCCGACCGCGAGCACCGCGTGACCAACCTCATCGGGCGAACCTCTGTCGGCGAGATGATGGCGGTGATTCAGGCGGCCGACCTCGTCGTCGCCAATGATTCCGCAGCGGTTCACATGGCGGTGGGCTTCGATCGGCCGCTGGTCGCGCTGTATGGTCCGACGCGGGTCGACCTGGTCGGCCCATACGGACGCTCAGAGGATGTGGTGCATGCTTCGATGACTCCCGAACGCAACCGCCACAAGCATGAAATGTATGGATCTGCCTTGATGCACTCCATCTCGATTGACAAGGTGCTCCATGAATGCACCGCGCGGCTGGCCCGGCCGGCGGATGCTCGGGAGACGAACAAATGATGTCCGTCCCAACACACCAGGGCGATACTGCGACCCTCATCTTGGCGAGCCGATCCGAACGGCGGCTCAAACTCCTGCGCGAGCACGGATTCGAGCCCACGGTCCGGGTGACCGACGTGGAGGACGGCGTCCTGAGCGCCGGTCGGGTCTGTCCCGAAGCCTGGACCATCGCGCTGGCCTACCTCAAGGCCCGCGCGGTCTTCGACACCCTCCCCTCCGAGGAGCGCCGCCGAGCCGTCGTGCTCGCGGGCGACACGGTGGTCGAGCGAGACGGTCGCGCCTTCGGCAAGCCACGCACACCAGAAGACGCCCGCAAGCTCCTCGACATGCTCTCGGGTGGCCGGCACCGCGTGATCTCCGGCATCTGCATGCTCGCTGAAGACGCCGATAGCCGCCTCTACGACTCCGCCACCATCCACTTCGGCACGCTCGACCCGGCCATGCTCGATCGGTACATCGCGAGCAGCGAGTGGCGGGGTAAGGCGGGTGGCTACAACCTCGAGGACTGCCTCGACGCCGGGTGGCCGATCGAGGTGCAGGGCGATCCGGCCACGGTCATGGGCTTGCCGATGAAGCTGCTGCGCCAGAGCATCGCGGCGACGCTGCACGAGGTCGGTGCCTCCGCCGCTGCGTGAACCACGCGCCTCAGCGCACAATATCGGCATGCTCCCCGGCGATCGCCGAGCACGCCCACCGCTCCCGCCATGGTTCGGCCGCGCCCTCGAGCCCCTCTACCGCGCTGAGCTCGGCCGCCGTTCCCGGGCCTTCGACCGAGGACACCGCGTCGTGCGCCCGCCGGCTCCCGTGATCAGCGTGGGCAATCTCTCCGTCGGTGGCACCGGGAAGACGCCCGTTGTCATGTGGCTCATCGAGCGTCTCATCGAGCGATCCCGCCGGCCCATGGTCGCCATGCGCGGCTACCGCCAGTCCGCGTCGACCGAGAGCGACGAGGCGCTCGAGTACCGGCGCCGTTTCCATGGCCGCGTCGTTGTGCGCGCGCAGCCCGATCGTGCTGCGGCCATCGCGGAGGAGCTCGCCCGCGGCACCGCCGACTGCGTGGTGCTCGACGATGGCTTTCAGCACCGCCGTGTCGCCCGCGATGTTGACATCGTGCTGCTCGACGCCACCCGCGACCCATTCTCTGATCGGTGCTTACCCGCCGGGTGGCTGCGTGAACCGGTCGAGGCCCTTGCCCGTGCGCACGCGATCGTCCTCACTCGCGTCGACCGCGCCGAACCCGCCCAGATCAACGCGCTTCACACGCGCGCCGCTGAGGAGGCACCGCACGCGATCGTCGCGCGCGCGGCACACCGGTGGGCTGCGCTCCGCGTGAGCGAGCGCGGCGCGGAGCGCGAAGAACCCACCCGATGGCTTCACGGTCGGCGGTGCGTCGCGGCCTGCGGGGTGGGGCATCCCGCGGCGTTCCTCGCACAGTGCCGCGCGACCGGCGCCGAGATCGCTGCCGAGCTTGTCCGGCCCGATCATGATCCGTGGTCGCCCGGCGCGCAGCGAGCGCTCGTCGCCCTGTGCCGGCGTGAGCACTGCGGTGTGGTTCTCACCACGCAGAAGGATGCCGTCAAGCTCGCCTCGCCGCTCCCCGCGAGCGGCGGTGGCATCGCGGTCGTGGTCCCTACGCTCGAGATCGAGTTCACGACCGGCGGTGCGGAGCTTCTCGCGCTGGTTGACCGTGCGCTGGGCGTTGCGTGATCCGGCTTCTCGGTGCGCGAGTAGCCGGGCACCCTGTGTTGCGTAGGCCGGGTGCCCGGGTCTTCTCGCAGCGAGAAGCCGGATCGTCGACTGATACACTCAGACCATGGATTCCCTCCTCGCCGCCCTCGCACGCTGGCGGCCGTTTACGGCGCTCGTTGTCGGCGACTTCATGCTCGATCAGTTGGTGTACGGCGACGCCGAGCGGCTCACCGCCGATGCCCCCGTCCCCGTGCTCCACGCCCGCCGCACCGAGGAAGCGCCCGGCGGCGCGGCCAACGTCTGCCTCGACATCGCAGCGCTGGGCGGCCGCGTCCGCGCCTTCGGCGTGACCGGCAACGACGCCGAATCCCGCGTCCTGCTCGGCGAGCTGACCGACGCCGGCATCGATACCGCGGGCGTCGTTCGCGACCCCGACCGTCCGACCACCGTCAAACGCTCGCTCATCGGCCTTGCGCAGCACCGCCACGCCCAGAAGATGTTCCGTGTCGACCACGAGTCCCGCGAGCCGCTCGACGATGAGCATGTCGAGCAACTGCTCGAACGCTTCGATGCGGCGCTCCCGCACGCTGACATCGTCGCCATCGAGGACTACCGCAAGGGCGTGTGTACGCCGCGGATCTGCGCGGCGATCATCGAGCGATGCCGCGCGGCCGGTGTCGAGGTGATCGTCGATCCCGCGGCGCTCGACTCGTTCGACACCTACGCCGGTGCCACCGCGATCACGCCGAACCGCACCGAGGCCGAGCGTGCGAGCAGCCGCCGAACGAGCGACGAGCCCACCGCGCCCGGCACGCTCGAGATCGCCGAGATCCTCCTGGCCCAGACGAGCGCCGACACGATCGTCATGACGCTCGATCGCCACGGCGCCCTGCTCGCCGAGCGGGGCGAGCGGCCGGCGCACATCCCGACCCGCGCCCGTCAGCTCTACGACGTGACCGGCGCGGGCGACATGGTCCTCGCGGGCTTGCTGGCGGCACGCGCCAACGGGTGCGGGTGGCGCGATGCGGTCCGCTTCGCCAACGCTGCGGCCGGGCTGGAGGTCGAGGTCTTTGGGGTGCAGCCGATCCCCTTCGAGCGTGTCCGGCGCGAGATCCTCGCAGAACACTTTGCTGAGCACGACAAGCTCCGCGATGCCGATCAGGCCGAGATCGAGATCGCCTCGGCCCGCCGCGACGGCAAACGCACCGTCTTCACCAACGGGTGTTTCGACATCCTCCATGCCGGCCACATCTCGCTGCTCCGCGAGGCCAAACGCTTCGGCGACCTGCTCGTCGTTGCCATCAACGCCGATGCCTCGGTCACGCGTTTGAAGGGTGAGGGACGACCGGTCCACACCGAGCGCGACCGGGCCGATGTGCTGGGCGAGCTCCGCTCGGTCGACATCGTCGTCGTGTTCGAGGAAGACACGCCCGAGGTGCTCCTCGAGCGTCTTCGGCCCGATGTCCTGGTGAAGGGCGGCGATTACACAAAGGCCGAGGTGGTTGGTGGCGAATTCGTGGAGGGCTACGGCGGCCGCGTCGAGCTTGTCCCCACGCTCGAAGGACGCAGCACCACCGGCGCCATCGAGAAGATCCGTGCGCACTAGGCGCTGCGTGATGGATCGACGAGCCGCGGGCGCGAGCTCGCAGATAGGTCGGTCGGGTGAGACGGAGGAGGCTCTCGGCCCGGATGCCGTCGAAAGATCGATCCACCGCACAGAGCCCCGGCCGCGTTCGGAGGCTGGGTGGCGGAGGCATCTTTTCTCCACGGACCGACATGAATCGCATGAAGGTCACCGTTGTCGAGCGCGTACGAGACACGATGCGGGGGCAACGCCGTGACCCCATCTGTTCCGACCGACCTGAACACTTGCTCGCTCGGTGAGCTCTACGACGAGCTGTGCGCCGAGCGCGCGCCGGTGCTGCTCGCGCTGGCGCGCGACGAGGATTTCGCAGGCCGCACCGATGCGACGACGGTGGCCTGCGGGCTTGCCGGCGCGATCGAGACTCACGCCGTCGTCCGCCACCCGTGCGTGCTCGCGGGCCTCACCTCGAAGCTGCTCGATGCCACTCGGATCGCTTTCGAGCACCACGGCCTCGTCATCGAGCCGCTCCGCCCGGACGCCGAGCGCGCCGATGCGGGCGATGTCATCGTCCGTGTCGCCGGTGATGTCCGCGATGTGCTGGCCGTCGAGCGCACGGTGCTCAACCTGCTCGGCCGCCTGTGCGGCGTCGCCACGCTGACCGCCGAGTACATCGCCGCGGCGCGCGAAGGTTCGCCCACGGTCCACATCTGCGAGACCCGCAAGACCACGCCCGGGTGGCGCGGTCTCGAGAAGTACGCTGTCCGGTGCGGCGGGGGCACGCTCCACCGCGTCGGCCTCTTCGATGCGGTGCTGATCAAGGACAACCACCTCTCCGGGGTGCCGGACGCCGAACTCGCGGAGTTCGTGCGCACCGCGGGCGCCCGTGCTCGCGCCGGTGGGCCGCTCCGATTCGTGGAGGTCGAGGTCGACACACTCGATCAGCTCGACGTGCTGCTCACGCTCGAGCCGGGCGTGGTCGACATCATCCTCCTCGACAACATGCCGCCCGATGCGCTCCGCGATGCGGTGGCCCGCCGCGACGCCTCGCCCGCGGCACCCCAGCTCGAGGCGAGCGGCGGCATCACCCTCGACACCATTGGTGCCATCGCCGCCACGGGTGTCGACCGCATCAGCGTCGGCGCACTCACCCACCAGGCCCGGAGCATCGACATCGGGCTCGACGCCGCACCCCGGTAGGCTCACGCGATGGTCTTGCTGCTCGCTGCTGTGGTCTTTGTCAGTGCGGTGCTGCTCTTCGCGGTGCAGCCGATGGCGGCCCGCGAGATCCTCCCGCTCCTCGGCGGTTCACCCGCGGTGTGGAACACCTCGATGGTGTTCTTCCAGGCTGCGCTTCTGGGTGGCTACGCCTACGCCCACGCGTCCATCGCGACGCTTGGTATTCGGCGGGCGGCCATCGTCCACGTCGTGCTCGTCGGCGCGAGCCTCGTGTTCCTGCCGATCGGTCTGGCCGACAGCGCCGCGCCGCCGGCCTCGGCCAACCCGTCGCTCTGGGTGCTCCTGGCCCTCGCGGGCATGGTCGGCGGGCCGTTCTTCGTGCTCAGCGCCACCAGCTCGCTCACCCAGAGGTGGCTCGCCCACGCCCGCCCCGGCCGTGATCCCTACTGGCTCTACGCCGCCTCCAACGCCGGCTCGATGCTCGCGCTGCTCAGCTATCCGCTCCTCGTCGAACCCGCGCTCGGACTCGCTGGCCAGGAACGCTGGTGGTCGATCGGCTATCTCGCCTTTGCAGCGATGATTGTCCTCGCTGCAGCCCTCACCGCGCGCCTCCGCGCCGCACGGAGCGACACCGAATCGGCATCCGAGGAGCACAGCACCGCGCCCATCGGCATGGCGCGCCGCGCTCGGTGGGTCCTGCTCGCTGCGGTGCCGAGTTCGCTCATGCTCGGTGTCACGCAGTACGTCACGACCGATGTCGCCTCCGCGCCGCTGCTCTGGGTGCTGCCGCTCTCGCTCTACCTGCTCACCTTCGTACTGGCGTTCGGGCGCGCTGGCATCCGCCCGTGGGTGCTCGACATGGTGCTCGTTGCCGCAGTCGGCCTGCTCGCGGCCGAGTTCCTGATCGCGGCCTCTCTCCAGTCGATCGTTGCGGCGTTGGCGCACCTCACCGCCTTTGCCCTGCTCGCGCTGAGCTGCCACACCTCGCTCGCGGCCGACCGTCCGCCCCCGCGCCAACTCACCGAGTTCTTTCTCTGGGTGTCCGTCGGTGGCGTCGTGGGCGGTGCCACCACAGCTCTGCTCGCGCCGCTCGTCTTCAACGGTGTGTGGGAGTACCCGTTTGCCATCGTGCTGGCGTTGGTGCTCCGAAACGTCGCGCCGATACCGCGCAAGGCCGCGAGCGGAGCCAACGCGGGTGCCACTGGCGGCTCGCCCGCCAGTGAGAACGCCCCACCGTCTCGGAATATCCAGAAGCGGACCCCGCGCACACTCGCGGTCTCCACACTCGTCGTACTCGGCGCCCCGGCGCTCGTCGTCATCGGTGCTTGGATGATCTTCGCCCCGCAGCAGCAGCCCGCCATCGACGCCTTCGGCGACCCTGTCACCACACCCGCGGACACCGTTCGACGCGTCGTGCTCACCGTTGTTGGTGTTCTGCTGCCCCTCGTCGCGGCGCTCGCGATCAGCCGCCGCCGCGTCGCCTTCGCCCTGACGATCGGCGGGCTCATGCTCGCTGGCCGGGTGACCACCTTCGATGCGCTCGGGACCCGTCTCGCCACGGAGCGCACGTTCTTCGGCGTGCATCGCGTCGTCGAGTCTCGCGAGCGGCCGCTCCGCTCGATGATGCACGGCACCACGATCCACGGCGGGCAGTACACGGATCACCGGAGCGATCAGCCCACCCTCTACTACCACGAGAGCGGCCCCATCGGCGCACTGTTCCGCGCGCTCGGCAGCGCGGATGAACGAGACGACTTCACTTTTCGCCGCATCGGCATCGTCGGTCTCGGCGCCGGCGGCCTCGCCGCCTACGCGCACCCCGCCCAGCGCTGGACGTTTTACGAGATCGACCCCGTCGTCCGCGACCTCGCCGAGGACACGAGCCTCTTTACCTTCCTCGCCGATGCGCGCGCACGCGGCGTGACCATCGATCACGTAGGCGGTGACGGCCGGCTTCGCCTCGGTGCTACGAACCCCGGCACCTACGACCTGCTCATCCTCGACGCGTTCAGCTCCGACGCGATCCCTGTCCACCTGCTGACCGTCGAGGCGATCGAGCTCTACGAGCGCGCTCTCGCCCCGCGCGGCCTCATGCTGTTCAATATCTCCAACCGCCACGTCGACATGGCACCGATCCTCGCAGCGAGCGCCGAGCACCTCGGCCTGCACGCCCGCCACACGATGCACACCGCCGAATTCGAGAAGGCGGCCCGCGTCGCCCGTGGCCTGCCCGCCGAGATCGACCTGGACCCCGACACCACCGTCCTGGCTGCCCGATCCACCTGGGTGCTCCTCGCGCGGGACGAGTCGGTCCTCGATCTCGCGACCGTGGGGTTCGAGTGGCGGACTCCAAGTGCGAACGGCGCCCGAGCATGGACCGACGACTACTCCAACCTGCTCGGCGCGTTGAAGTGGTTCAAGTAGCCGTTCGGTTCGGGAGCCACCGGGTGGACCGGTCCATCCCTATGCTGCCGGTATGCCACGTCTCGACTACCACACCGCCGGCGAGTCGCACGGGCCCGGCCTGACCATCCTCGTGCAGGGCCTGCCCGCCGGCGTGGCCGTGGATCTCGATTTCATCAATGCCGAGCTCCGCCGTCGCCAGGGCGGGTACGGCCGCGGCGGGCGGCAGAAGATCGAGACCGATGTGGTGACCTTCACCGCCGGCGTCCGGCGCGGCAAGACCATCGGCGCCCCGATCGTCATGACCCTGGCGAACAAGGATTCGCGGCTCGACGACCTTGAGCGGACGCCGCCGGTGTACCGACCGCGGCCGGGGCACGCCGATCTCGCGGGCTCGGTCAAGTGGCTCACCACCGACTGCCGCGAGACGCTCGAGCGGGCGAGCGCCCGAGAGACCGCCAGCAAGGTCGCCGCGGGTGCCCTCGCCCGGTGCCTGCTCCGCGAGGCGCTCTCGGTTGAGGTGTTCGGCTTCCTCCGTGGGGCGATGGACGCCGTGTGGGCGGGCAATGTCACCGAGGAGAACTGGCGCGAGCTGGTCGCGGTGCGCGATGTATCGGATGTGTATTGCCCGGACGAGTCGATCTCGGAGGCGATTCGCGCGCACATCCGCGCCGCGAAGGAGAACAAGGACACCGTCGGCGGGTGGTGCGAGGCGCACGTGTTCGGGTGCCCGATGGGGATCGGCTCGTCGATGGATTGGCGCGACAAGCTCGATGCGCGGATCGCTGGGGCGGTGGTGGGGATTCAAGCGTTCAAAGCCGTGGAAATCGGCGTGGGCGTCGAGGCCGCCGCTCGGAACGGCTCGGATGTGCATGACCCGATCCACTACGACCCGGACCGCCGGGAGCAGCCGAGCCTCGGGTTCACCCGGCCGACCAACAACGCGGGCGGGCTCGAGGGCGGGATGACCAACGGGATGCCGATCGTGGTGCGCGGCACGATGAAGCCGATCAGCACGCTGCTCCGGGGACTCCCCAGCGTCAATCTGAACACCAAAGAACCCGAGCACAGCCAGTACGAGCGGTCGGATGTGTGCGCCGCGTCGGCCGCGTCGGTGGTGATGGAGAATGTGGTCGCGTTCGAGGTGGCTCGGTCGGCGGTGGAGAAATTCGGTGGTGACAGCTTGCTCGAGATGAGCGAGAACGTGGCCCGTTATCTGGACCTGGCGCGCTCGCTCCCGCTATCACCACCCATCGAAACGCTGGCCGAGGCCTGATCCGCGTCGTATATTCACTATAGTGTACGCGGTGTGCCCGCCGTGTCGCTACGCTTTTCCTGATGCAGGTCGGCAGGTTTATTAAGACACGGCGAAAGGCGGTCGGCATGACGCTCGCCCAGCTTGCCGAGTCTTCCAGCGTTTCCGCCGCGATGCTGAGCGAGATCGAGCGCGATCGGAAGAATCCCACGATCCGCACGCTCAACCTCATCGCCCGTGGTCTGGGGTGCCAGATCACGGATCTGCTCGACACCGAGGATCGCCCCAAGATTGAGGTGATCCGTGCGGATGACCACACGACTCTGATCGACCCGAACAACGGCATGCGGTTCCGCACGCTGAGCAACGCGTTGAAGGCTCGGGGGGTGTTCCTGGTGAGCTACGTGCTGCCACCACACACCGAGACGCTCCCTGTACCGCCAGAACAGACCGAGATGGTGAAGGTGGGGATCTGCACACGTGGCCGGCTGCTGGTGACAATCGGCGAGGAGTCGTACGAGCAGTACCCCGGTGACACGATCAGCTTCTCCGCGGATGTGCCCCACGGCGCTGCGAACCGGTGGGACGAGGAGGCCGAGTTCATCGTGGTGGCCCATCGGGCTGATGCGCCCGGCTCCCCGGGACACGGGATGAACGGTCGCGAGTGATCGATCGGGTGTGTTGACCCCGCGGGAGCGGGAGCCTTTACACTCCTGCCGTGATTGCTGACCTCCTCTCCATCGTTCTGGACGCGATCTTCCCCATCCCCGCCCAGTTGTTCGTGGGGATTGTGGTGGTGCTCGTGATGATCCACGCGATCTTGGGCACGATCCCGCTGTTGATCTACTTCGAACGGAAGATCAGCTCGTACATCCAGGATCGTCTGGGTCCGAACCGGACGGGCTTCGACTTCGGCTTGCCCTTCCTGCAGAAGCTGTTCACACCCAAGGGCGCGAAGCGGCCGTTCGGGTTCTGGGGTCTCGGCCAGTCCGCAGCGGATGGGCTCAAGTTTGTCCTCAAGGAAGACTTCATCCCAAAGGGAGCCGACCGGGCGTTGTTCACGCTCGCGCCGATCGTGGCGGTGATCCCCGCGTTCATCGGGTGGGCGGTGATCCCGTGGGGCGGCGTGATCGAGCTGACCGAGTCGATCTCGATCGCGGGCCGTGAGTTCGTCGAGGCCGGGCGGGCGCTGGTCGCGGTCGGCGACCTGAACATCGGGTTCATTTACCTGCTCGCGGTCGCGGGCATCGGTGTGTACGGCGTGATCTTGGGCGGGTGGGCCTCGAACAACAAGTATTCGTTCCTCGGCGGGCTGCGCGCCTCGGCGGGCATGATCTCGTACGAGATCCCGATGGGGACCGCAATCCTTGCGATCATCCTGGTCGCGGGGAGTGTGCAGCCGAGTGTGATCGTCTCCGAGCAGGCCTCGGCGGGGTGGTTCGTGGTGAGTCAGCCCATCGCGGCGCTGCTGTTCTTCGTGTGCTCGCTTGCCGAGGCCAACCGTGCTCCCTTTGACAACGCGGAGGCGGAGCAGGAGCTCGTGGGCGGGTACCACACCGAGTACTCGGCGATGCGGTTCGCGCTGTTCTTCCTCGCTGAGTACGCGCACATGATCACCGCGAGCGCGTTCCTCGTGGCGCTGTTCTTCGGCGGGTACCACCTGCCGTTCATCCCGCACCTGCAACCCGAGGCGACGGGTCTGCTGGCGGCCTTCTTGAAGGTGCAGGTGTACTTCATCAAGGTCATGCTGGTGATCTGCTTCATGATGGTGATCCGGTGGACGCTGCCTCGGATCCGGTACGACCAGGTGCTGGCGCTCGCCTGGAACACGCTGATCCCGGTGGGGATCGCGCAGGTCGTGGCGACGAGCATCTGGGTGTTTCTCGGGTGGACGCAGTGGTGGGCGCTGCTCGGCATGAACGTGCTGCTCGCGGTGATGATCACGGCGCTGCTCGCCCCGGCGACGAGCGTCGGGACGCGGAACCGGAAGGTGCAGCTCGCGGGCTCGCGGTTTAGCCCTCTGCCCGGTGAGCGGGTGGTGACCGGGCCGAGCGATCCGATCGCGCTCTCTGATGCGCCCATGCAGTCGACGACGACGGCTCATTGACGGCGTTGTGTGCTCGGTGAGCGTGGGCGGTCTGGTCCGCGGGCTCGCGCCCGCGGCTCGTGTGGTGTGATCGCGGGTTGGCGGTGTGATCTCGCGTTGATGGTGTGTTCCGTGACGCCCTGCGCGTCGCAGCGTTCGTAGAGTGGGGTGATGCGGTATCTGGCGGTGGATCTTGGGGATCGGCGGACAGGGCTCGGTGTCGGAGACGATGAGACTCGAGTGGCTTCACCGGTAGGGGTGGTGGAGATTCCGCTGACGCAGCGCGAGCGGCTGATCGGCGCGATCGTGCATCGGGCCGCCGAGGAAGAGGTCGGGGCATTGGTCGTGGGCGTGCCGCTCCACATGGACGGGTCGGCCAGCCCTCGGGCGGCGGTCTCGCGGGCGTTCGCAGCGGATCTGGGGCGTGCAGCGGGGCTTGCGGTGCATGAGCAGGACGAGCGGCTCACCTCGGTCCGTGCCGATCACCAGATGGCGCGGACGGGGCTCACGCACAAGCAAAAGAAGCGCCGGCGGGACGCCCTGGCCGCGGCCGCGATCCTGGAGGCGTTTTTCGAGCACCACCGGGGTGGTTCAGCGGTACGCTCGGAGGAGGCGGGTTCGTCCGAGCCGCACGCGTGAGCGCCGGCCCGCTGTGGAATGTGCCAAGGGGATCTGCCGGTATGTCACGCCCGTTTGCTGCCTGGTGTCTTGTGGTTGGTGGTGCGTGCACCGTGTTGTGGGCGCAGCCCGCGGATCGGGGGGAGGGCGCCGAGGTGGAGCCTCGGATTCCCATGGTGTCATCGCCCGTGCGCGTGCAGCTCGACATCGTGATCGAGCCGGAGACCGCGGAGGATCTACTCGATGCCCTCGAGGCCGCGGGCGATGACCTGGACCGGCTCTCCGCGAACGTGGTGTATCAGCGGTTCTCGGCGCTGCAGGGTGATCTGCAGACCCGGCTCGGTACGCTCTATTACGAGGACAACGGCGCACCGGATGTGAACAGCGACGGCGTGGCGGATGGCCCGGCGGATCGCGCGTTCCAAGTGTCGTTCCGTCAGTTGATCTTCGGGGACGCGGTGCGGGATGTGAGTCGTGACTTCATCTTCGATGGAGAGTGGCTCGTCGAGAAAGAGATCACCGCGGACGGCAAGCGGTTCACGAAGCGGCGAATCGCGCCGCCGGGGACGGACTTCGATCCGTTTCGCGTGGGGAGCCGGACGTTGATCCCGCTGCCCCTCGGTCAGCGAAAGGCGGACATGCTGGCACGGTACGACACGGTGCTGCTCGGTCCGCACGAGGAGATCGGCGAGATCCCCGAGGGTGATCCGCTCGATGGCCTCGGCAATGCGCACCAGCTCAAGCTCACCCCCAAGGCCGTAGGCGATGGCGGTGCGGTAGACGACCGGTTCTCGGAGATCCGGCTCTGGTACGAGCGGGGGACGCTCCTGCCCCTCGCGACACTCGCGGTGCATCGCAACGGTGATGAGAGCGTGATCCGTCTGGCGGGGACGGTGAAGAACGAGCATGTGCGACCGTTCGTGGTGAACACCGAGGTGCCGGTTGGTGGGGGGTGGATCGTGCGGGTTGAGGAGTAGGGACCGGGGTGTTCGTAGGAGCGAGACGCTCCCACCACCGATCTCCGGTGACCGAGCGATGGATGTGCTTTCGAGCGCGCGGCACGAGGGGTGTTCGTTTGATGGACCGGGCGGACCTATGGTTCGTCAGCACGAGGTTTCCATGCTGCGACTGACTCGATCGGTGCTCGCTGCGTGTGCAGCGGCGTGTCTTTCTTCGGTGGCCCTGGTGGCGGTGACCCCGGCCCAGGCGGCGCCCGACCTGTCGCCCGCTGCGGCGCGGGCGATCGAGGCGCCGTACCTGCGCGCGCACGAGCGCGCGGCGCTGCGGGTGTTTCACGGCCAGTGGGAGGATCGGGGTGAACTCGAGTCGCCGGCGCTGCTCGCGCAAGCGGCGCTGCAGGCCGGGTGGTTCCACGATCCGGTATTCGAGGACGAGTCGCTCGGGTGGGCGCTGCGGGCCGAGGCCGCGGTGCGCCGGTCCGATCTCGCCGCGATGGATCGGTTGCCGGTGGACGAGGTCGAGCTGTCGGCGCACGGAGCGCTGATCAATGTGCTCGCGCTCGGGGAGTCGGGCCAGGCGTTCGACGACGGATTGGTGGCGGCGATCGAGGCATCGTTTGATGCGGTGCCGGTGAGCGGTGATCGTGAGGCGCAGGTGGCGCTTACGGCGGCGCGATCGTTCATGCTCGGGCGGGCCGCGGATGCGGATCGCGCACGGGCGCTGGTCCGCGAGTTGGCCGAGCTGCGGCAGCGTGATCAGCTCGATTGGCGCGTGCGTCTGATGGAGGCGGATCTGCTGATTGCGCGGTCGAACCGTGAGGAGGGTGGGGCGGCGCTGGAGGAGACGCTCGCTCTCAACCCGCGCTCGGCGCAGGCGTGGCGCCTGTTCGGCGGGCTGGCGGTGGACGGGTTGGATGTGGATCGCGTGGAGGTGATCGCGGATCAGCTGGACGAGATCGCGCGCGAGATCAGCGGTGACACCGAGGCGGTGCATCCGTGGGGAGAGCTGCTGCGGGCGCGGATTGCGCTGCGGCTCGACGATGCCGATGGTGCCGTGGCATCGATGGAGCGGGCACTGGCGATCTGGCCGGGGTGGCACGAGGGGCTAGCGTGGCTCGCAGCGGCGCACGGCGCAGGCTTTGACGATGTGGCTCGGGATGCGGCCCTCGAGGAACTCGAGGCACGAGCGCCGGGCGGGGCACTCGGGCCGTACGTGGTCGGGGCGGTCCTGTCGGATCTTCGGCAGTACGAGCGGGCGGACGAGTTCCTCGTGGACGCGGTGGAGCGGGCGCCGCGGTGGCCGGAGCCGTGGATCGAGCTCGGGCTGCTTCGGATGCAGTCGGGTGAGGATGTTGGGGCACTGGATGCGCTGACGACAGCGTCGGAACTCGACCCCTTTCACATCCGCGCGACGAACTCACTCGCGCTGGTTCGTGACCTGCTGACCTATGCCACGGTCGAGTCGGCGCACTTCCGCGTGCGCTACGCGGGTGGGGTCGATGAGGCGCTCGCGCGTGACATGCTGGTGCATCTGGAGCGCGTGCACGAGATGGTGGCAGCGGCGTTTGGATTCGTGCCGGATCGGAAGACGACCATCGAGCTGATGCCCACGCACGAGCGCTTCGCGGTGCGCATCACGGGGCTGACGGGCATCTTCACGATCGCAGCCGCGACCGGTCCGGTGATCGCCCTGGAGGCGCCGCGGTACGGCAAGGATCACACGGGCGAGTTCGACTGGCTGACGGTCATCCAGCACGAGTATGTGCACACCGCGACGCTCGCGGTCACGGAGAACCGGATCCCGCACTGGTTCACCGAGGCGTGCGCGGTGAACTTCGAGATTGCCGAGCGGACGTGGGACACGTGGCAGCTCCTGGCGAGCGCGCTCGAGGGCGAGCGGCTGTTCGGGCCGGTGAAGATCAATCTGGCGTTCACACGTCCCGAGACGCCGTCGGACCGACCGCTGGCGTACGCGCAGTCGGCATGGATTTATCAGTACATCCTCGATGCGCACACCCAGGGGCACATCCGGCGGATGCTGGCGCTTCAGCGGGAGGGGCTGACCGAGGGCGAGGTGATCGAGTCGGCATTCGGTCGGAGCTTCGAGCAGTTTCTCGAGGAGTTCGAGTTGTGGGCCGCGGACGATCTGGTGCGCCAAGGTGTGTGGGGTGAGCCGCGGCTCGAGATGCTGCTTGGCGAGGCGACGCTGCACGATCCATCGGCGAGCGAGCAACGGGTGGAGTCGCTCTCGGGCATGGGGTTATCGCTCGATCGGCGCGCGCGGGGGCTCCGATCGGGCGCACAGTTCGAGCTTGAGCCGGTGGAACCGAGCCGGGAGGTGCTCGAGCGGCTCGCGGGGGTGCATCCTGGGCATCCCGAGGTGCTGGCGGCGCTCGTGGAGATCGAGCTCGAGGAGCACGGGCAGGATGTGCCGCTGCGTGATGAGACCCGCGCGTTGCTCGAGCGATACGCCGCGGCACGGCCGGTCGACCCCTTGCCGCACCGGCTGCTGACGCTGCACTACCGGGCGATGGGCGAGCCCGAGGCCATGCTGCCGCATCTCGAGTGGCTCGACTCGCGCGAGACGTACTCGTGGGCGTACGCTGCGGAGTTGGCGCGGCTGTTCGCGGTACGGGGCGAGCACGATCGCGCGTACGAGAAGGCCGAACGGGCGACGATCATTGCGCCGTATCGACCCGAGCACCGAGAACTCGCGGCGGCGGCGGCGGTGAAGACGCACCGGTTCGACGAGGCACTCCGACACGTGCGCGCGCTCACGGTGCTCGAGCCGGATCGAGAGATCCACCGTCGGCGGTTGGAGCGACTCGAGGTGCTCGCGGGCGAGTGAGTGTGAGGTCGAGAGCACCGACGTTCGTGCGCACACCGGCGGACGAACCGCCGGTGAGACACATGCACGCGATCAGAAGGCCTCGATGAGGTCGGCCAGCATGCGGGCGCCGAAGCCGTTGGGCATGTTCTTGACGAAGGGGCCCTCGCCGTCTTTGTTGGCGATCTGGCCGGCGATATCGACATGGGCCCAGGGGATGCCGGGTTTGACGAAGTAGCTCAAGAACGCGGCGCCCTGGGAGGCGTGGGCCTCGCGGACGGGGGCGCTGTTCCAGATGTCGGCGGTGTCGGATCGCATCATGTTGTTGTAGTGCTCGCTGTGCGGCAGGCGCCAGAGCGGCTCGCCGGTGCGCTCGCCGGCCGCGATGAGCTTCTCGCGGAGGGAATCGTCGTCGCACCAGATACCCGCGTAGGCCCGGCCGAGCGCGACAACGACACCGCCGGTGAGCGTGGCGATGTCCACGATCGCTGCAGGGCGGTCGTGGGCGCAGGTGTAGGCGAGCGCATCGGCGAGGACGAGCCGACCCTCGGCGTCGGTGTTGGTGACCTCGACGGTGACGCCGTTGGCGTAGGTGAGGATGTCGTCGGGGCGGTAGGCCTCGTCGGAGATGGAGTTTTCGGCGCAGGAGAGATAGGCGACCACACGCTTGCGCGGCTGAATGACCGTCGCGCAGGCGTGCATGGCGCCGAAGACGGCCGATCCGCCGTCCATGTCCTGCTTCATACCCTTGGGGCCACCGGGGCCGACCTTGAGGTTAAGCCCGCCGGAGTCGTAGGTCATGGTCTTGCCGACGAGCACGAGCGGCCTGCCGCCGCGGCCGCGACCCCCGCCAGGGGGTGTGTACTCCATGCGGATGAGGCACGGCTTCGACTCGCTCGCATCACCGACTGTCTTGATGCCCACGAGCTTGTGCTTGTCGAGCGCAGCGCCGGAGAAAACATCGACTTTCAGGCCGACCTTGCGGCCCATCTTCTGGGCTTCCTTGGCGACCCACGGCGGGTTGCAGATGTTGGGCGGGGTGGTGGAGAGCCGGCGCGACTCGTTGGCGGACTCAGCAAGGCCGAGGCCGTAGTCGACGCCGTGGGCGAAGTCGTCGGTCTCGAAGTGGTCGCTGATGCGCACCGCGAGCTTGGGCCTGGTCGTGCGGGTCGACGCGGCGCCCTTGTACTGCTCGTGATCGAAGGTGAGGAGACCAAGGCCCTCGCCGAAGGCGACGCCGGCGAGGTTGGCGTCGAGCGTGGCGTCGGCGATGGGGCCAGCGAAGCAGAGCAGAGCGCTCTTCGCCTGCATCTTGGAGAGCACCTTGCCGACGGCACCCGCCGCGGTACGGAATCGGCCTTCGTCCGCCTTGCCGCGATCGCCGAGTCCCACAACGAGCACGCGGCTGTAGCCGCCGGACGGGGTCACCGCGATGACCACGCCGAGTTCGCCGGTGGCGTCGGGACGGCGGAGGGCGGCGGTGATCGAGCCGTCCTCGTCGTGCGTGCGGCACGCGGTGGACAGCCCGGCGCCCTTGAAGTGTCCGAGCACGAGCACGTCGGACGTGCCCCGCCTGCTCACGAGCGTCACCGATTCGATCATCTTCGTCTGCTCCTTGCTGCAACCTGGGCCGAGCAGTCTAACGGGGTGTGCGCGGGGTGAGAGCTACACTGAGAGGATGGGGTCCGCGCCTCCAACCACGCCGAGCGGTGCGCCGGCGGCGCTGCACGCGCCGTGGCGGCTCACGTACCTGCGGATGCTGTCGTCGGGGCCGAGCGCCGATTCGGCTCGTGAGGGCGACGAGGTGCCGGAGTCCGTGTGTTTCCTGCGCCGGTACTGGCTCACGCCACAGCACGATGCTGCCAACCACGTCATCGTGCGCACCGGGAGCGAGCACCGGACGCCGGGCGCCGGCGGGCTGATTATGTTGAACGCCTACCCCTATTCGAACGGCCATCTGCTGGTGTGCCTCGGGGAGTCGCGTCAGCGGTTGCTGGAGTACGCGCCGGCGCACCGGGCCGAACTCTGGTCGCTCGTCGACCTCGCGGTCGAGCTGTGCGAGCGGGCGCTGGGGTGCCAGGGCGTGAATGTTGGGTTGAATCAGGGCCTTGCAGCCGGCGCGGGTGTGCCCGAGCATGTGCATGTGCACGTGGTGCCCCGGTGGCAGGGCGATGTGAACTTCGTCACGACCGTCGCGAATATCCGTGTGATCCCGTCGGCGCTCGACGAGATGGCGAAGCTCTACCGCGAGGCGTGGGCCGCGGTGCGGCCGCGCGTTGATCAACACACTCTCGAGAACGGATCAGAGAAGCCATGACTGACACAGTGTCCAGCGTCCGTGCCGACCGCCTCGAGCTGATCCCGTCGAGCCCCGCGCTCGCGCGGGCGGCGCACGAGGACCGTGTGGCGCTGGGCGAGCTGCTCAACTGCGCCATCTCCAACCGGTGGCCACCGGAGCTGATCGCCGGCGAGCTCGAGCCGGCAGCGGATCTGGTGTGCGATCAGCCCGACCTCGGGCACTGGAGCATCTGGTACGCCATCGATCGGGCCGAGCACCTGCTGGTGGGCAACGTGCGGTTCCCGTCGCCGCCGGATGAGCGAGGGGTGGTCGAGATCCGGTACGCGATGGCCGACGACGAGCGCGGCAAGGGGTACGCCACGGAGGCCGTGGGCGCGATGAGCGATTGGGCGCTCGGCCCGGGCGGGGCCGCTGCGATCCGGGCGCGCGTACCGGTCGACAACGCCTCAGCGATCCGTGTACTGGAGAAAGCGGGGTTCACCCGGGCCCGTGCGCACGATGGCGGGGATGAGTTGATCTACGAGCGGGTGAACTAGTGCGTTCCAAGTCAATTCGTCGCGGGTGCCACTGGTGGCTTGCCCACCAGTGCGAACGCCAAAGCCCTTGAACACTGGCGGGCAAGCCGCCAGTGGCACCCAAGTCCCGGAGTCGGTCG
>JBCDJJ010000051.1:0-25305 GCA_038747915.1 Planctomycetota bacterium | reverse complement strand
TGGGGGCCCGGGGGGCCAGGTGGGGTCGCCCTCCCCCCCCGCGCCGCGCGCGCACGCGTGCGCACGGACCGCCCCAGGACGCACGTGCCTCCAGCCCGCTCGCTCGCGCTCGCGGCTCGTTTGGGGTTCCCGCCTGGGTGGCCCTTTGGATCGCGGTCGGGCTCGGCGTGCTCGCCAAGGGCCCCATCACCCCGCTGATCATCGTCACCGGGGCCCTCGCTGCCGCGTGGTCGGCCGGTCGGTGGTCGTGGTTCCGGTCTCTCCGGCCGCTTGCGGGTGTTGCAATCGTCCTCGCCATCTGTCTGCCCTGGGTCGCCGCGGTCGCGTGGGCCCAGGGTGGGATCGGGGCGTACGCCAACGAGGTCTGGCAGGAGGTGTTCGTGCGAGCCGCGGGGGGGAAGGAGCATTTCATCCCGATCCCTGGGTATCACCTCGTGCTGCTGGCGGTGCTGTTCTTCCCGGGCTCGCTGGTGACGCTGATCGGGTTGGTGCGCGCGTGGCGGGTGATGGTGGGGGGGAAGGCACGGGGGCATGGTGGAGAGAAGGCACCAGGCACCGGGCATCAAGCATCGGTGGTGCAGAGATGTGGCCGCGCGGTGCGCGGTGGGTGGGCGACGCCGAGCGCGGAGACGGTCCTGGTGTGCCTGATCGTGCCGACGTGGCTCATCTTCGAGGCAACGCCGGCCAAGCTGCCGCACTACACACTGCCGTTGTACCCGTGCATCGCGCTACTGACGGCGCGGGCGCTGATGAGCGCGGCAGCGGGGACGCTCTTGGATGTGCGCACGCGGGGTGCTGTTGTCGGAATGGCGTTGTTCTGGTTGCTCACTATGCTGATCGCGAGTGCGCTCGCAGCGGTTTGGGTTCTGAGCGTGGCGCCGGACTGGATGGGGTACGCAACCGGCCTGATCGGCGGGATCGTGGGTGTTGCGGTGCTCGTGACGAGAGACCGGGCGATGCTCGCGCAATCGGTGATCTGGCTCTGGGCCCTTCTCTCTGGCACGCTCGCGCTTGGGGTCGCGATCCCAAGACTCCTCGACCCCCCAGCGGGCACCTGGGTGTCCTCCCAGTTGGTCGGGTGGCTCGATCAGGGTGGTGTCGATAGGGGCACCGATCGCCTCCTCGCCCACGGGTATGTCGAGGACTCTCTCATCTTCCTGACACGAGGCCGCACCGAGCGCGTGTCCTTCGACACCGCGTGCGCGTGGATGCGCGGCGATCGAGACCCCGGCTCGATCCTGGTGCTCGGCGAGCCACTCGACCGCGCAGTAACCCCCCAGAGCTTCTCTGCCCGGTGCGATCCCCGGACCTGGGCCGAGCACGGCTCGATCGGCTCGGCGCTAGGTCTCAATACAGCCAATTTCCGGCACGTCGGTGTGACGATCTACACCCCGGATCCTGACGACAGCGTGCCGGGTACCGAGCCGCCCACGCCCAATGCCGGGCTATAGTTCGTGCTCATGTCCGACCGGGCCCCCGACACCTCCCACGACACTGCCGGCACGGCCACCGCCGAGCCCATCGAGGTCCACGAGGCCGATCTGGCGACCGCCGAGTCCCAGGCCCGCTCCGTACGCCCTCGGCACCGCTCCCCCCGCCCGCCGCGCGACAAGACGTTCGTTCAGCGGCTCGAGTCGTTCATCTCCCGCCTGAGCACGCGGAACAACTTCTGGCACCGCGTCTGCTCGATGATCTGGCTGCCGTATGCCTTCCGTTCGGGCATCCGCATGCTCAACAAAGACTCAGCGGCCGGCGAGCCCTTCGAGGCGATGCTGCCCTTCCGCCCGTTCAACAAGAACTGGTACAACGCGATGGCCGGTGCCTCGCTGCTTGGGTCTGCCGAGGTGGCGGGCGGCATGGCCATCTTCAAGACCGTCGGCGGCGACTACCGCGTGGTGTGCAAGGAGCTCACCTACCGCTTCCTCCGTCCCTGCTTCGGCCCCGCGGTCTATCGCGTCGAGCCGGAGGAGCCCATCGAGCCGCTCGTCGACGGTGGGGGCGAATTCAACATCCGGTGCAAGATCAACATCTTCCAGGGCCTCACCACACCGGGCGAGCGGGAGAAGCGGGTCGGCCGGTGCTTCGTGACCTTCCACGTGTCGCCCAAAGAGCAGCACCGGGCACCCGCGAAGCCAGCGAAGAAGGCCAAGGCTGCACCCACGCCCTGATCGGGCTCCTCGGTCATCCTCGACTTTCGATCGGTCGATTCCTACCGTTCAGATCCTCCAGCACCCGCTGGATGTTCTTTGACACCCTGGGGCCGACAGGTTTCGACCGGGCATGTGATGCACAGCGTGGCGCGTCGCGGCGAACGTGGACCGCGTCATCAAACGTTCAACACTCAATAACTGCCGATACGCAGTTTGCTCTCGCGGCCTAATACAGGCAGCGCAAGCCGCTCATGACGCCCGATGGCGGGCGGCTTGATGACTTTCGGGCTGGCGAGCGAGCTTCGACCCCGGAGCGGACTCGCGAGACACAATCGGGGTATGGCCGAAGGGGAGGTGGTCGCTGACCGCTCCGAGGCCGAGATCAAACCAGCGACTACACGTGTAGAAGCGCTGTGTGGACTGCACCGACACGGGGGTTCGATTCCCCCCGGCTCCACTACCACGACCGGACAGATCAAGATGGTTCACCGAGCACCATCGAGGATCTGAGCCGGTCTTCTCGCGAGGTTTGCTGCGATTCGGACGAAGGTCACAAAGGGCCGCTCGAGTTCGGCCCACACCCGTGAGGTCCAAATCCGAGCGTCCGCATGCGTGTCGCGGCATCCCGCTGAGGCCACACGATAGCTTGGTCGAGTTCGCTCGCTTCGGCTCGAATAGGTTATGGGCCATCGCCTACCTGCCTTGCCTCGCTGCCGCTCGACGTGGTGTTCGAGGTCCTCGACACGCACGTGTGAGATTGCCCCGATCTTGACCGGCGATGGGAACTCTCCCACTATGACTCAGTCGTTGGGGCAGCCATCACACCCCCCCCGCCTTCATCCATGGCCTGCCAGCCTGCTATACCGGCGCACCTATGAGCAGATAGACGATCTCGTCCGACCAGTCTCCGGGCTTGGACTCCGCCACCATCCTGTTGAGCTGCGGCAGATGTCGAGTAACAGCATGACGGATCAGAGCCGGCCGGCTTACCCCGATTTCGATGGCAACCAGATCTTGTCCTTCGATCAACTCGCCAGGAATGGCGTATTACATAATTATAATTATAAGTGATCGATAATCACAGCCCTACCGATCCAAGCTCCCCGAGTATGAAGACGCTTGACGAGGGGTCAGACCCCGGGCAGTTGGTCGTCTGCGTCGTCTGGCAGTTCGTCCGCCTCATAGATCGACGTATCAGGCGTGCGAGGTATTACGAGCTTCTCGTTACCCAGAGAGACGGTGATCGTGTGATCGGCGAGACTCATGTATAAGTCAGGCAGGGTCTGGTTCGCCTCCGCAAGCAGCGATTCGATTGGACCCCGGACGTAGTTCTCCAAGAAGCGCGACATCGTCGGCCCCGCCATGTCGTCGAGATGCTTCCAGGCCTCGTCGCCCGCGTAGACTTCCCCCTTCTCAGCGAGAAAGGCCTTTGTCAGGTCGTCGAGCTTTGGGTTTGGCGTCGGATCGAGCACAACGAGCACCGGCGTGTACCCGCTTAGGCGACACTCCTTGGGGAACTGGAGTTCTTCGCCCCAACGACCCTGCCCCGATGCTGCGATCGTCACTCGCATCTTGAACTCATAAGCTCTTTGCTCGACTATACAATCGACCTGGCGTCCTTTCTTCTTATCGCCCTCCCGCTTCACGGGACTCTGCTTCGCGCTGACCGGCGCACCGCCGATTGCGTGAGCGATGATCGGCTCGAACAGATAGCCGGTCTCCTGTGCGGCGCGGTTGTCAATGTCGTAGATCCACTTTCGCCACAACAGGAGGGCGGTCAGCGCTCGCGGGCTCAGCGATCCGAACTGCAAGAGTCCTCTCGGCCCGACTTGTTCAATCGTCGGGAGCGGCTGGGTCCGGAGGATGCGTTGGTACTTCAGCCGCCGCTTGTGGAAGTTCGCGAGGCACGAAAAGTAGGTGTCAGCGTTCTCGTCAGCATCAAACAGGCGACCAACGACCGTTGAGAAATCAACGTCGATGCGTAGCGCCTCGATCGCGTCGGTCGAATAGAAGCCGGGCACGCCACGACCGATCTCCGGAAACTGGTCGAGGAGACCAAGATCCTCGGCGATCACGCCCACCAGATAGGAGCACGTCTCGCGATCAAGCGTGAAGTGATCGGAGCCCGAACCGAGCACCCGGGCCTTCTCTATGAGCGTCTTCTGTGACTGGCTTAGGCCCAAAGCAACGGCTCCTCAAGAAGGCCCCCTCCGAACTCTGACGCGACGAGTCGGTAAGTCTCGGCAAGGGCCGGGCTCATGCCCGTGGAGAGCGTGGGCACGAACGAGAGCAACTCACCGGTGCCGGATGGTTTTGAAGAGCGACTGGGGAGACGCTTCATCAGCGAAGAGCCGATCGCGCTGGCGAGTTTCACTGGCACACTGTTTCCGATCATCTGGATCCGGTCGGCCTGGTTGCCCTCGAACTCAAACCAGTCGGGATAGGTTTGTACGCGAGCTGCCTCCCGCACGGTGAGCGAGCGATCCTCGGTGGGATGCAGGAAGTCGCGGAGAGAACCGCCGGTGATCGCCTTGCTCGGTTCATCCTCACGCAGTCGGCGCACGCCGGCGGGGGCACCGCCTCGCTTCTCGACGGGCATCCCGTCCATCACGCGGCGGAGCGCTCGCTTGCGATACGACTCGTGCCACAGTTCCTCGGGGAGGTCTCGCATCGTCTGACCTGGATTGAGGAGCCTCGCTCGCTCTAGGTCATCTCCGGAGAGCGGGCGATACCAATGATCGGGGAGCGGCCCAGGTGCTTCGGTCGTAGGCTCGGGAAGACTGCCAATCGCGTCACCCAGCGTTGGCGTCGGAGGGTGACCGTTCGCGGCGAGGTGGGCCCCCGGAGCTCCGAAGGCGCGGTGAGTCCAATCTGGGAAGCCGGGATCGAACCCAAGACCACCGATCGCAACGACCCGCTTCCGATGCTGGGGGACGCCGAAGTTTGCGGCGTTCACCTTTCGGAGGTGGATCAGGTAGCCGGCGCCGAGCAGCGGCTCCAGAAGGTCGCGGACATAGCAGCCTCGGCCGGTTGTGAGGAAGCCCTCGACGTTCTCGAACACAAAAGCCTTCGGTTGGTGGTTGGCGATGATCGACGCGAACGCACGGACCAGGGAGTTCCGCTCGTCGTCGGCGTTGCGGCGACCTGCGGAGGAAAAGCCCTGACACGGCGGGCCTCCGGCGATCACGTCACACCGAGGTAAGTTCGGTGCGTCGGTGAGATCGGACTCGCCGACATGGTCTCCGAAGTTCCGGCTGAAGGTCGCGACGGCAACAGGCCAGTTATCAAACGCCTGGACGGACTCGAAGCCCGCGTCCACGAGCCCGAGAGACAGACCGCCCGATCCGCAGAACAGATCGACGACTCTAGGTGTTCGCTTTCGATCACATGCCATTAGGGTATTCTATCTGTCGTGCGAATTATGTCGGGGGTATGCTCGCACAAACTCCTTCACCAGCAACCCGCATCTGTCGCTCTGCACCAACTCGCCCGCCAAGCATCCGGGCGAGCGTGGCGATCGACGACCTCGTCTCGAGCGGCAGGTGAGACCACGCGAGGATGACATCGTCGATTTGCCGCGATTCGTGTATGTGCTCATGTGCGTACCCCCGCTCTACGATGCCGCCAGACGCGATTTCGGAGGGGGGTTCGATTCCCCCCGGCTCCACTACTTCTGAGTCATGACCCGCGGTTGGTCTTTCCCCCCGCGAGATCCGCACGGATTTCTCTGGTCATCGACGCAAGATCCGATCTCCGAGTGCGTTCTCTCCGCGGTCGGCCGGGGTGTTGGTTCGGCCGTGATAGGAGCCGAGCCATGCGCACGCACCCGGCCGCTGTGGCCCTGCCACTTCTTCTCGCTGTGCCCGCGGGTCTCTCACAGGCGGAGGTTGTCACGCGCTTTGTCGATCCCCTGGCGACCGATCCCGGCATCATCGAGGTGGAGCTGCCGAACGCCGGTGTGGTGACCAAGGATCACTTCGTGGCGACGGATCCGAGTGTTGATGGTCACGGGCTGCTCTTTCTCTGGTTCCCGGGGAGCGGCGCGGCCCCAGCCCAGTACACCGAGCTCACGATCCGATCCGGTGAGCGAGGGTACGACGCGCTCGCGCTGACCTACCCGAGCTGGCCGCCGGTCAACGACATCACCACCAACTCCCAGGATCCAGGCCTGCCCGAGGCGATCCGCCGCGAACGCCTTTTCGGTGAGGATCTGTTCCCCGACTTCGAGGTCGACGAGGCGAACAGCATCGTCAACCGCACCGTGAAGGTGCTCGAGTCCTTGGCCGCGGCCCATCCCGATGAAGGCTGGGGCGACTACCTCACGCCCACGGGCGGGCTCCGGTGGTCGCGCATCGTCGCGGGTGGACACTCGCAGGGCGCAGGGCACGCGGTGTTCCTCACAAAACAGTTCCCTCTTGCCGGTGCCTTCATCTTTGCTGGCCCCGGCGACTTCGTGCAGGGGCTCGGCACCGCGCCGTGGGTCTTCTGGGATCAGGTGACGCCGCCGGAGCGCATCTTTGCGTTCACGCATGTCGACGACCGGACCGCTGCGGGCTTCTTCGCCAACCAGCGGATCATCGGGCTCGAGCAGTTCGGCGCGATCCAGGTCGTCGATGGGCGAGATGTGAGCGGGCTGACGAGCCACATGCTCACGAGCACCCGAACGATCACCAACGGCGCCGCGCACTCGGCGATTGTCGTCGACGAGTTCCTGCCCAGGAACCTCGACGGTGAAAACATCTACCTCGACGCGTGGACCAGTATGTTCGATCGTGCCGCAGTGGCGGCCCCAGAGCCCATCGACTGCGCCGCCTACGACTTCGCGCCCGGCAATGGGCTCGATGGGTTCGATGTCGCTGTGTTTCTCGAGGGCTTTCGCGCCGCCTCGGCATCGGGGGAGTGCGCGGTCCAGGTGGCCCCGCAGTGAGCGCGTGCTGCGTTGCTACGCCGCTTGGCGGTTCTCGCTGCGCTGGTTCCACTCTTTGCACGCCGTGAGGAGTTTGGTGCGGTTGAGCGGCTTGGACTGGTAGTCGTCGCACCCCGCCTCCAGGCACCGCTCGCGGTCGCCCGACATGGCATGCGCGGTGAGCGCGATGATCGGCCGCGTGCATCCCATCGCGCGGAGCCGCCGCGTCGCCTCGTACCCATCGAGCACCGGCATCTGCATGTCCATAAGGAGGATGTCGGGCAGCTCACTCGTGCTCGCGGACTCGATGAAGTCGACCGCCTCCTGCCCATTCTCCCGCACGGTGATCCGCGCGCCGGCTTTCTCCAGGTAGAAGGTGATGAGCCGGCGGTTGTCCGGCCCGTCGTCGGTGAGCAGGATGTGCAGGCCGTCGAGCCGTGGGAGGTCGGTGGACTGGCCCGGCGTGCTCCCGCGCCCGGTGGTCGTGCGGACCTCGTTGTCCGGCAGCACCCGGGGACGAGTCATCTCTTGTCCCGACAGGTCGCCGGTCTCCACGGTCACGGTGAACGTACTCCCCTTGCCCTCGACCGATTGAACCTCGAGCCCGCCACCCAGCATGCGCGCGTACGCGTTCGCGATCCGCAGCCCGAGTCCCGTGCCACCGAACCGGCGGACCGTACTCGTGTCGGCCTGTGTGAACGCCTCGAATCGCGTGATGCGGGCACGCTGCTCGGGCGACATGCCGATGCCGGTATCGACCACACTGAAGCTGATGGCCTGGGCCTCGGCGTCGCACGAGGCGTGGATTGTGACCCCGCCGCGCTCGGTGAACTTGATCGCGTTCCCCACCAGATTCACGAGGATCTGCCGCAGCCGCGTGGGGTCCGACGCGATCTCCTTCGGGAGTGGCGTGTCGTACCGCACCGACAGGTCCAGGTCCTTCTCCCCGGCGCGCGGCCGGACGACCGATGCGACCTCCTCGACGATCCGCACGGGGTCGGTCGCGATCCGCTCGATGTCGACCCGGCCCGCCTCGATCTTCGAGAGATCGAGGATGTCGTTGATGACCTCGAGCAGGTGGTGCCCGTTCGACCGAATGGCACGGATCGCGTGATCGATCTGGTCTTTGCTGACCTCGTCCTCCTTGGATCGCTCAAGGATCTCGGCGTACCCGAGGATCGCGCTCATCGGCGTGCGAATCTCGTGGCTCATGTTCGCCAAGAACTCGCTTTTGGCATGGTTCGCTGCGGCGGACCGGTCGCGCTCGAGCGTGGCCTGTCGAGCGATCTCTTTCGTGCGCTCGATCTCGTGGCGTGAATCGACCATCTGGTTGAAGGTCCGCCCGAGTTCGCCAAGCTCATCGTTCGTCGTGATGTCGACGTAACACTCCAGCTCACCCCCCGCGAACCGTCGTGCCGCCGAGGTGAGGGCGATCACCGGGCGCACGAACGTGCGCAACAGCAGCACCCCGATCACCACCGCAAAGGCGATCTTGAGACCAACAAATGTCAAAATGGTGGCATTCGCGTTCTGTTCCGTCCGCTCAACTCTCTGGTTTGCCGACACAAGGATTGAATGGGTGACCTCGAGAAGAGAATCCTCGAGCATCACATCGATCTCTTCGCGGAGACGAATAAACAGATCGAGCTTCTCGGTGATCGTCCGCGTGATCTCGATCGCGGCCTCGGCCTCGTTGGCCAGATCCCCGAACTCATCCTCGATCTGATCGAGCAGTAGCAACTCGGCTGGCGTCAACTCGAGGGCACGATACTCGCCGAGCCAGTAGAGAAAGTCTGACCGATCCTTCGTGACGCGGTCTTCGTGGATCGGGTCGCGTGTTCGCAGGAAACCCACGATGCCCTTCGCGAGCCCGTTCGCGTTCACTTCGAGCTCCATCGCTGCAGCGAGCCGGTGCGGCGCATCCGGCCCGTCCCGGTCGAGAAGCGGCTGGAGCTGATCATCGAGGATGACGTCGATTCGGCTGAGCGACGCCAGCAGGCTCGTCATCGACGCGTCCTGGGTGCGCTGGATGTCGACGAGATCCCAGGCGAGTGCTCGGTAGTTGCCGAGTCTGGACTCAACCTGGTCGATAATCCCTTGCGGCGCCGAGTATGCATCCGATGCCGATGCCACGATCGATCGGAACTCGCCGACGCTCGCCTCGAGGCCAGCGGTGTGTTTCCGCACGTGGTCGAGGTGGCTCTCGCTGCGGTCGTGCAAGAACCCGAGCACCTCGAGGCCGAGCCGGTTGGTGTTGATCTCGATCTCGTATGCGCGCTCGTTGAGGGGCTCGGCGACTGTGAACGCCTCCTCGGTCGCGTTCCGGATGTTGATCACCTGCGCGTACTCGACGACAGCGGTCACCACGAGGAGCGCCGAGATGAGCCCCATCGCGAGCAACAACTTGTGGCGAATCGAACCGTGCATTGGCCGTCTCATCGGCCGCCTGTACGAAAGCGCACGGTTCACCCACAAATATGGGTGGAGATGTCGACGTCGAGGTGACTCTCGTATCGCATGCCACCCCCGACGAGGTGGACTGATTCGGGTTGTACCGATTCGCGCTACAGGTTTTTACGACGCGGCTCGAACCGAGTCGACGGGCACTGTGAACGCGAGCGGCCGCTCCTTCGCTTTCATCTCCGAATCGATGAAGCCAAAGATCTGTTCGACCAGCTTCGCGGTGGTGAGCGAGAGGATCACCTTGCTGCCCGTGGTCGAGCCCAGCATCGACGCCAGGCCGCCGAACACCGGCATCTCCTCGCGCATCAGCGCCATCAGGCCCTTTGCCTCAACCACGGTGCCCGCGACGCCGTAGTCCAGCATCGCGGTCAGCACATCGTCGAGCGCGTTCGGGCTCGAGATGATCATGATCAGCAGGACGCGACGATCGCCGGCGTCCCCGCCGCCGGGTTCGTCAGGCATGGGTGCGGTCCTCGGCGATGAGCCGTTCGACGAGGTCGACGCCGCTCCCGGCGCCGCGCAGCCGATCGAGCGCACCCGAGGTGCGCACGATGCGGGCCAGCCTGGCGAGCAGCTGCACATGCTGAAAAGGCTTGCTCTCGGCCCCGAAAATCGCGAACACCACATCGCTCGGCGGGTGCCCAGCCACGCCGAAGCTCACCGCGGGCTTGGCAAGCACAGGGAGCACCAGCGTCTGCTCGATCTCGGCGACCATCGCGTGGGGGAACGCCACGCCCTCGGGCGTCGAGGTCGGGTACCGCTGCTCGCGCTCCTCGAGCACCGCGAACAGGCGATCGGCCCCCTCGTTGCTCAGGCGACCCGCTGCGGCCTCCGCGACGGCACGGAACAACGCCGCCCGGTCGGCGAGGTCGGCCAGCAGCATCCCATCCTCGGGGCGGAGGAGCGGCTCCAATCGCATCGCGGCACAATACCGCGCCACCATCCCTACGATCTGCCAGGCGAAATCCGTTGTCCTGAAACGTCGCGAGCCCGTCTCCGAAAGAACCACCGATCGCCCCACCCTTCACGAGGCAGACCGTGAGCGAGACTCAGCTCTCTTTCAACCTCGAACTGCTTCAGATCGTCCGGGACAATCTGGGACTGATCGCGACCGCCAGTGTCTTCCTGGTGTGGATTACCATGCACTACATCACCTCGATGGTGGCCTCCCGCGCCGCCGAGCGCACTCGGCGCGAGATCGCCGCGTACATCGCCGAGGGCACCATGACGCCCGAGCAGGGCGAGCGCCTGCTCAAGGCAAAGGTCCGCTCGAAGCAGGACTAATACACCGCACCGTCACGCCCCGAGCGCGAAACGCCTCGCGAACGACACCGGCACGCCGATCCCGCCGACAGTGACCACCCCCGAAAACTCGCCGGCTGTGGGCTTCGTCAGCCCGATCTTCCACCCCGCGAACGTAACCGTGCGGTCGGCTCGCACGACGACATCACCAATCGGCTCGCCCGTTTCTGCATCGAGCCCCGAGGGCAGATCCGCACCGAGCACAACCGCGCCACGCCCGCGAAGCCGATCGATCATCGCCACCAACTCCGCTGCGACGCCGGTGATCGGCCGAGTCAGGCCGGTTCCGAACAGGCAGTCGACCGCGATCACCTGATGTGTGGCGCCCGCTGCGAACGACTCCGCAGCGGCGACCGCGTCCTCGGGATCGATCATCGGCACGCCCAGCGCCGCTGCGGCGGCGTAGTTGATCCCGGCATCGCCCGAGAAGCGCGGCGAGGGCGCCGACAACGCGACCAGCACTGTCCACCCGAGCCCGAGCAGCCGGCGTGCCAGGGCGAGCCCGTCACCGCCGTTGTTGCCCGGGCCGACCGCGATCACCGCTCCGGCCGCCTCGCCGTTCGCGATCTCCACGCATGCCTGCTCGAGCGCGAGGGCCGCGTTCTCCATCAGCACTACACCCGGCAGCCCGAGCTCGGCGACCGCTGCGGCATCGAGCGCACGCACGCCCTCGCGCGAGAACACCGGTTCGTCCGGGCCGGGGCCGCCTTCGCGGTAGGGTGTCGATCGCATGCCGTGGTTCGCGGCCATCCCATTCATCCTGCTCGCGTGCGCCGGTGGGGTGTGCGCACTGTATTACGCCATCGTGCTCTACAATGTTGCGCTCACCGAGCGGACGGTCCCGACACTCCGCGAAGGGCTTGAGAAACGAGCACCCGACCCCCGGGCCACGCACTGGCCATCGATCACGGTCGTGATCCCCGCGCACAACGAGCAGGATGTGATCGGTCGACTCGCCGGCTCGATCCGCGACCACGTGTACGACGGCGAGCTTCACGCGGTGTTCGTCCTCGACCGATGCACCGACGACACCGAACGGGTCCTTGCCGAGCAGATCGGTGACGATGATCGCTTCGAGGTCATCATCAATGAAGCGTGCCCGGGTGACTGGTCGGGCAAGACTCACGCGGTGTGGCGGGGTGTTCAGGAGTCCGCTGGGGCGAGGGATGCCGATCTGCTGCTCTTCACCGATGCGGACTGCTGGCTCGAGCCCGGGTGTCTCACCGCAGCGGTTCGCCTGCTCGCGCGGCGCCGGCTCGGCATGCTCTCGCTCCTGCCGTCGCTCACGACCGCTCAGCCCTTCGAGCGGGTCGAGCAGCCCGCGGCTGGGCTCGAGCTTGTTCGCCAGTTCCCACTGACCCGCGTGAATCGTCGCGATCGGCCGCGGCGTTTCGCCAACGGCCAGTTCATGCTCTTCACGCGAGCCGCCTACGACCTGCTCGGTGGGCACGAGGCGGTGAAGGACGCAGTACTCGAGGACCTCGCCTTCGCCCGGTTGGCGCGCCGCGTCGGACCGGTGCATGTGGGCGTGTTCATGGCCGCGGGCCTGTTCCGGTGCTCGATGTACCGCTCACCGGCCGAGTTCCGCCGCGGGTGGAAGCGGATCTTCCAGGAGGCGGCGTACTGCCGCCCATCCGTGCTCCGCCGCAACGCTGCTCGCCTGCGGCTGGTTGGCATGGCACTGCCCGCGTTGGCGGTGACCTGCCTGAGTGCATCCGCGGTTCCGCTGCTACTGACGGATCAGCGTCTTGCGCTCGCGATGGCGATCCTCGGGGGTGCGGGCCTGTTCACGTTTGCGTACGCGTTGTGGCGCATCTATCGCACCCAAGGGGTGCCTGCGCGTGCTGTCCTGGTGTACCCACTCGGTGCAGCACGGGTCGCCTCGGTGCTCGCCGAGGGTGCCCATGACATCGAGCAGGGCCGCGCCACGGAATGGGCCGGTATGACCTACGATCGCCGAGCCGGGCATCCTGAGGGTGCGCACGACGTCCCCCGCGCCGAAACAGTGCCCACACGCGAGCCGACATCGTGACCCATTCTCAGCGCAAGCCTCGTGGTCAGAGCGAGATCGTGGTGTTCGGTCGCCGCGCTGTGCTCGAAGCGCTCGCGGCGCCGACCGTCGAGATGCTCGGTGTACGGGCGTCCGATCGCGTGCCGAAGCCCATCCGTGCGGAACTCAACGCCGCGGTGACTTCCGCCTCGGACGATTGTGCGATCGAGTGGACCTCGGCCGCTCGCGTGGCCGAGTGGTCCCGTGAGCCGCGGCACGATCAGGGTGTGGCAGCGCGTATCCGCTTGCTTCAGGTGATGCCGATCGATGAGTTCCTGGGCTCGCTCACGGGCCATGGGGCTCGTCGGCCTGCTCGTGTGGTGGCCTTTGACAATGTGACCAACCCTCAGAACATCGGGCTCGTGGTGCGATCAGCGGTCGCCTTTGGGTTCTCGGCCGTGCTGTGGCCCACGCGTGGGTGCCCGTGGATCGAGGGTCTGGTCGTCAAGGCCTCGGCCTCGACCGTACTCCGTGCTCGGTTGTTGCCCTGCGAAACACTGCCCGATGGCTTGACCGAGCTCGCTGCGGGCGGTTTCCGGTCCGTTGGTCTCGCAGCGGACGCCGGTCAATCGCTCGCCGAATTCGAGGCGCACCACCGGCAGGCCTTAGTCCTGGGTTCGGAGACGAAGGGCCTGTCTGCCGAGGTGGTCGACCGGCTTGATGCACTCGTCCGCATCGACATGTCACCGGGTATCGAGTCGCTCAACGTCGCTGCTTCTGCAGCGGTCGCGTGTTACGCGCTCGGCGAGACGTCGGCACAGATCGCCTGAACGGCACGGATCCGCGCAGGCTTTGCGGATCCGCTGGATCCGGGGTCTGCGATGGCCGAAATCCACCACGAGCATTCACACGATCGGGGCGGAGGCGTGATGGCGCGGCGCTGGAGCATCACAACCGGCATCTCACTTGTCGAGACGCTGATCGTCCTTGCCGCGTTGCTCACGCTCGCGCTGCTCCTTCAGCCTCGCGTCACGCTCGCGAGCGATCAGCAGGTGAAGATCGAGCTCGATGAAACGCTCACCGGCCTCTCGCAGTCCGTCGCCATCTACCAGATGCAGACGGGTGGAGCCCCTCCGGCGCTGGGCACGGGCGAGGCCGACGAGGGCTGGACCCCGCTGATCACGATCGGACTCGTCTCGCAGCCACCGGTTAATCCCTACAACGGCAGCACCCGGATTGTGATTGGAACGCTGGCCGATGCGATGTCGCACGGTCCTGGCTCGGGCGTTGGATGGATCTGGGACCGGGAGGCCCGCACCATCCATGCTGCGGGGTATGCCCCCAAGCTGAGATTGCTCTTTCATGAGCGATCGTTTGCGGACGTGCGCTGATCGCTTCACGGTGTACAGCCGTGCTCAGGCGCTCAATCACTGGTGCAACATGGACTTCGGCGTGCGATCGAACAAGTCGCCCGTGATTCAAGCCGACAAGCCCCAAAGCCGCCACTGCGCGGCGTAACAGGGGAGGCCACCTCGATTTGGCTGCATCGTCGAAGACAAGCAAGGCTCGGCTGCCCATTGTGCTGGTCGTCGATGACGAGCCCCATATCGCTCAGGTGGTCGCGTTGAACCTCTCTCGCGCGGGCCTGACGCCCATCTGCTGCGCCAACGGCGCGGAGGCCCTCGAACGCGCTCGCCTCCACCCGCCCTCGCTCGTGATCACCGACCATCAGATGCCGAAGATGACGGGCCTCGAGTTCGCCCAGCAGCTTCGGGCGGCCAGCCGCACCCCTCCGGTGCTCATGCTGACCGCGCGCGGCACCGGGCTCGATCGCAGCATGCTCGAGCAAGCGGGGATCGTCGCCGTCATGGCCAAGCCTTTCAGCCCGCGCGCCCTGGTCGAGCGTTCGCTCGCACTGATCACCGGCGCGGTCTCCTCGGAGGCCGCCTGACCATGTCGCTCTCGAGCACCAACCACGAACGCCCCGCGCCGCGGGCCGAGCAGGCGTGGCTTCGACGCGTCGCTCAGCTGCGGCTCGTCGCCGCAGTGGTCGATGCCGACGGCCGGCTCGCGGGTGAGCCGGTGGCGCCGCCCGCGATCGCACGGATCCTCGGGGTCGACGGCGTGCTCGCGGGCATCGCCGCGCTCACCCCGGACCAGCGCTGGCTCGACGGGCGGTTTGCGGTCTCCACACTGACACGGCTCGACGGTCAGGAGCGAGATGGCAGCCTCGTCGCGATCATCCCGGTCGCTCGTGCCACGGGCGACGGCGAGGCCCGTGCGCTCGCCGAGCTCGCCGGTCTCTCGGCCGAGGACCTCGCCCAGGCCGCCGACGCCATCCCGGTCCGGACAGATCGAGCAGCCAACGACCTCACCCGAATGCTCCGGTGGACCTACCAGGATCTCCTCCGGGTGAGTGAGCGTGAGTACGCCGCGGTCAGCCTCGCCGAAGAGCTCAGCGCGACCTACGAGGAGCTCACGCTCGTTCAGGCGCTGGGCGCGACGCCCGACGACATCCGCAAACCTTTCGATGCTGCTGAGCAGATTTGTCACCGACTGGTTCGCAGCGGTGCGTTCGACTGGGCCATCGCCCGTTTCGGCAACCACGAGGCGGTTGCCACGGAGCTGTCCGGTCGCATCGTCGTGGTGGGTGAGAGCGGTGTGCCGGTCGGCGAGCTCCGGCTCGCTGCTGATTTGCTCGCGGCTGAACTCGACCGCGACGCCCAACGTGGCGAGGAGCCGCTCAACACCCAGCGTGAATCCCGGCTCGGCCTCGTGGCCACCGCGCCGATCTGCATCCGCGGCCGAGTGGTCGGCATCCTCATGGCCCAGCACCACGCCGACCCGGTGCTCGGGTACACGTCGAACGAGCTCAAGGTACTCGCAGCAGCGGCCTCGTCCATCAACGTGCATCTCCAGAACGCTGCCCTCTATGAAGAACAGCGGCACATGTTCGTGGGCACGCTCCAGGCCCTCACCGCCTCCATCGATGCCAAGGATCCCTACACCCGCGGCCACTCCCAGCGTGTCGCCGATCTCGCGCGTCAGCTGGCCTTGCGTGCGGGCCACTGCGACGAGCAGGCCGAGCGCGTCTGGATCGCCGGTCTCGTGCATGACATCGGCAAGATCGGTGTCCCCGAGGCGGTGCTCCGCAAGCCGGGGCGACTCAACGACGACGAGTTCGAGGCGATCAAGCAGCATCCGGCCATCGGACAGCGCATCCTGGCCGACATCCCGAACTTCGATGATGTGCTCGCTGGCGTGCTCTCTCACCACGAGCGGTGGGATGGCCGCGGCTACCCGAGCGGGCTCGCGGGCGAGCTCATCCCGCACGTGGCCCGCATCATCGGGCTCGTCGATGCCTTCGATGCCATGAGCTCGGTCCGCACCTATCGCGCCAGTATGACGCGCGATCAGGTGCTCGAAGAGATCCAACGCGGTGCGTCTGCCCAGTTTGATCCACACCTCGTCGGGCTCTTCCTCGAGATGGATCTCAGTGGCTACGACGAGGCCGTTGTGAACGATCCGCCGATGGGTGTCTCCTCCATCGATTTGTCGAGCCGCGAACGCCAGGATCGCCAAGCGGCGTAAGCAACGCCCGCTCGGTGTTCACCACCCGGTCAGAGACGCGACAGCAGCCAATCGGTGTCCGAATCACCGAGCAGCACGAGCGCCTCGAGTTCGACCACGACCCAGCGTTCACCGTCCGGTGACAGCACCGCATCCCACACGCTCGTGAACGGCCCGAAGTCCCCCTCGCCACCGAGGGCGAACCTGGCGATGAGCATGGTTGATCCGTCGCGCTCTGCACCGCGGTGCCGGAGCCGGTACGTGTCGATCACCCGATCGGCCATCGGGACCTGCGCGACGATCTGGTCGCGTGAGACCCGCCGCCGTTGAGATGTCGATCGAAACGTGATCGACTCCGCGAGCAGCGCTTCGACGCTCGCCGCATCACCTTCGGCGATCGCCCCGATCAACTCACTCACAGTTCCACGGGCGGCCTCGGCGTCGGTCTCCACGCGGGCACCGAGCACGACCACCCCACCGGCCACCATCGTGCCGCCGATCGCGACCACCACACCGGGCTTGCCGCGCCCCACCCGATTGAGCGCGAAGGCCGCGACGATCGTGATCAGTCCCACCAACGCGGCGCCGATCCAGGGCTGCTCGAGCAGCACCGACTGCCAGAGCGGGCCACCCGGCAGGTTGTCCACCTGATCAAACCCGAATGCCTGCCCCACCACCAGCATCATGTCCACCATGTCCTGGTATTCGCCTCGGTCCGGAAACAAGTTTCCAGCCTCAAACGCCTTGACGCCGATCTCCTCACTTCGCGATCACTCTCTCGCACGCGCAGGAGGTGCGCCCCATGGCGACCATCGGCGGCATCAGCTTCGACCTCGACAACGCCTCGCCGCGTGATCAGCCCGATCCGCAGATCCTTCAGCGGAATCTCGATGCGATCTCACGCCGGACGCCGCGGCTCGCCCAACAGATCGCCAGCGCGTCGCCGGCACCGCTCGAGTGGATCGACACCCCCGAGGGCGTGCCGTCGGGCACCTACACCGGTCGGGCCCTCGCGAGTCGCCGAAAACCGCTCGAAGAGGCCCGTCGGCTAGTCGCGACCGTTGATCTTCACGCCGTCGGCGCGGTCGTCACGCTCGGCTTCGGACTCGGCTATCACGCGCAGATCCTCGCCACAGATCTCGACGAGCAGGGCATCGTCCTGATCTTCGAGCCGGATCTCCACCTTCTCCGTGCCGTCCTCGAGCGGATCGACCATTCCGCCTGGCTCGAGAAGGGCAACGCCCGGTTCTTTACCGGTGATGAAGAACCCGGACAGATCCAGCAGGCACTCGGCAACCTCGAGGCGTACGTCTCGGTTGGCGTTGAGCTACTCCCGCACCCTGCGAGCCAGCCGCGACTCGGTGACACTGCCAGCCGGTTCGCTGACCGCATCACCAAGGCTATCCACGCGATCAAGACGCTCATCGTCACCACGATGGTCAACGCCGAGGTCACGGTTCGGAACTCCTTGATGAACCTGGGGTACTACGCGGGGGGCGAGGGCGTCGGCCCGCTCAAGGGGCTGTGCGCCGCGCGGCCCGCGATCGTGGTGTCCGCTGGCCCCTCGCTTCGCCGCAACATGGCGCTGCTCAAGACACCGGAGCTCCGGGAACGGTGCGTGATCATCGCGGTGCAGACGGTGCTCAAGCCACTGCTCGACGCGGGGATCCGCCCCCACTTCGTCACCGCGCTCGACTACCACGAGATCTCCGCCCGCTTCTACGAGGGGCTCACGCCTGCCGATGTGGAGGGTGTCCAACTGGTCGCCGAGTCCAAGGCCAACCCCGCGATCCTCGATGCCTTCCCGGGCCCGATCCGCCTGATCGCCGACCAGATCTCCGCGACGCTGCTGGGTCAGGAGCACGCGACCGACCACGTGCCTCTGACGCCCGGTGCCACAGTCGCCCACCTGGCCTACTACCTTGCCCGGTGGCTCGGCGCCGACCCGGTGATCCTAATGGGTCAGGACCTCGCGTTCACCGACGGCCAGTACTACGCCAAGGACGCCGCGATTCACCGCGTCTGGGCGGGCGAGCTCAATCCTTTCAACACACTCGAGATGCTCGAGTGGCAGCGGATTGTCCGCATGCGCGGGCACCTGCACGAGGCGACCGATCAGCTCGGCCGCAAGATCTACTCCGATGCCCAGATGGCGACGTACCTCTCTCAGTTCGAGCGAGACTTCCTGGCTGACCGTGACGAGGGCCGCACCACGATCGATGCGACCGAGGGCGGCGTCCGCAAGGCGGGCGCCGAGGCCATGTCCCTCGCGCATGCCCTCGATCACTATGTCCCGCCCGATGCCGCGTTGCTCCCCGAGATCCCGCGCCCGGCTCGGACGCTTGACGAGACCGCCATCGAGCGTCTCGAGCACCGCATCGCCGATGTTCGAGGGGACGCCCGGGTCGTGGCCACGCAGAGCGATGCCACCATCGGCTTGCTGCGTCGCACGCAGGATGTCCTCGAGCAGCCAGCTAAAGCCAATGCACTCATCGCCGAGATCAACGACATCCGCGACGATGTTCAGGCCCGTGAGGCGGCCTTCGGGATTGTCCAGCGGCTCAATCAACTGGGTGTGTTCAAGCGGTTCCGGGTCGACCGTTCGATCGAGCTCGATCTGCGAGCCAACGAGCTCGATCCGCTCGATGAGCAGCGACGCCGCATCGAGCGCGACGTTGTGAACCTTGAGTGGACACGAGAAGCCGCCTCGGCGCTCGATGAGCTCCTGCAACAGACCGCCGGTGCCCTCCGAGGTGGTCCCAAGCGCGTGCGTGATGTCTACACGCCGGGCCTGACCGATCCCAGGCAGAACGAAGCGACCGCCCCGGAGGCGCGCTCCGTCGACGCCGTTATCCCGGTACGCAGGCCGGAGCACGCTGCGCATCTCCCCGAGGTGCTCTCGAATATCGCCGGGCTCGATGCGATCTCGC
This sequence comes from Planctomycetota bacterium, assembly GCA_038747915.1. Taxonomy (GTDB): domain Bacteria; phylum Planctomycetota; class Phycisphaerae; order Phycisphaerales; family UBA1924; genus JBCDAP01. Next base: position 5,994 of record JBCDJJ010000051.1, on the reverse strand, counting down.
GCGCGATCGTCATCGCGTTCGGCGATGAGGTTCAGGCGGCGGTACGCACCGCCCTCGACCAGACTGGATGCGGTCTCGAGACGAGCATCGAGACCGTTGAGAGGCGCGATGCCTTCGATCGTTCAACGGCCGCGGCGCGCGCCTTGGCCCGCGACTGCTGGCGCGGCGGGCTAAGCAACCTCACAGCCTGGGACGAGCTGCTCGACCCGGCGGTCTTCAAACCCGTGTTCGACCGCCTCGGCATCGAGTCGGCGCTCCTGCTCGGTCCGGACTGGACGAACATCGATCGCTCCCTCGCGACCGACATCATCGACCGCCACCTCGAGAGCCCGGAGAATCTCCGCTACACCTTCTCACCCGCGGCGCCGGGCATCGCACCGCTCCTGCTCTCGCGGGAGACGGTCGACGATCTTGTGATCGCTGCGGAACGCAACGTCCTCTTTGCGAGCATCGGCGGGCTCGTCGGTTATCTCCCGGTCCAGCCTAAGCCGGACCCGATCGCCAAGGCCGTGTGCGTGCAGTGTGCGCCGGAACACCGTGATGCGATGGGTCGCTTCGAGGCAGGTGCTGCTGATCGAGCCGGGGCGCTCGCGTCGGGCGACCCCGCACGCATCTTCGATGCCGCGGCACCGCCGACACATCTCACACTCGAGCTCACCACGACCCGGGCCTGGTCGGGCGAGCGAGCACGCCTCCTGGGAATGCTCGATCCGCCGGCTCGAACCGACATCGAGACCGCGGGTGCGACCGATCTTCTCGCTCAGCTCGCACGCTTCGCACCGGGTGCTGCACTCACGTTCGCCGGTGTCGGCGACCCGCTTAAGCACCCCGCTCTCTTCGAGCTCACTCGCCATGCCGCCACCCTCGGCTTTTCGGCCGTCCATGTGCGCACGGACCTCACCGCCCGCGGCGAAGAGGTGGTCGATGACCTGCTTGCCAGCGGCATCGATGTTCTGTCCGTCGACCTGCTCGCCAACACTGAATCGACCTACCACCGCATGCATGGCATTGATGCGTATCAGCGTGTCTTTGATCGACTCGATGCTCTGCTCACACGCCGGAGTGTTGAGTCGGGTCGTCCATCTCAGTGGATCGTCCCTCGCATACTCCGCTGCGATGCGGTGTACGAGGAGATCGAGGGCTTCTTCGATCGCTGGACCATGGTGTGCGGGCACGCTGTGATCGATCAACTCCCCGATGTGGTGCCCGGCGAGCGCATCGAGCCACTCGGCAAGCCACCACTCGCAGCAACCCGCGACGCCGCATCGCGACTTCTCATTTTGTGTGACGGCTCGGTCCCCGTCGACGAGCGAGAGACCCGTGCCACGAGCAGCTCTATCGCCAACGTGCTCGAAGGCCCGATCGAGGAGGCGTGGGCAGCACTCATGGCCCGCCGCGCCGCGGCGTACACCACGACGGGTCCCCACCATCCCGACTGCTGGACAGGATGGTGACGTGCCGGCGCTCGCGATCATCCTCGGCCGCCACGGCTCCAAAGGACTCCCCGGGAAGAACATCGCACCGGTTGCGGGCAAGCCGTGCATCGCCTGGACGATCGAGCACGCCCACGCCTCGGGGGGTGTCGGCGCGGTCGTGGTGAGCTGCGACGCCGGGCCGATCACCGACATCGCGTCCTCGATGGGCACACCGGTGCTCGAGCGCCCGAGCGAACTCGCGGGCGACCAGGCAACGGTCGACGCCGCCGCCCGGCACGCGCTCGAGGCCGCTTCTGCAGACCACGGGCGCGCCGACCTTGATCCCATCGTGCTGCTCTACGCGAATGTGCCCGTGCGCCCGCCCGATCTCACCGACCGCGCGATCGAGCTCCAGGCGGAGACCGGCTGCGACTCCGTGCAGTCCTACGCGGAGGTCGGGAAGCATCATCCATGGTGGACAGCGGTCGTCGACGACGCCGGCCGCGTGCGCGCGTTCGACCATGGTCCGCTCAATCACAACGTGTACCGCAGGCAGGACCTCCCGCCGGCACACCTCCCCGACGGTGGAGTGATCGTGGTCACACGGGCGGCGCTCACGCTCGCGATCGATGAGGTCGATCCCGGTCCACACGCCTTCTTTGGCCGCGATCGCCGTGGAATCATCACTCGTGAGAGAGAGGTGATCGATATCGACACCGAGGCGGATCGGCTTGTGGCGGACGTCATTCTCGACCGCCGAAGGAGCAGGGACGTACACTGATCTCGGATCGAGGAGAGGAGGCGCAACGATGATGAACGAGATCAAGACCGCACGACACGCCCAACCGTTCGAGCCCTTCCTGCTTCAACTCTCCGGCAGGCAATCGATCTGTGTGACGCATCCGGACGCGATCTCGTACGGCGACCGGCTGCCCGTGAGCATCGCGGTCTACGATCCATATGTGCCGGTACACAAGAAGGTTGCGCTGCGCCAGATCACATCCATCGGTTTTCCGCCGGAGGGCCTTGATCAGGCCAGTGCGTCGGAAGCCGCGTAGCAGGTCCACGTGCGCATCGCCCACCGCGACATCGGCGACAGCCACCCGGCCTACATCATCGCCGAGATCGGCGTGAATCACGATGGCGATCCGGCCAGAGCCCTGGCCTTGGTCAACGCCGCTGCCGAGGCGAAGGCCGACGCCATCAAGCTCCAGCTCTTCCGCACCGATCTCCTGCTCTCGAAGGCGGCTCGGCTGGCCGAGTATCAGCGAGACGCCGGCGAGGCCGATCCCTTCGAGATGCTCACACGTCTCGAACTGCCGGACGAGGCGATGCGCGCCTGTGTGCGCCGTGCGCACGAACTCGATCTCCATGCGATCGTCAGCGTCTTCTCGCGCGAGCTCGTCGGACCGGCATCGGAGATTGGGTTCGATGCGTTCAAATCTGCCTCGCCGGATGTGGTCAACAAGCCGCTGCTGAGCGCGATGGTGGAGGCTGGCAAGCCACTGATCGTCAGCACAGGCACCGCCACGCTCGCGGAGGTGACGCGAGCGAACGAGTGGCTTGCCGGCCAGAAGAACATCGCCTTCTTGCACTGTGTGAGCGCGTACCCCACGCCACCCGAGCAGGCATCACTACTCGGCATCGCACAGCTTCGTGAGGCGCTGGCGCATCGTGCCGTCGGCTACTCGGACCACACCCTCGAACTCGAGACGGGGTCGATTGCTGTCGCCCTCGGGGCACGTCTGCTCGAGAAGCACATCTCTCATTCCATCGATGCCGTTGGTCCTGACCACGCCTCGTCGCTCACGCCGGCGCAGTTCGCGGCGTACGTGCGGCTCGTGCGTCACGCCGAGGCCATGTTCGGGGACCGCGGAAAGTCGCCGCGGGCGATCGAGGGCGACGTCCGTTCGCTCAGCCGGCAGTCTCTCATCGCCGCCCGAGACATCGCACCCGGCGAGACGCTCACGCCGAGTGATGTCACGATCAAGCGTCCGGGCGCGGGTCTCGAACCCTGGCGGCTCGACGAGGTCATGGGACACACTGTGATCCGGCCGATCGCCAGCGATACCCCGATCCTGGCCGACGATCTCGAGGGCATGGCGGAGGGACCCAGCGCGTGAGGCGGATCGCGATCGCGACCGGGACTCGCGCGGAGTGGGGGCTCCTCCACCCGGTGTACCGTGCCCTCGACTCGATGCCGGGAGTCGAACCGCTCGTCGTCGGTGGGGGGCTGCATCTCATTGGTGCGCACCCGACCATCGGGGAGATCGGTGTACCTGTCGCTGCGGAGGTTCCCATGCAGCGAGATGGTGAGACCGGCCGCACCGCCGACGCGTGTGCGCTGGGTCGAGGCATCACCGGGTTTTCGGATGTCTTCGCACGCCTCGCAATCGACACCGTTGTGGTGCTCGGGGATCGCATCGAGGCGTTCGCGGGTGCTGCGGCGGCCTCGGTTGGTGGTGGACTCGTGGTCCACGTCCATGCGGGCGACCGCGCCGAGGGCGTCGCCGACGAGGCCATGCGGCACGCGATCACAAAGCTCGCCCACGCCCATGCGTGCGCCACGGAGCAGTCCGCGGAGCGCGTCCGCCGCATGGGGGAAGACCCCACCCGTGTCGTCGTCACCGGATCACCCGCGATCGATGGGCTCGACGACATCCAGCCACTCGGTGATGACCGATACGCCGAGCTGGGGGCACCGACTGTCGTGGTGCTCCATCATCCCGCGGGGCTCCCGGATCACCACGAGACCGCGTACGCGGGCGCCATCGCGGAGGCGACAGCGGGTGAGCGCGTGGTGTGGCTTGTCTCGAACCGCGATCCGGGGTGCGAAGCGGTCGATCGTGTGCGCACCCGCACGATCACCGAGCATCGCTTGCCATCCATCGATCACCTCGAGCGAGCAACCTTCATCGCGCTGCTCAAGCGCGTCGGTGCGAACTCGGGTGTGCTGGTCGGCAACTCGTCCGCGGGCCTGATTGAAGCCGCGGCACTCAAGCTCCCAGCGATCAATATCGGACCGCGGCAAGCCGGCCGCGAGCAGCCGGCGAGCGTGCTCGATGTCGACGGTCCGGACGTCGACGCGATCCGGGCTGCGATGACCACAGCTCAGCAACTCGATGGCGAGGGGCTCACGCATCCCTACGGCGATGGCCAGGCCGGCGAACGCATTGCGGCCCTCGCTCACTCGCTCGATCCGGCTGACCGGGCGCTCCGGCGGAAGCGCAATTCCTACTGAGACACCGGCTTGGGTGGGTTTCGCCACGGCTGAGACGCCTGCGGGCCACCCCGCTCGACGAGAACCTGCGAGCCGAAGCAAAGTTCCGTGGCGGACCGGCCGACCCTACACGTGACTCCCACGCGAGGCACCCGCCGTGAGCCAACCGACGGTCAACGAACAGCAGCAGGTGGTCGACGACGCCCTCCGCTCGATCTCGCACATCGCGACCCTCCACGAGGTCACGCTGCGCATCATCGAGTTGGTCGAGGATCCGACAGCGACCGCGAAGGACCTCCGCCGACTCATCGAGAACGACCCGGCGTTGTGCGCACGCCTGCTGAAGGTCGTCAACTCATCGTTCTACGGCTTGCCGGGACAGATCGACTCGATCGACCGCGCGGTCGTGCTCCTCGGTCTCAACGCGATCAAGAACATCGCCATCAGCGCGAGCCTCACCCGCCTCTTTACCGGCGGTCAGCTCTGCCCCTCCTTCTCCGCTCGGGACCTCTGGGTCCATTCCGCGGCCACCGCGACCGCTGCCAAGCAGATCGCGGCTCACCTCGGCATGGCGATGACCGACCAGGCCTTCCTCGCGGGGCTCATCCACGACATGGGCGTGATCGTCGAGCTTCAGCTCGAGCGTTCGCGATTGATCGATGTGATCAACACGGTTGATCCTGATAAGAAGGGCAACCCCCGCAACCCGATGCGTGATGCCGAGCGTGAGCTCTTCGGCGCCGATCACGAGCGCTTCGGCGAGGGGCTCTGCCGCCGGTGGAAGTTCCCGAAGGTGCTCTCCCAGGTGTGCGGCAACCACCACGAGCCGCTCGAGCTCCCCGAGGGTGAGCGCACGCTGGCCTGCATCACCCACGTGGCGGACCATCTGGCTGCGACCGCCGCACTGGGCTTCCGTCTGGACATCATCTCGACCGAGATCAACCCCGCGATCCTCGAAGAACTCGGCCTGACCCCCGAGGTGCTGGCCCCCATCGTTGAGGGGCTGCCGCAGAGTGTCGACGAGGTGCTCAGCGTGCTGGGCGGCTAACGATCAAAACCACACGCTCGGCCGTGCGATCCCACCGCCAGCCGACGGATCATTTCTCTCTCTCTCTCTCTCTCTCTCTGGGCGGCGCTCGCGAAACACCGAGTGCCGCCTTCTGCTGCGCTCACCGTGTTCAGGTTACGTTAGCAGCTTCGCGCATCATACGGTGAAGCTAGTGCGTTCCAAGTCAATTCGTCGCGGGTGCCACTGGTGGCTTGCCCACCAGTGCGAACGCCAAAGCCCTTGAACACTGGCGGGCAAGCCGCCAGTGGCACCCAAGTCGCGGAGTCGGTCGATCCACCGCTGAGACTGGC
>JBCDJJ010000050.1:0-25666 GCA_038747915.1 Planctomycetota bacterium | reverse complement strand
GGTGCCACTGGTGGCTTGCCCACCAGTGCGAACGCCAAAGCCCTTGAACACTGGCGGGCAAGCCGCCAGTGGCACCCAAGTCCCGGAGTCGGTCGATCCACCGCTGAGACTGGCGAGACGAGTTGACTTGGTCTGCTCTAGCTCACGATCGCCAGCACCGCCACACCCATCGCCACGACACCGATGGTCACCGCCGCGCCGAGCGCGATCGTCTGAGCTCGGCGCCCGCTCGCGATCAGCCCCGCGAGTTCGTTCTCGCGCTTGGCGTTGGTCGTTTCGATCGAGCGGATCATCTCGTTCGATCGCTCGGTGCTCGCCGCGAGGTCGCCGATGGTTTGGCGGAAGCTCGCCATCGTGTGCGACAGCTCGTCCTGGGCCTTCGAGCCGGTGCGCAGCTGGTCGCCGACCTTCTCGACCGCTGCAACGATCTCCGGCGAGCCGGCCCCGGCCTGCTCGCGGATCGCAGCGATCAGTTCACCGTTGAGCTGCTCGGCCTTCGTGTTGAGCTCGGTCGGGAGCCGCTCGAGCGTCGGGATGAGCCCATCGACGCGGTCGAGCACCTCCATCACGCGCGCCGAGCGGCGCTGCTCGCGATCCAGGTGGTGGTCCACCTTGCGGACCAGTTCGACCACCTCGTGGTAGTTTTTTTGGAGTTCCTCGAACAGCTCCTGCTTGCTGCGGATCGGCGCGACGCGGGCCAGCGGGCGGCTCGACATCCGCTCCGGGCTCTGTCCGTTGCCGGTTCCTCCATTGCCGGTTCCATTGGTGGGCGTGCCGTTCGGCGTCGCCGAGATCCACTCGCCAGAGTCATCGAGATCGACGTCGTGCGTCTCGGACGTCTCATTCACCGCAGGATCGAGCACGCCAGTGCTCGAATGAGCACCACCATTCGACGATACACCCGCGCTACCCGCGTGCATCGCAGTGCCACCATGCACGGACGACACGCCCGTGACACCCACACTGGTGTGACTGCGGCCGTTGCCGCCGTTGGGTATTACCGCGCTCGGCTTGGTCTCGGTGATCAAGCTGGCCAGCGGCTCGGAGGATGCCGCGGACGCCGCGGTGTCGACCCGGCGCGCCGCGACCGATGCGTTGGCGGGCGACTTACCCGAACCCGTCAACACGGAACCAATGCGTCTGAAGAGCCCCATCGACATCCTCCTTGACGTCGGGCCCGATGGGGAGTCTCGAGCACCGATGGATGATCGGTCCTGTGCGTGCTCGGGAAGGCGTCTCCGCCGAGAGCAAGGCACACGTGCGTCCTGCACAACGATCGAATACTACCATGGTGATCGTGCCGGCTCAGACTTCTGTTGCAAAATCTGCGCAAGTTCTTGTGGTCCTCGTTGCGATCATCACCGCAATTGGTGGTCTGTCGGCGTGCGATGGCGGTTCGTCATCGCACTCGACCAGCGAAGAAGGCCAAGCTCAGCAGCGTCTTGCGGTGTTCAGCCCGGCACTCGCGCACACGTTGCGCGAGCTCGGACACGCCGATCGCATCGTCGCGCGACACGGCTTCGACCTTGCGCTCGATCCCGGTGTGCCCATCGCCGGCGATCAGCACGGGTTCGACTACGAGATGCTCCTCGCCCGTCGACCCACCACCATCGTGATGGAAACCGGGGCGAGCGAGCTCCCCGCGCGGCTCACCGAGCTCGCCGAGCACCGGCAGTGGGCCATCGTTCGCTTGCCCACGCTCGCCCTTGATGATGTCCGTGACTCCATCCCTGCCCTGGATCGCCTCGCCACCGGCGCCGATGACGATGCACCGCTCTCACCCCAGGCAGCGGACATGCTCGCCCGGTGGGACGCCGTCCTGAGTTCATCCGGCGACGCCGCCGCGATCACGCTCGGCCCGACCGTCTCCATGCTGCACGCCCACCCGATCGGCCTCGCGGGTCCCGCCTCTTTCAGCGCCCAGGTCATCGAGCGGCTCGGTGGCGTCTCGATCCCCACGCGCGGCCAGGCCTACCAGAGCGTCTCCGCCGAGGCCCTCATCGAACTCAACCCAAAGACCATCGTGCTCTACCTACCGGGCGCGAGCGCAGCCGACGTCGCGGAACAACACCAACGCCTCGTTGAACTCGGACTTCAGGCCGCTCGCGCCGGTCGCGTCATCGTGATCGATGAACCCTTCGGACTCCTGCCGAGCGTCGCACTCATCGACACCGCCGAGGCCATCGTCGAACGCGCCGCGGCGTGGGGCGAGCCACACCCATGACGCGGCATGCACTCATGGCGCTCGGTGCGCTCATCGCGCTCACCGCGGTCGCCGCGCTGCTCGGTCTGCTCACCGGCGAAGGCCGCCTGGCGTGGCCCGAGGCCTCGATCATCCAGCACCTCCGCGCCGTCGAGACCCTCAGCGCCGCAACATGCGGCGCCGCGCTCGCGGTGGCCGGCGCGTTGTTGCAAGCCGTGCTCCGCAACCCGCTCGCCTCGCCCTTCGTGCTCGGTGTCAGTTCAGGAGCCGGGCTCGCGATCGTCGTCTCGACGTACATCGGGTATGCCACGCGCGGTGTGGTGGTGGGGGGGATGCCGAGTCCACTCGCGGTGGCGATCGGTGCCTTCGCTGCACTGGCGCTCGTTTACACCCTCGGTCAGCGGCGCGGACTCATCGATCCACCGACACTGCTCCTCGCCGGGGTCATGATCGCGCTGCTCTGCGGCTCGCTCGCGGCGCTGGTCCGCTCCCTCTTGCCAGATGCCGGCCTCGCTGTCGAGGCGCGATGGCTGCTCGGCTCGATCGATGCGGAGTTCCCCGCCGCCCGGCTCACCCTCTACGCCGCCGGCGTGCTGCTGTGCGTTGTGTGCTCCGCGTGGCTCGGGCCCGCGCTCGATCGGCTGGCGCTCGGCGACGACGCCGCGCGGAGCCTCGGTGTCCGCGTCGCCGGTGTGCGTCTCGCCGCGTTCGCCCTCGCTGGCACGCTCACCTCGTTCGCGGTGCTCATCGCGGGGCCGGTCGGTTTCGTCGGCCTTGTTGCGCCGCATCTCGTCCGGTGGATCGCCGGTGCGCACCATCGCCCCTTGATCATCGGGGCCGCGCTCGCCGGCGCTGCGCTGCTCATGGCCGCTGAGGCAACCACATCACTCGTGCGCACACCGAGCGGTCGCCTGCCCGTCGGCGTCGTCACCGCGCTCGTGGGCGGGCCGGTCTTCCTCGCGCTGCTCATGCTCCGCCGCGACTGGAGCGCCCCGTGATCCGCTTCGAGAACCTCGAGTTCGCCTACCGCCGCGCTGCCCCGCCCGTGGTGCGCGCCATCACCGCCGAGATCACACCGGGCGTCACCGTGCTGCTCGGGCCCAACGGCAGCGGCAAGTCCACGCTCCTCCGACTCGCGCTCGGCGTGCTCTGTCCGACCGCGGGGCACGCGCTGCTCGATGGCCGTCCCGCCCACACCTGGCGGGGCCTCGGTCTCAAACAGCGCATCGCTTATCTCGATCAACGCCCGAGCGTTTCCACACCTTTCACGGTGCACGAGGTCGTCGCGCTCGCGGCGTCGCGCGAACACGCGGATGCCGCCATCGAGCAGCTCGATCTTGCTGCCCGCGCCCACACCCGCTTCGCCGAACTCAGCGTCGGGCAGCAGCAACGTGCCATGCTCGCGCGCGTTGTCGCCCAGGCCACCGCGAGCGATCGCCCGCTCGCGGTCCTCGCCGACGAGCCGATGAGCGCGCTCGACCCCGCCCACGCCCTGCTCGCCGCCGAGGTCCTCCGGGCGCTCGCCGATGCGGGCCACGTCGTCTTCACCGCTGTCCACGATTTCACGATCGCGAGCCGGCTCGCGGACCGCGCCCTCCTCCTCGATGCGCGGGGCCAGATCGCCCGACAGGGCCGTGCGAGCGACGTCCTCGCCCCCGAACCTCTCGCCGGTGTCTTCGGTGTGGCCTTTCGGGCGCTCCAGGATGGTGCCGGCCCGCCCGCGTTGGTGCCGGACCGCCCGGTCGCGTAGATTTCCCTCATGCCCTCAGGCACATGGCTCCTCATCCTGCTCGCCATCTCCGCGATCTCATGGATCTGGGGCAAGGTTCAGGAGCAGAAGGAAGCCCGCGATGCCCGCGACCGGATGCGGAATCGCCAGGAGCAGATGGCGCGACAAACCGCAGCCAGCGGCGGCCCCGTCGCGTCGTCCAGGCCACTGCCCACCAGGCCGACACAGGCACCTGGCGAGCGGTCCATCCCGCCAGATGCCGTCTCCGCGCGCCGCCAGGCTCAGCTCGAGGAGCTCCGCCGGCGGGGTCAGCTTCGCCGCCAGCAGGGCGAGGTCGCGGCGCCCGGACCGCCCCGCCAACCCCAGCAGAACGAGGTCGGCCCCGAGCTGATCACCTCCGAAGAGCGCCGACGCATCGAAGAAATGCTCCAACGGCGCGAAGCCCAACGCCGCGCCCGCACCGAGCCGCCACGCCAGCCCCAGCAGCAACCGCGGCAGTCACCTCGTCCGACGCAGCGGCGCCCCGAGCCGCCCCAGGCCCAACGCCCACCACGGCGCCAGGCTCCCCCAGTTCAGCAGCAGTCGCGCACCCCGGCTCGCCCCGCGCCGGCCCCGGCTCCAGAGCCCACCACGCGTCGGCAGCGCACCGCTGCCGACGAAGTCCGCGCTCTGCTCCAGTCGGCCCATGGCCCGCGTTCCAGGAAGCGCCTCCAAGCCGTCATCGCGCTGAGCGAGGTGCTCTCCACGCCCATGGCCGCGCGGTCCACCGATCAGCTCCCCTGGTGGCGGAGCGGCGCGTAACCGCCAACGGACGCGTCGAAGGCCGACCTTCCGTATACTCGACGCCCCACATGCCCGCCCGATCATCCACCTCCCGTCGCGCTGCTGGCCTCACCTCGCAGCGATCCATGCACGCCGGTCGACTCGCCCGCGTCCGCTCGGCCCTCCGCGACACCCCGGCCGAAGCGCTGCTCGTCGTCAACCCGAAGGACATCCACTACCTCACCGGTTTCCATGGCGAGGACAGCTGGGCCCTGGTGCGCACCCGCTCGGCCACTATCATCTCCGACCGCCGGTTCGAGACCGAGCTCGAGGCCTTCTCCGGCCGTGGCGTACCGACCAAGGTGCATATCCGCCCCGCCGGTCAACGGCTCGCCGAGGCCGTCGCCGAACTCCTCGGTCCGGGCGAGACGCTCGGCATTCAGCGGGCCTACACCACTCTGGCCGTCCGCGCCGCGCTGGCCAAGGCGGTCGGTGCCCGCCGCCTCAAAGCCATCGACGACCCGATCCCCGCGCTCCGCATCTGCAAAGATGAGCACGAGATCGCGCAGATCCGCAAGGCCATCCGCCTGCAAGAAGCCGCCATCGAGGCGGTGCTCCCCGAGGTCACCCCGGGCCAGACCGAGACCGAACTCGCCGCACTGCTCGAGTACGAGATGCGGGCCCGCGGGGCCGACGGGGTGAGTTTCTCGACCATCATCGCTGCCGATGCCAACGCCGCCCTCCCGCACGCCCAGCCCGGCACGCGTCGTCTGAAGCGCAACGGGCTGCTGCTCGTCGACTGGGGCGCGCGGCTCGGCGGCTACTGCGGCGACATGACGCGGGCATTCGGCATCGGTCGGTGGCCCAAGAAGATGGCCGAGATCTACGACATCGTGCTCGAGGCTCACGACGCCGGCGTCGCGGCGATCGAGCCCGGCCGTCCGACCACCGAGGTTGACGCCGCAGCCCGCGAGGTCATCGAGGACGCCGGCTTTGGCGACGAGTTCTCGCACTCGCTCGGTCACGGCCTCGGCCTCGATGTCCACGAGGCGCCGCGGCTCTCGACCGTGTCGAAGGAGATCCTCGAGCCGGGCATGATCGTGACGGTCGAGCCCGGCATCTACCTGCCCGGTGTCGGCGGCATCCGGATCGAGGATGATGTCGTCGTGACAGACACGGGCCGCCGACGACTCAGCCGATTGCCCCGGGATCGGGAGTGGGCCACGCTCGGATAAGTCCGCCGGCGTGACCCGCGCCGCGACGAGCACGATGGAGAACACCCGCGTGATCGATGTCGACAAGTTGAAGTCGCTGATCGAGCTCATGGTCGAACACGGCCTGTCCGAGGTCGACCTGCGGGACGATCAGCAGACCGTCGTGCTCAAACGACCCATCGCCGGCGGCGTGATGGCCGATCAGCCGATCGTCCAGGTTGCGGCGCCCCCCGTGGCCACCGCCGCTGCACCGGCGCCCGCCGCCGAACCCGGTGCCGCGGCGCCCGCCGATGACGACGCCGGTCTCGAAGCCATTGTCAGCCCCATGGTCGGCACGTTCTACTCGGCGCCCGACCCCGAGAGCGCCCCTTTTGCAAGCGTCGGCTCGCGCGTCGGCCCCGACTCGGTCGTCTGCATCGTCGAGGCGATGAAGGTCTTCAGCGAGATCAAGGCCGAGGTCGCCGGCGTCGTCGAGCGTGTGCTCGTCAAGAACGGCGATCCGGTCGAGTTCGGTCAGAAGCTCTTTATGGTTCGGCCGGCGGGCTGAGATGTTCAAACGGGTGCTCATCGCCAACCGTGGGGAGATCGCGCTGCGGATCATCCGCGCCTGCCGCGACCTCGGCATCGAATCCGTCGCCGTCTTCTCCGAGGCCGACCGCGATGCGCCCTACCTCCACCTCGCCGATCGCACCGTGTGCATCGGCCCGGCGCCCGCCGCCGAGAGCTACCTCCAGATCCCGCGCATCATCTCCGCAGCCGAGATCACCGAGTCCGACGCCATCCACCCCGGCTACGGCTTCCTCGCTGAGAACGCCCACTTCGCCGACGTCTGCCGCGCGTGCCGCATCGGCTTCATCGGTCCCAGCCCCGAAGCCATGTCCGCCCTTGGCGACAAGATCTCCTGCAAGCAACTCGCCCGTAAAGCCAAGGTCCCCGTTTTCCCAGGCTCCGACGGCGCGATCGAGGACCCTGCCGAGGCCATCGAGGTCGCCAAACGCGTCGGCCTGCCCGTTATCGTCAAAGCCGCAGCGGGCGGCGGCGGCCGCGGCATGCGCGTCTGCCGCACCGAGAGCGACCTGGAAAAGAACCTCCGCTCCGCATCGCAAGAAGCCGAAGCCGCCTTCGGCAACGGCGCCGTCTACGTCGAGAAGTTCCTCGAACGCGCCCGACACATCGAGGTCCAGGTCATCGGCGATAACCACGGCGCCGCGATCCACCTCTACGAGCGCGACTGCTCCATCCAACGCCGCCATCAGAAGCTCATCGAAGAAGCCCCCGCCCCGAACGTCGACCCCAAGAAACGCGACGAGGTCTGCCGAGCCGCCGCGAGGCTCATCCGCAACGCCAAGTACTCCGGCGCCGCCACCGTTGAGTTCCTCATGGATGAGAAGCAGAACTTCTACCTCCTCGAGGTCAACACACGCGTCCAGGTCGAGCACCCCGTCACCGAGATGATCACCGGCGTCGACATCGTGCGCACGGGCATCCGCGTCGCCGCCGGCGAGCCGCTCCCCTACAGGCAGCGAGACATCAAGCCCCGCGGTCACGCCATCGAGTGCCGCATCAATGCCGAGGACCCCGAGCGCGGGTTCGCGCCCTCAGCCGGCCGCATCGATCGATTCGAAACACCCGGTGGTCTCGGCGTCCGCCTCGACACCCACGCTGTCTCCGGCTATCGCGTCCCGCCCAACTACGACTCCATGATCGGCAAGCTCATCGTCCACGCCGACGACCGCGATCTCGCCATCCGCCGCACGGCTCGAGCGCTCGACGAGTTTCATGTCGGGCCGATCAAAACAACCATCGGCCTGCACCAGCAGCTCATGAACAACGAGAGCTTCCGGGCGGGCGGCGTTGACATCCACTTCCTCGAGCGCCTGCTGGGTCAGTAGCGACGCGAATCCCCGGAACGGCTCCGGTCTACCTCTACCACGGTGGTGGAAGCGTCCCGCTCCCGCGGCAAAGCATCTCGATCAGCGAAGTGTGTTCTGGAGCACGACACCGCCCATCACCGAGCCACGAAGCGCGGTAATGCACGACGCGATCATTCATGTGCCGTATACGCCGGCGACTCAGGCAGCAGCGCTCGTGGTTCGAAATCGGGGGAACAGCATGCTCACCCTCGAATGTTCGAGCCACTTCTCGACCACCGGTGAGGCCGAGAGCACCAAACGTCGCGACCGCTGCTGAGCGATCGCCAGACACCACACCAGCATCGCGATCACACCCATGTTGCACTCACGCACGCTCGAGAGATCAACGTGCAGCGTCGCATCGCCGTTGAACAGGGCGGACTCGAGACTCCGGCGGAGGTCACACAGCTCGCGATCGGAGGTCAGGTCGACCGCGGCCGACGCCACACACGAGGTGGGCGCACCAGCGGCGGACGGATGGCCCGGTCGTGCCGCGGTCTCGAGTCGAGGGTTCGTCGAGGCGTTCATGAAGCGCACGCTCCCGTTCGAATGGGTCCCGGGCCAGGACCTGACTGGTGAATGACAATGCATAAATAACGCATCTGACCACGCGCAAAGCAACCACTAAACACGTCTTTGTTGCGCATCGGTGACACGCGATTTCAGGCACCCACGCGCGAAATCACCCGTCGGTCTGTTGTTTGCGGGCACTCACCCGGATTGTTGAAGCGGGAATCACCGGACCTTGGCCCACACCCTCGCACGCACGGCCGAGCGCACCCCACGTCGTTCGCGAGCGCAGGTGCTCCGGCCACCACGGGAACGTTCGGCACTGCGTCGGCCGCGCCTCATAGATCGAGCACACCGCCTTCCCAGGCACCGACTCGCGATCTAGGAACACACAGTCCCACCCGTGCTCGGTCTCCACCTCGTCGAGCGACCGGCCCGCGGGCGTGTGCTTCGTGTACGCCTCCAGAAACGTCGACACGGAAACACCAAGTAATTCCGCGATTCGCGCGCCTTCCTCGTCCGAGAACCGCACGTACCCCGGGGGGCCTGTGCAGCACGCGCCGCACGAGGTGCACTCGAAACGCAAACCATCTTCGTACCACGCATCGCTCACGAACCAGAGTCTATGGCACCATCCTCATGCGGTGCTGTCGTCTGGAGGACGCCGTAGGCATCCGAAGGCCACGCGAATGCCGCTCGACCTGTACATCGTCATGGCCTTGACGTTGCCCAGACCACGGCACCGAGCAGGGACCAGGTTTCGAACGATTCGCTACTGCACCAGACCCTGGGTCAGCCGCATGAACGCTGTCTCCAGGTTCACCGGCTCCTCGGTGAACTTCACCACGCGGAACCCGGCGTTCACCAGACGATTCGGGATGTCGCTCACCGTCCGTCCGCCCGCCTCATCGAGCGTCACGTGCAGCACGGGCCGCCGCGTGCCGTGCGCCGAGTACCCGGCGTCCTCCTCCGCCACATCCACGTTCGTCACCCCAGGGACCGTCGATAGCAGCTCCGCCGCCGCCTCGACTCGTTCTTCGACCGCCACGTGAAGACGGTGCTCGAGCTGCGCGCGACGCATGATCTCGCGCACCGGCCCGGAGTAGAGCAGTTCGCCCCGCTCGATGATCCCCACCACATTGCACAGCTCCGCGAGCTCGTGAAGGATGTGGCTTGAGATGATGATCGTCTTGCCCATGCGCTTGAGTTCTTTCAAGAGCTCGCGGATCTCGATCCGCGCCCGAGGATCAAGCCCCGACGCCGGCTCGTCCATCAGCAGCACCTTGGGGTCGTGCAGCAGCACACGCGCGATACTGAGTCGCTGCTGCATCCCGCGCGAGAGCGAGTTCACCTCCGCCTCGCTTTTGTACCCAAGGTCCGTCAGCTCCAGCACCTCGCCCACCACCTTGCGCCGGTGCTCGCCGTGGATGTCGTACGCCGCCGCGAAGAACTCCAGATACTCCGCAACCACCATGTCCTCGTACGCGCCCATGAAGTCCGGCACGTACCCGATCACCGGCCGGATCTCCCGGTTCTGGAATCCCACCGTCTTCCCGTCGATCATCGCCTGACCGCGTGACGGCTTGAGCAGCGTGGCAAGGATCTTGATCGTCGTCGTTTTGCCCGCGCCGTTCGGCCCGATGAAGCCGAAGCAGTCACCCTCGTTGATCGTGAGGTTGAGGTTGCTCAGCGCCAGCAGGTCGCCGTACTCCTTGCACAGGCTCGATGTCTCGATCATGGCCATAGATCAGTCCCTGGCGCCCTTGGTGCGGTCGATCTGCCGAGCGACAGCCCGCTGCCGCTGCGCCTCAGATTCGTCGGGCAGCGTAAGCGGATCCGCGTCGAGCGGGTAGATCCATCGAACGATCGTCACGCCATCGCTCGCGATCTCGCGGTCCCCGCTCCGCAGCGGCGCCGGCGTCGGCCCACGCACGAGGCCGATGAACATCAGGCACGGCTGCGTCGACCACCGCGCCAGATCCAGCCCGTGTGTCTCGCGACGCGAGACAAAGACCCGCGCGGCGCGGGTGCGGTCTTGCTCCGGTGGTACGGGGAGCACACCGTGCAGCGAGAACAGCTGGGCCGCCTGCGCGGGCTCGTCTGTCACGAACGCCGCCGCGCCGAGCGATGCGTCGGCCAGTCTCGTGGCGAGATTGCCAGGACGCCGCTGGACGTACTCGTCAAAGGCACTCCACCCCTCGATACGCGCAAGATCACGCGCTTCACCCGCCGGCCATGCGTCCTCGACAGCGACCCAGATGTCAGAGAGCAGCGGGCCGCGATCCCGATTGCCCAGCGCGGTGAGCTGCTCGCCAAAGTCCCTTTGGTGACGGACGAGCACCCACAGCCCATCTTCGATCGTGGCGGGAAGATCGTGCTGAAGCCGGCCCGACATCACCGGGCGAGTCGAGACTCGTGACTCGACACGCGGCCGATCACCCGAGAACACGATCGGTGTCGCCCACCGAGGCTGGATCACCGCATCCCACCGCACCGACTGCACTGTTGCGCGCGCCGGGAGTGCGAGCGTGTCGAGCGCCGTGATGTCCTGCGCGTACGCGCGACGATCCGGGAAGATCAGCGCACCGCCGCCGCCGGCAACCGGCTCCCATGTCGAGATCGCCGCGATCTGATCCTCATCACCCACCGTGAGACGACCCGTGCCGTAGTAGGGGAGCAACACGCCCGCCCACGCCCGCACACGCTGCACCGGCTCGCCATATACGTGGTCCAGCACAGTGAAGTGACTCGCCTCCACGTTCTTCGGACGGATCGCGTACGCACCCGCCCACGACACGAGCGAGAACACCACCGCGCACCCCGCGAACATCACCCACGAGTGCTGATGCTTCTTCCGCCAACGCAGCACGCTGAACCCGCCAGGCCCCGCCACCACCCAGTACGTCGCAAACACCAGCAGCGCGACCAGCACCCCGACGCTCGCCGCTGCACGCTTGGTCACGAGCGGTCCGATCAGATCATCCGACCACGCCTGCTCGCGCAACGACGGCGCGCGCACCACGATCGATCGACGGTCACGCTCCGCGGGCGTCGGTGCTTCACCCCGCTGCCCGAGCAATCGGTGCCAGAAGAAGTCGGCCCGCACCAGACCCGACTGCCACAGCTCCGGTGCCGACACATCCAGCCCGACCACCGTCACCATCCCCGCGCCGACCACCCGCCGCACCGCCACCGCGCCTTCTGGTCCGACGATCAACGGCATCGCCTCGCTCACCGAGGCGCCGTCCACCGGCTCGAACGCATAGAGCGGCCAACGCTCCGGCATCGGCACCGCCGAAAACTCCGGCGAGGTCAGCCACCCGCGATACGGCTCGAGCGTCGGCGCCTCACCACGCACCACCTCCACACGCGGCAGCACATCGCGTAGCGGGTGATCCGTCCCGAACCACTCCTGCCCCACAACAGGGAGCACGATCACCAGATGACCGCCAAGTGCCACCCACTCCCGGATCGCTTCCGCGCGAGGACCCGCACGCACCCGCGACGGCGACACGTCTGCCCACACCAACGTCTCGAACGGCATCAGCCCGACCCACCGGTCCGGCAGATCCGCAGGTAGCAAACCCGCCACCACCGACGTGGGCTCGTGCATCGTCTGCGCGAACGCCGTCCCACTTGCACCGGCAAACAACTCGTACTGCTCGAGCCCCATGGGCACGCTGCCCACGACCCCGATCATCGGCCGCGACGCCGGCACGATCGTCGCTGCGGTGCTCGGCGAGATGCGCGATGTCGCGATCCGTCCACCGACGATCGGCTCGCCCCCTTCGCGCTCGATCAGCTCGCGCACCGTCACCGTGAATCGACTGTCCCGGGACACCGTCCAAGGCAAACGGGCGTACACCCACACCCCGGCCGGCCGGCCCGGCGTGAGCGTCACGCGCCGCTGATGCGCCGCCGAGTCCCCGTTGCTGTCTTCAACAAGCAGCCGGACCGCCACGTTCCGAGGACGATCGCCCTGATCGAGCAGCGTGAGCCGCACCCCCGTCCACTCCCCAGGGCGCGACACGCCCCCGACGCCAAACCGCTCCACACCGATCTCGATGCCCTGGCCGCCCGCCGACCCGCCAAGACACAGAACAAGCAGGCACGCCACCCGGAGCAAGCACCCCGCGATCTGACCTCGACCGTTCCTCCAAGACGCTCCCAGCACGCCGGAAGTATATGCGGGTTCAGTGCTGACCCGAATCGGTCGATCCCTCGCCCGTGCAACCGCTCTCGCCCGATGCCATGGTCTCCCTCGCGGTCATCTCCGCGGTCGCGGTCTTCGCCTTCCTCTGGACCCTCGCGGTGGTCCTCCGCTTCGAGCACGGCGTGGCGAACCTCCGCGTCGAGGTCGAGCGACTCAAGGACATCAGGCAGCAACGACTGGCCAGGCTCAGAGGCGAAGAGATCGTCGGCGTCACCATCATCGACGAAGACGAAGACGAGGACGAGGAGGCCGCCATGCCCGCCATGAACCCGCCCACACCCGCGCCGGCACCACCAGGCCCCGGTGCAGCACCAGCCACCGAACTCACACCCGACGACGAACTCACGCCCCAGCGCCAGGCCGCTTGACCCCCGCGTCTTCGTACTCGCCAGCGCCGGTGGTGGGAGCGTCTCGCTCCCACGAACAGGCACCCACAGACTTTCGACGCCCACCCGCAGGAACCACACACTCCCAACACCACGCCACCAAACAACAACTTCTGCACCAGCCCGCTACACCGTCGCGAGAACGAACACAGCGAGCCCTGCAGCAACTGCGAGCACCCCGATCGCGCCCCACACCAGCATCGGCACCAGACCGGATGCCGGAGTAGCTGCTGGGGCCGGCGCCGGCGGAGCCTCTGCGGGCTTCCTGACGAACCCCTCAAGCTCCGCGTACGACCGCGGCGGCCGCTCGTACAGGTCCGCATCGCACTGCGGGCACCGCAACGCCAGCTCACCGCGGCTGCCCTGAAGCGGCGGGCCGTCAAACCCGCACTCACAGCACCGTCGACGCGTCATCCAAGGCGCGACCTCAACTGCGGTGTGGGGCATAGCTTCAAACTACCACGGGTCACAGAGCCAACCAAGACTTCGCAGCGCAGATTCCGCCCGAACCGCCAGAATGCTCCCATGCCCCCAGAACCCTCAAAGAAGACCCCCGGTGAGCCCGCCCTGAACGCCTGGCACACCCGCCTGCACACGCTCGCCGCCGGCACAGTGGCCGATCACCCCGTCCCAGCTGCCACGGCCCACCTCGTCGACGAAGCGGGCAGCCGGTGGCCCGGCACCCTCCCTTTCTTCGCCTGGAGACGCCGCCAGACCGCTGCCGAGCCCCCGACGCCCGAAACGCTCGTCACCCCCGGCTCGCCAGATCAGACCATCTGGTCCATTGTCGCCACCGATCAACGCCTCGACGCACCAACACTCGACCTCACTACCCCGGCCACGGGCCCGCGCCCCCTCTTCGACCAGGGCACCGCCAAGACCATCGAGGTCTGGACCGAGCAGGAACTCAGCGCCCTCCACGCCCTGCGGTGGCTCCTCGCCCGCGAGACCGCGGACGCCGCTCGCACCGCCCTCCGCGCGCGCATGCACAGCGCCATCCGGTGGCACCTCGCCGCCACCCAGCCCGACAACGCCACCAACCGCCCCTGGGCCCTCCACGTCTTCGCCGAATTCGCTGTGACCGAGCATGAGATCGAGGCCGACCTCTACGCGCAGACCCTCCTCCACAACTGCATGCAGGCCAAAGCGCAACCGGACACCCTCAGCGCCCACATCCTCCAAGACGCCGCCGACGCGCTCGCCAATCTCTAGCCACCCCCCCGACGCACCACACGAGTCGTGGGCGCGAGCCCGCGGATCGGACCACCACCACCATCGAGCACTCAACACACAAATCACCAAACCCGCCCCGCACACCATCGCGCACGAGACGGGCCAGATGAGCCCGCGCAGCCAAAGTGCTGCGCGAGGATGTAGACCATCACCAACTACTCATCCACGGGCGTCACCGCCTCCACACGCGAGGCATGCCCATCGTCGTGTGTCACCGTCGCCCCGTACCCGATCTGAAGCGCCTCCTCAGCGGTTGACTCCTCGAGATCCAGGACAAACACGGTCTCCGCATCGAAGGTCACCATGGCTTCTGTTTCGTCGACCATGAGCACGAACAGCTTCTCTTCGAGATCTACTGAAGTGATCGACCCAACCGCAACCGCGGGCTGATCCTGAAGCTCGCCGAGCGAAACATCGCCGCCTGCGGGTATCCCCGCGCCGATGCCACTCAAACCGAGCACGCACACAACACCAAGCGTCGTTCGAAGCATACGTCAGCTCCTTTTCACCAAAGCAATCATTCAGAAGTGGCAGGTCGGTGCCGCGCTGGCGTCCGAGACCTGCCTCGCGTCCTCGACTCACTACGCCCGCGCCGATCACCTGTTGCATTGTTCGTGCGCGCGCCGCACGCATATCGCATGTGTTCAGCGCATCGGTCACCGCACACCCACGATGGTTCGCGACCGCGCGCGCGCACCCACCACCACCGGTACCAATCGCCCGCCAAAAACACACATCTCAATCGTCATTGAAGTTGTCGAGAGTTGTTCTGCATCACAGAACAATGCGAAAAACACCGTGTTTTCGACGAAACACAACGATGCACACCGAGAGCACGCCGCTCCGGGGATGACCCGCGCGGGTGCCGTTGGTGACTCGCCCACCAGTGCGAGCGCCGACGCCATCCGATCACTCGAGGCCGACTGCTGCAGGTACCGAAACGATGCGTTGAACGCACCGCGCGCTGCAGCGCATCACAACCATCCCCCGAATCACCGATCTCAATCACGCGCACCGACATCCTTTGTGCGCACTATTCGTGATCCACTTCAACGTTCGCACATCCCCGCTGACAACGCCGCGCGAGCATTACATACTGCCCCGATGCCGTCGGACACATCCACACCACACGAGCCGCGGGCTCGCGCCCGCGGACCAAACCGTTGCCACCATCAAGCATCCAACACACCCGGTGCAACGGCCCCCTGCGCAGGCCGAAGCCACCGCCACACCAGAGAACACCAGACGCACGATGCGCTCGCCGCCCGCTCACCCACAACACAACCCGAAGAGCGCCTCGCCCCTACCGCGCCACCTCGACAGCGCGCGTCTCCCGAAGCACGGTCACCTTGATCTCACCAGGAAACGTCATTTCCTTGCTCACACGCTCCGCGATCTGACGAGCCGTCATAAACGCCTCGTCGTCGCTCAGCTCGTTTGCATCCACCATCACACGCACCTCGCGACCAGCCTGCACCGCGTGGGCTTCGGTCACCCCCCGGCTGTCGAGCGCAATCTCCTGAAGCTGCTCCAGTTTCTGGATGTACTTCTCCATCGATTCGCGTCGCGCACCGGGGCGGGCCCCTGACAGCGCATCAGCCGCCATGATGATCGGCGTATAAAACGTGGTCGCGGGGATGTCGCCGTGGTGGCCCGCGATCACGTTCAGCACCGGCTCCTTCTCGCCGAACCGCCTGGCAAACTCGCATCCCACCGCCGGGTGTGGGCCTTCCATCTCGTGGTCCATCGCCTTGCCGATGTCGTGCAAGAACCCGCACCGACGCGCGATCCGCCCGTTCAACCCGAGCTGGTCAGCGATCATCTGCGATAGGTACGCCACCTCGATCGAGTGCTTCAGCACGTTCTGCCCGTAGCTCGACCGGAACATGAGCCGCCCCATCGCTTCCGAGATCTGCGGGTGTACACGCCGCAGTCGAAGCTCCGTCACCGCCTCCTCGCCGTGCTTACGCACCCGCTCGTCAACCTCCTCTCGTTTCTTCCCAACCACCTCTTCGATCCGCGTCGGGTGGATCCGCCCATCGGTGAGCAGCTTCTCCAAAGCCTCCGCCGCGACCGTCTGCCGCACCTTGTCGAAGCTCGAGACCACAACCACACCCGGCGTGTCGTCCACGATCAGGTCCACCCCCGTGATCTGCTGAAAGGCTTTGATGTTCCGCCCCTCGCGGCCGATGATCCGGCCCTTCACATCGTCCGACGGCAGCTGCACGGTCCGGACCGTCGTCTCCGTCGCGATCTCGCCCGCGTACCGCTCCATCGCGTTCAGCACGATGTCGCGTGCCTTCTCCTGCGACTCCGATGTCGCCTTCTCCACCTCCCGCCGCACGACCTCCGCCATCTCCTGCCGCACATCATCTTCGAGCAGCCGTAGCACCCGGTGCGACGCCTCCTCCTGGCTCATGTCCGCTGCCCGGAGCAGCGCCGCCTTCTCGTCCGCGATCACACGATCGAGCTCGGCTCGACGACGCTTGACGACTTCCCGCTGCTCCTCCACCTCTTCCTGCGACTCCTCGAGCTTGGCCGTCTGGTCGTCCAGTCGCTCGCGATCGAGTTCCAGCCGGTCCTGCTTGCGGGCCAGGTCGCGCTCCAGGTCGCGGAGCTCGCCCGATCGGGCCGTGATGTCCTTCTCAGCGTTCTCGCGGATGCGCACCGCCTCCCGCTCACCCTGCGCCGCCGCCTTGTCACGCAACGTGTCGGCGTCCGCCCGCGCGCGATCGGTCAAGCGGTCCGCCTCTTCGCGGGCCTGCTTGAGCGTGCCTGCGCGCAGCAGCGTGATGGCCGCGAGCGTGAACGCCGCTCCAACAATGGCCGCCACGATCACGATGATCGCCAGCACCACCTGCCGCGTAATCAGCCCGCCGACAGGCCCGGGGCCAGGTCGCGCTGGAGGGCCCACCTGCGCGAGCGCCAAGTACACATCGTTCAGCAAAGACACGGTCCGCGGGCCTTTCTCCGCGGATCAACCCAAGTCAAACAGCCGGTGAAGCCGGTCACAGCGCCGGTCCGTCGTCGCGGCGTGCGCCGGAGGCAAAGAGGAGGGTGGGTTGAGCCAGAGGGTGGGATGGAGGGGAGTGGGGAGGAGAGAGTGATGACGAGCCGGTCGGGATGGATGGCGGAAATGTTCAGAAGCCGCGGCTCTGCCTCAGGATACTCGTCTGACGCCCGCCCGGTTCCGCGCCACGTGAGCCCGCTGCCTGAAACCCGATCACAACGCTACCCTGGCATCATGCCCGGTCCGCTTCGATGGCTCGCTGGTGTGTTGATCGTGAACCCCGTGGCGGTGCGGCTGGTGCAGAACGGGTCCCGCCGGACCCGGCACGCGATCGTTCGGACCGCCTACCTTGGCGCCCTGATCGTGGTGCTGCTGCTGCTCCTGCTCGCCAACATCGGCGGTCAGCAGAATTTTCGCACGATCGCGGGCGCGGGCGCGCAGGCGTTCCAGGTCGTCGCCTACCTCCAACTCGGCCTGATCTGCGTGCTCACGCCGGTGTTCATGGCCGGCGCGATCGCAGCGGAGTCCAACCCGCGCACCTGGGATGTCATGCTGACCACGCCCATGGGCTCGTTCCAGATCGTGCTCGGCCAACTGCTCGGGCGGTTGTTCTTCGTCTTCGCGTTGCTCTTCGCCTCGCTCCCGCTCTTCGCGCTCACGCAGTATTTCGGCGGGGTGCCGGGCCGATCGGTGCTGCTGTCGTACATCGTGTCCGCTGGGGCCGCGACGCTCGTCGGTGCGGTCGCGATCGCCCTGGCGGTCAACCGCCTCGCCGGTCGGCGCGCGGTCTTCACGTTCTACGTTTCCGTGATCTCGTACCTCGGGGTGACGTTCGCGCTCGATCTCGCGATGCAGTCGGGCTCGGGTGGCGTGACAGCGCTCACGCCGGTCAACCCGTTCCTCGCGCTCCGCGCGCTGCTTCAGCCAGCGAGCTACCCCACACCCGATGCTGTCGAACTCACCGGGATGCACTGGGCGCGCGCACTCTGGTTCGGCCACCCCGTGGTCGTGTGGTCGGCGCTCAGCCTGGGGCTCTCGGCGCTCCTCGTTGTGGTGTCGTCTCTGAACGTTCGCGCGATGCCGAGCCGCGTCCGCATCTCTCGGCGCAGGACGACCGGCGAGCGGTTCCGCGATGCGCGGCGCGTCGGGCGCAATCCGATCGCGTGGCGCGAGGCCGCGGCGCGGCAGTCGACCCTCGCCAAAACGGTCCTGCGGTGGAGCTTCATCGCTGCGGGCGGGGTCTTCGGTGTGGCGCTCGTCGTGGTGTTCCACGTGGGTCAGCTCAACATCGAGGGCTTTCAGCTTGCCATGGTGGCCACCGCGATGACCGAGCTCGCCATCATCGCGTTGATCGCGATCAATATCTCGGCGACCGCGATCAGCCGCGAGCGCGAGGACGGCACGCTCGACCTGTTGCTCACGACGCCCATCACCGCGAAGCAGTACCTGAGCGGCAAGCTCCGCGGTGTGATTCTGTATCTGCTGCCGATGCTGTGTGTGCCGCTCGCGACGGTGGCGATCGCGTCGGCCTACGTCGCGCTCGGCGGCTTC
Organism: Planctomycetota bacterium; assembly: GCA_038747915.1. Classification (GTDB taxonomy): domain Bacteria; phylum Planctomycetota; class Phycisphaerae; order Phycisphaerales; family UBA1924; genus JBCDAP01. The sequence goes on along the minus strand of JBCDJJ010000050.1, from coordinate 6,942 downwards.
GGACGGTCGGGTGGTGTCATCTACACCGCGAGCGTGGTGAACGCGCTGCAGATCGACATCCCGGCGATGCTCCCCGAGCTGGCGCTGCTGCTGCCGCTCGTGAGCGTGGCCTTCCTCGCATTCTGTGTGACGATGGGGCTCCACGCGTCTCTCCGGTCCAAGGGAACGATCGGCTCGGTGATCTCGACGGTGGCGATCATCACGGTGGTCGCGGGTGTGCTCGGCGCGTGCAGCTTTCAATTGGCCAGGGAGGTGGCGTACATCGGACCGGCTGCTGCGGCGACCACGCCCGCGACGCTGCTGTATGCCATGATCCGCCCCGCCGATGCGATGCATGGAGCACTGGAGCAGCTCAACTCGCTCACGAACGCACGGTACGCACTCGCGATCGGATCGTTGGTTTCGACCTCGCTCTATCTCGCGATCACCTTCGCGCTGCGTTCGGCGATGACCAACAGCTTCGATCGAACAACCCGCCAACTGGCCGGCACGAGGTGATGGAGGTGCCCGGCGCAGAGTTCACTGCGATGAGGAGGTTGTCCGTGTTGAATGCATCCCGTGCCTTCGTGTTTCTTGGTCCGGTGGTGGGAGCGTCCCGCTCCCACGAACATTTACCAGCAGATGTCCGGCCTTTGGCCGTGGGAGCGTCCCGCTCCCACCACCGGGGATCGCACCCGAGGGCGCACCGCGCTCGACAATCACGCAGCAAGATGGGTCATCACACGACACATCGTATACGAGGAACGAGATGCCAAAGCTGACGATCGTTGCACGGATCCATGCCCACCCCGATCGGGTTGACCTGGTGAAAGCCGAGCTGTTGAGACTCATCCCCACCACGCGCGCGGAGGCCGGGTGCCTGCAGTACGACCTGCATCAGGACAACGAGGATCCCGCTCAGTTTCTTTTCTATGAGACCTGGGAGTCTCGCGAGCTCTGGTTGGCGCACATGGAAGCCCGGCATCTGTCGGCGTTTCAGGCAGCAACGGATGGTGCGCTCGCTGATTTCGCAGTGAGCGAGATGACCGTGATCGGATGACGCTCGCGGCGTTCGATCACCTTGACATGGATTCCGTGGGTGTGTGGTGTGGATCCGGTCCGATGACGTCGGCCTCGCGAAGGTGCTTCGCGAGTCGTGCTCGTTCGGCGGCGTAGGTGGGATCGTCGGCGACGTTGCGTGTCTCGTGCGGGTCGGTCTCGTAGTCGTAGAGTTCGCGATGGACGACACGTCCGGTGCCGGGGCCGAGGCCATCGCTCCGACGCCACTCGGTGTACCGGAACCGGCGATCCCGGACGGAGTAGCCCATCAGGGCGTTGGCGCTGGTGTGGTTGCGCGGGTACTGGCTGACCGCGATGGGTTTGACATCGCGCTCGATGTCGATCATCGCGGGGCGCAGGCTCAGACCGTGCAGGCCCTCGGGTGCGGGGATGCCGGCGAGATCGCAGAGCGTCGGGAAGACATCGACGAACTCGACCGGGCCGCGGTGGGGCGCGGTGTTCGCGGCGACCTGCGGCGCCGTGAAGATCAGCGGCACGCGCGTCGCCATCTCGAAGTTGGTGTGCTTGCAGAACATGCCGTGGTCGCCGAGGTGGAAGCCGTGGTCGCCCCAGAGCACGATCACGGTCTGATCGGCTTCACCAGACGCATCGAGTGCATCGAGCAGCCTGCCGACCTGAGTATCGATGTAGGAGACGCATGCGTAGTAGCCGTGCGTGAGGCGCTTGCGGTCTTCCTCGGGCACGGGGACGCCGCGCTCCGGGACATCGGTGTAGCCGCCCCGGAGCTCCCACGAGTCCTGGAAGGCGATCTCCGGAGCGCCATCGGGCAGGGATGTGGAGACGGGGCGCTCGAACTGGTCGCGGTCGTACATGTCCCAGTAGCGCGATGGCGCGTTGAAAGGAAGGTGGGGCTTCTTGAATCCGACCGCGATGAAGAACGGCTCTTCCTCGGGCGCGAGCGTCTCGATCCACTCGATGCCCTTGTCGGCGATGGCGCCGTCGGGGTAGGCGTTGTCGGGCACATCGGCTTGGTCGGTGGAGGGCCGGGTGCCGATGAAGTCCCGCACGGCGCGCCACCCGCGCACGCCGGCTTCTCTGGCGGCTTGTTTCTTGGTCAGCACGAGTTCGACGTGCTCCGGGTCGCGGTAGTGGAAGGTGTCGTCAGAGGGGCTTGAGACGTCTTGGAAGGGGATGGACCAGGAGGGTTCGTCGAGCTGTTGGTCGGTGCTGCGGATGTCGAAGATCTTGCCCATGCCGACGGTGGCGTACCCGAGCGAGCGGAGGTGCTGGGGCAGCGTGATGGCGTCGGGGAGGTGATCACGCAGGCGTGTTTTGAGGTCCCAGACCTGGGTGGTGTCGGGCCGAAGACCGGTGAGGAGACTGATGCGCGATGGGGCGCAGACGGCCTGCTGCGTGTGGGCGTTGGCGAAGATCGTGCCGCGGGCGGCGAGGCGGTCGATGTTGGGGGTAATCGCGTGCTCGTCGCCGTAGCAGGCGAGGGCGGGTCGGAGGTCGTCGACGGCGATGAAGAGGATGTTCATCGGCTCGGCGGCGGCTGTTGGGGCGAGCGTGCCGAGTGCTGCAGTGAGGGCGGCGGCGATGTGTGAGGTCCGGTTCATGGTGGTATGGGTCATGGTGATGCTCCGGGGCGGTGTGGCGACGCGGGCGTCGCGAGATGGGCCATCTAGTTGTTCGGGCGTGACGCGGGGGCGTTGATGGACTCGCGCCAGTCGTCGAGGCGTGCGCGGAGTTCATCGGTCTTCTCGGGCTCGGCGCCGGCGAGGTTAGTGGTCTCGGAGGGGTCGACGCCGAGGTGGTAGAGCTCGACGCGATCGTCGTCGTGAAAGTGCAGCAGCTTCCAGTCGCCGATGCGCACCGCGGATGAGTTGTGGTCGCCGGTCGGTCCGGGGCGGGCGCGCGGGGAGTGCCAGAAGATCGGCGGGCGCGACACGTTTGACTCACCGCGGAGGGCGGGTTCGATGGAGGTGCCGTCGAGGTGCGGCTCGGCTGTGGGCTCGCCGCCGGCGATGTCGAGGAGCGTGGGGAAGAAGTCGGTGTTGACGGTGACGAAGGAGGATTCGGTGCCGGGCTCGACGACGCCTGGCCACCGGACAATGAGCGGGACGCGGAGGCCGCCTTCGTAGAGGTGGCCTTTGCCGGCACGGAGCGGCAGGTTCGATGTTTCGACCGATCGGCGGTGGTCGGCGCCGCGGTTGGAGAGTCCGCCGTGGTCGGATGTGAAGAACACGATGGTGTCGTCATCGAGATCGAGTCGGTCGAGCGTGTTCATGAGTCGGCCGACGCTCTCGTCGACGCTCTCGATCATGGCGGCGTAGGGGGCATCGTCTTGACGGGCTTTGGTGACACCGTCGCGCGGGAGGAACTCGGGGGCATCGTCCTCGGGCATCGCCTGGAGCTTGCGGCGGTAGTGGCGCACCGGCTCGTCCTTGGCGTCGATGGGTTGGTGGACAGCGTAGTGGGAGAGGATGAGGAAGAAGGGTGAATCGGGGTGTGTGGCGTGGTGCGTGGCGATGAAGTCGATCGCTTCGTCGGTGAGGCGATCGGTGAGGTATTCGCCGTCTGGGGCATCGTCGAGGCCGATGGGGGCTTTGTCGGGGTTGCGGGCGCGCCACGCTTCGCTCGGTGGGAACGGGCCGTCGTAGGGGGCGAAGAAGGCGCGGGGGGAGCCGGCGGCGCCGGCGGCGATCGAGATGTCGAAGCCGAGATCGGAGGGGAGGGCCCCCTCGCCGCCGAGGTGCCACTTGCCGATGTAGCCGGTCTCGTAGCCGGCGTCTTGCATCGCGTGACCGATGGTGCGGCTCTCGGCGGGGAGGTGGCCCTTCCACGCGGATCCGCCGGGGCACCCGACACCGGCGGGGACTCGGCCGAGCATGAGCGACACGCGCGACGGGACGCACCGTGGGTGGGCGACGGACGCGTCGGTGAAGCGCGCGCCTTCGCCAGCCAGTTGATCGATACGCGGCGTCTCATAAAAAGACGACCCGTAGCAGGAGAGGTCGCGGGCGCCGAGGTCGTCGATCAGGATGAACAGCACGTTGGGCTGCACAGCCTGCGCACCGGGGGCGGCGAGGCTCGACACCGCGAGGGAGAGGGCGATGAGCGCACGCCTTGGGCTCTTACTCACGCCGGGGCTCCTGTTCGTCGGTGGGCCGGCGTGGTTGTGCGTGGATGATCAGATGCACCGCGGCGCGCCCGGGCGACTCGAAGGTGATGGTGTGATCGGTCAGCGTGGGCGGCGGGGTGAGGTGGCGGACCGCTGGAGCCGCGGCGTCAAGGATCCACGCATCGATGGAAACACCGTCCGGCGTACCGACGTGGTGGGCTGCGATCTCGATCTCGATGTCGGTGCCGGTGGGGCGTCGGTCGACCACGATGATGTGCAGGGTGTCGTGTGTGGATGACTTCGAGCTGTAGGCGGAAATGTTGCCGTTGCTGGTGATGGGGGGAGTGATCTCGAGGGCGATGTCTCCGAAGTGCGGGGTCGTGGTGTCGGTGCTTCGGTAGAGCTCGAAGGCGGCGCCGATGAAGGCGTCGGGGCGGTTGTGTGTGAAGTGGTGGTAGAAGGCGGCGTGCACGCCGTGGCGGCCGAAGGCGCCGAGGGCATCGGCTTGAGCGAGTCCGCCGGCGATGGTGCCCCCGAGGTCCCAGTCGTACTCGCCGATGACGATCTTGGTGCCGGGGAAGTAACGTTCGATCGACTGTTGAAGGCGAGGGAGGATCGGGAGGAAGCGAGGGAAGTGCTCGCCGATCCAGGTTGGCTCGGTGTAGGACTCGTCGTAGAGCGAGCGAGGGCCGGCCATGGCAGCGGTTTCGCGGGCCTCTGGGGCGGTGGGCTGGGGGTACCAGTGGATGTCGAAGGCGTCGAGGAGTCGGGTCCCGGCGCGCTCCGAATGGAGGCGCATGGTGTCGAGGTAGGCGTCGACGAACCAGTCGTAGGCGTGTTCTCGGTGCAACGCTGGCCAGTCGGCGGCGCCGTGGAGATTGTTCATGGAGCCGAACCCCCAGAGGGCGGGCCCGTAGACCTCGGCGGAAGGATCGGCGCGCTTGATCGCGCTGGCGAACTCGATGGAGGTATCGAGCAGCTCGCGGCAGGTGATGGGTGTGGCGCGGGCGCGGGGGTGTGTCTCGTGCCAGAGGCCCGGCTCGTTGCCGAGGCCGTAGGCGCGGACGCCTTGGTGCGCATCGGCGGGGCCGTACTGGTTGACGAGCCACTGGATCATCTCGAGTGCCGAGACGGTGTTGGTGTTGACGTTGTCTTGTGCTGGTGTGGCTCGGGCTGGCGCCCAGCGCGGCGAGGGAGCGGCTTCGTGCTCGGCGACCGGGCCGTGCGCATCGGCGGCGACGAGGCCGAGCATGGGCACCTGGATGAGCGACATCGAGCCGCGTGCGAGTGACTCGTCGTGGAAGGTTGTGAGAACGGCGCCGGGCGTTGCATCGGGCTCGGGTTCGGTGTGGTTGATGCCCCACCAGTCGAGTGGCTGTTCGGCGACGAGCCAGAGGTCGCTCGAGTGTGTGTAGTCGCGGCCGGCGTTGGAGGCGCCGGTTTCCCAGTTGAAGGTGCTGAGGCGATTGCCGCCGAGCCGGCGCGCGGTATCGATGCGGTGCGCGTCGACATCGTGGTTGCTGCCGTAGATCCAGGGGCTGATGGGGCCGATCTCTCGCGTGGGGTCGACGGTGAATCGGACGGGCTCGGCCCCGAGTGGGCTCGTGGCGGCGGTGCACGCGGCGAGGAGGGCGAGGGTGATCGTCGCGGGCGCGGTCATCGCGAGCCGGATCCGGTGGCGCTGATGCTGAGCCTGCGTCCGATCGAGGCGTCGAAGAGTTCGGTGTAGGCGATCTTGCGCGCGGGGAGTGAGGAAGCGCCGCCGTCGATCAGGTCGATGGCCATGGAGACGGAGGCGGCGCCCATGGACGCGAAGGGGACGATGATGGTGTCGGTCGCGATGCCGGTGACGGCGTGGGCGGGCTGATCGTGGAAGAGCAGGAGGGTGAGGTCGCCCGGGACGTGTCGGCCATCGGCGAGTGCTGCGGACAGCATGGACGTGAACTCGGCCATGCTGTAGCAGACCACGGCGGTGCAGTGTGGGTGGGCTCTCAGGAAGGCGGCGGCGCGTTCGGTGCCGTTTCCTTTCATGGGGTCGTAGCGGTCGGCGTCGGCGAGGACGAGGGCGGGTGCGAGCCCTGCTTCGAGCATGGAGATCTCGAGTCCTCGGCGTCGATCGGTGGCGGAGAAGTGGGGCTCGCCGGCTTGATCGAGGAAGAAGTAGCCGATGGCGCGATGGCCGGCGGCGATGAGGTGTTGGCCGGCGATCATGCCGCCGGCGACCTCGTCGGGGAAGACGCAGTCGCGCTCGAGGTTGGCGTTGAGGAGAACGACGCGGCTCGGGTGGCTCTCATGGAAGCGCTCGAGGGCACCCGGGATTTTGGCGTCCAGGTGGAGGAGGATGGCGTCGACCGCTTGCTCGCGGAAGAGCCAGGGCGAGGCGATCTCGCTCGTGAGTTCGGTGCCGGCGAGTTCGTTCATAACGAGTCGGTAGCCGCGGTCGTCGAGCTCGGTATGTACGCCGTGGAGGAGGGCGGGCGGGAACCAGTCGAAGCCGAGATCGCCGCAGGTGACGAAGGCCATGGTTCCGAATCGTCCTGAGATCATGCTCCGCGCGGCGGCGTTTGGTCGGTAGCCCATTTCCTGTGCGAGTTGCCTGATGTGCTCGGCGCGGCGGGCGATGGCGGGCCGGTTCTCCTTGTTGCGGCCGTTGAGCACGCGTGAGACGGTTCCGGGAGAGACGCCGGCGCGGGTGGCGATCTCCTGGATGGTGGGTGTCATCATGGGAGGCTCCTGGCTCGCGAGCGGAGTCGTTGGGGGGGATGGAGGAGGGTGCAGGGTGTCATGGGCAGGTGGCCTGGAAGAAGAGTGAGAGGTCG